>CALJZP010000297.1 GCA_937983545.1 uncultured Azonexus sp.
ATACCTGGTCACCACCCGCATCACCCGCGTCGAGGGCCATCCCTTCAAGACCGAGGGCAAGGTGCTGGTCAATCCGGGCTGGCTCGCCGTGCATGGCAAGGAAGGCCAGGAAGGCGACGAAGGCAACCTGGTCGCCGTCGAGCCCAAGGAAAAGGTCAAGACCGACGAAGTCATCGTCAAGGCCAACGCCACCAAACCGCCGCCGCGCTACTCGGAAGCCACCCTGCTGTCGGCCATGGAAGGCGCCGGCAAGATGGTCGATGACGAGGAACTGAAGGCAGCGATGGCCGGCCGCGGCCTCGGCACCCCGGCCACCCGCGCCCAGATCATCGAAAACCTGCTCGGCGAGCAATACATGCACCGTGAAGGCCGCGAGCTGATCCCGACCGCCAAGGCTTTCTCGCTGATGACCCTGCTCAACGGCCTGGGCATCAACGAACTGACGCAGCCGGAACTGACCGGTGACTGGGAATGGAAGCTCGGCCGCATCGAGAAGGGTGAATTCACGCGCGACGAATTCATGCGCGAAATCGCCGAAATGACGCGCCACATGGTCGAGCGCGCCAAGCAGTACGAAGCCGACACCATCCCCGGCGATTTCGGCGTGCTGGCCGCGCCCTGCCCCAAGTGCGGCGGCCAGATCCGCGAGACCTACAAGAAATTCCAGTGCGGCAGTTGCGACTACGCGCTGTGGAAGATCGTCGCCGGCCGCCAGTACGAACCGGCCGAGATCGAAACCCTGCTCACCGAAAAACAGGTCGGCCCGCTGACCGGCTTCCGCAACAAGATGGGCCGCAGTTTCGCCGCCGCCATCAAGCTCAACGCCGACCTGCAGCCGGAATTCGATTTCGGCCAGGACAAGGCGGGCGACGATGGCGAAGCCGAAGCCGTCGATTTCTCCGGCCAGGAGGCGCTCGGCCAGTGCCCCAAATGTGCCGCCAATGTTTACGACAACGGCAATAACTACGTCTGCGAAAAGGCAGTTGGCCCCAGCAAGACCTGCGATTTCCGTTCCGGCAAGATCATCCTGCAGCAACCGATCGATGCGGTGCAGATGAAGAAGCTGCTGACCGACGGCAAGACCGACCTGCTGAAGGAGTTCGTCTCCAACCGCACGCGCCGTAAATTCTCGGCCTATCTCGTCGCTCAGGGTGGCAAGGTCGGCTTCGAATTCGAGAAGAAGGTCGCCAAGCCCAAGGCGCCTGCCAAAAAGAAGGCTGATGCGGAAAGCTGAACGGCTCGCCTGAGCAAATAACAGCAAGCAATTGACGCGGACGCCGGAAGGCGCCGCGTTAGCCTCGGCGTTTCCCGCAATCCCCCACCTTGACCGGTGCGTATCGGTGGTTCTAACCGCCGTATGCCCGTACGCTCCGCACGCGTTATTTTCTGGCTGTTTCCGGCCAAGGCAAGCATTTCGCACCCCATACCGTCTTTTCTTCAAGCGTTTCCGGCATCTCGCCCGGAAACCAGCCATCACCCGATCGGCTACGCCCCTAAAAAAATAAATCCAGCCGTGTAAGAAAAACGGCGATGCGGCGACTAAGCGTGTACAGGCGTGTGCCACGAGGGTGCATCGCCCGATACGACGAAAGGTTCAAGACCATGAAACGGGGTTTACGACACAGCTTGCTTGGCAGCCTGGCAATCGGCGCCGCATCGGCAGCCATGGCAGCGGTGCCGGCCTGCACGGCACACAGCCCCGAACATCGTGTCGCGCTGCTGGAACTGTATACGTCGGAAGGGTGCAGCAGTTGCCCGCCCGCCGACCGCTGGCTGAGCGCCGTGCGCCAGCGCGCCGATTGGGCCGGCCGCGTGGTGCCGCTGGCGCTGCACGTCGACTACTGGGATTACATTGGCTGGAAGGATGCCTTCGCCAAGCCGCTGTTTTCGGCCCGCCAGCAGGAACAGGTGGCTGCCGCCGGCAATACCGTTGTCTATACCCCGCAGTTCTTTGTCCAGGGTCGGAGCTGGCGTTCGGCCAGGCCCTCGTCCGACCTGGATGCCGCTTTGCAGGAAGCGGCGCGCAAGCCGGCCGGTGCCGACGTATCGCTGACCTCGCAAAAGGCCGAGGGACGCAACCTGCCGGTACGCCTCGAAGTACGCCTGAAGCCGGGGCAGGAAGCCGCAGCGGTGTATGTCGCGCTTTACCAGAACGGTTTGACGACATCGGTCCGGGCCGGCGAAAACCGGGGGGCCACCCTGCGCCACGATTACGTGGTGCGCGAATGGATCGGCCCGAAAGTCCTCGCACCCGGGCAGGTTTTGAACGAGACGCTGCGTCTCGCGCTTCCCGAGGGAGCCGCCGCATCCGACCTGGGCATCGTCGCCTTCGTGCAGAACCCGCACAGCCGCGACGTGCTGCAAGCCTTGTCCTTGCCGCTGTGCGCGAGCCAGTCATGAAGCAGGAGCCGCCGACCATGTCCGATGCCCGCACCGGGCGCCTGCCCGCCTCACCGACGATACACGGCAGGATCGTCCGCCTCACGCACTGGCTCAATGCGCTGGCTTTCCTGATCCTGCTGCTCAGCGGCTGGAAAATCTACAACGCCTCGCCCGTCTTCGCTTTCCGCCTGCCCAGCGAACTGACCCTCGGTGGCTGGCTGGGCGGTGCGCTGCTCTGGCACTTCGCCGCCATGTGGCTGCTCGCGCTCAACGGCCTGCTGTATCTCGGCCACGGTTTCCTCTGCGGCCATTTCCGCCGCAAGCTGTGGCCGGTATCGCCGGCCGCCGTCTGGGCCGACATCCGCGCCGCCTTCAGCGGTCGCCTGGCGCACGACGACCTGTCCGTCTATAACGCTGCGCAGCGAGCCGCCTATATCGCGCTCATCCTCGGCATCACCCTGCTCGCCTTGTCCGGGCTGGCGATCTGGAAACCGGTGCAACTGGCACCGCTGGTCCAATTGTTCGGTGGTTTCGACACGGCGCGTGTCGTGCATTTCGTCGCCATGGCGCTGACCCTGGCCGTTACCGCCGTCCATGTCCTGATGGTCGTGCTCGTGCCCAGGACGCTGCTCGCCATGTTGATCGGCCGTTTGCCGACGGTCAGGAGCCCGCAATGATCAAACTCAAGATGGGCGAACGTTTCGCCGCCCTGCGCAATCGCGAAATAGCCAGCCTCGAGCGTCGTCTCTTCCTGCGCCAGGGCCTGTCGATGGGTGCCCTGTCGCTGCTCGCCGGCTGCAACGTGACCGACGAGGTGGGCGTCGAGAATGCCCTGCGCAAGATCTCCTCGTGGAACGACACGGTGCAGGCCAAACTGTTCGACCCCAAGCGTCTGGTCGAGGAATACCCGGCTTCCGCCATCGTCCGCCCCTTCCCGTTCAACGCCTTCTACGACGAGGACGGTATTCCGGCTGTTTCGGCGGCCGATTTCAGTCTCGAACTGGCCGGTCTCATCCGCGAGCGCAAGCCGTGGAGCCTGGCCGAGTTGTACGCGCTGCCGCAAGTCACGCAGACAACGCGCCATATCTGTGTCGAGGGCTGGAGCGCCGTCGGCCAATGGAGCGGCACGCCGCTCCGTCATTTCCTGGAGCGCGTTGGCGCCGACACCTCGGCCCGTTACGTCGGTTTCAAGTGCGCCGACGATTATTACACCAGCATCGACATGGCAACGGCCCTGCATCCGCAAACGCTGATGGCCTTCCGGCAGGATGGCGATGTTTTGCCCGCGCCGAACGGCTTCCCGCTGAAGATCCGGGTGCCGACCAAGCTGGGCTTCAAGAACCCGAAGCATGTCCGGGCGATTTTCGTGACGAACGAATACCCCGGCGGTTATTGGGAGGACCAGGGCTACAACTGGTTCGCCGGTTTATGACTTTTTGTCGTGTGTTTTTTTACTTACTGATACAAGGAGCTTGAAATGAAACTGTTTTCCCTGATCGCCGCCGCCGCCCTGTCCCTCGGTGTTGCCTCCGTGCATGCTGACGAAATGAAGAAGGATGCCATGGCCAAGGATGGTATGAAGAAGGAAGCCATGCACAAGGACGGCATGAAGAAAGATGGCATGGCCAAGGATGGCATGGCTAAAGACGGTATGGCCAAGGACGGCATGCACAAGGACGGTATGGCTAAGGACGGTATGGCTAAGGATGGTATGGCCAAGGACGGCATGAAGAAGTAATTCCGCCAGGGCGATTCAAGTCGCCAATATCGGGCCGGCCACCAAGCCGGCCCTTTTTTGTGCACGCAGCACAACATGGCCCCCCGGTTCCACGTGGAACTTCAGCGCGTTGCGGTGGCCCCGGGAAGCTGGCAGGAGAGCAAAGCCGCGCGCACGGCGTCAATGGCTTGCGGGCGGGGGAAAGTCACGCGCCAGACGAGTCCGACGGTGCGTTTGGGCTGTACCCCGGCAAAGGGCAATACCTTGACCAGCGGCTCCTTGGTCATCAGCGGATCGGCTGCGGTGCTGGGCATGACGGCCACACCGGCGCCGCTGGCGACCATGTAACGGATGGTTTCGAGCGAGCTGCCTTCGAGCGAATGCTCGAGGGCATCCGGCGCACTCAGGCGCGGGCAGGATTCCAGGACCTGGTCGCGGAAACAGTTCCCCTGGCCAAGCAGCAGCAGGTTCTGGCCATCCAGTTCGTCGCCATTGACCTCGCTGTGCGAGGCCCAGGGGTGGCTGGCCGGAACGACGACACGGAAAGGTTCGTCGTAAACCGGCTGGGCGACCAGACCGGGTTCGCTGAACGGCAACGCAATGACGATGACGTCGAGTTCGCCGGCCTTGAGCGCGGGAATCAGGTTGCCCGTAAAGTCTTCCTTCAGGAACAGCGGCATCTTGGGTGCCTGTTTGTTCAGGGCCGGAATCAGTTGCGGCAGCAGGTAGGGCGCGATGGTGTAGATAATGCCGACACGCAGTTGCCCGCTCATCGGATCGCCGGTGGCTTCGGCGATCTCTTCCAGTTTGACCGCCTCGTCGAGCACCCGGCGCGCCTGGGCGACAATGCGCTCGCCCAGCGGCGTGATGCGGACATCGTTGGCGCCGCGCTCGAACAAGGGAGCGCCAATCTGGCCCTCGACCTTCTTGAGCGCGACCGACAGGGTCGGCTGGCTGACATGGCAGGCATCCGCCGCCCGGCCGAAATGGCGCTCGCGCGCCAGGGCAACGACATAGCGCATTTCGGTCAGGGTCATTTCACGTATCCCAGTTTTTTCAGGTCGTCGGCCGACAGCCAGCGCCATTCGCCGGGCTTGAGGTCGGCCGGCAGGGTCAGCTCGCCGACCGCCTCGCGATGCAGGGCTTCGACCCGGTTGCCGGCGGCGGCAACCATGCGCTTGACCTGATGGTATTTGCCTTCGGTAACGGTCAGGCGCAACAGGTTTTCCCCGGCGATTTCGGCTCCGGCAGCGGCAATCGGCTCCGGTTCGTCATTGAGCAGGACGCCGGCGAGCAGTTGGTCGATCTGCGCCTGATCCAGCGGATGCTTCGTGGTCGCCAGATAGACCTTCGGCACCTTGCGCCTGGCCGACGACAGCTGGTGGTTCAATTGCCCGTCGTCGGTGATCAGCAGCAGGCCGGTCGTATCCTCGTCGAGACGGCCGATCGGCTGGACCTCGCGTTCGCGCAGCTGAACCGGCAGCAATTCAAGCACCGACGGATGATGCTGCGGCTTGCGCGAGCATTCGTAGCCGGCCGGCTTGTTGAGCATCAGGCAGGCAAATTCCGCGTAGGGCCAATCGACCCCATCGACTGAAAAGACCAGGCCTTCGGTCGGAATATCGGCAAAGGGATCGTCGCAGATTTCGCCATTGACGGCGACGCGTTCGTTGCGGATCAGCGCCCGGCATCCCTTGCGCGTGCCAAAGCCGTGTTTCTGGAGGAGTCGTTCGAGTTGCATGGCTGGAATGCTAACATCGGGCCATGAATTTCGAACATCTCATCCAGATCAACGACCTGCAGAATCCGCTGATTGCCCCGCTCAGCCGCGACCAGCTCTGGCAGGGCCTGCTCCACCGCGTCGACGATGCCGTTCCTTTCCTGCCCGGGCTGGAAAGCTGCACCATCGTCGAACGCCATGCCGACCACCTGCTGCGCAAGCTCGACTTCGGCGCGGCGGTCATCCATGACCGGGTCACCCTGCTGGAACAGCAGTGGGTTCGCTTCGACATCCTGCCCAGCGAGCAGCACGCCGGCGGCAGCCTGACCATTTCCATCGAGGAACCGGAGCCGGATGCCCTCTTCCTGCGCTTCGCCTATGCCACCAGTTTCGGCAACACCCCGAACTCGGAAGATCGCGCCTACATCGACTACGTCAAATCAGCCTACCACCAGTCGGATGTCGATTGCGTCACGATCATCCGCACGCTGGCAGCCCGCGGTACGCCGCAATAGTCAGTCCGGCCCGGATTGAGCAAAGCCCGTCAAGGCGGGCACCTTGCCCGACCTGACGGTCACTCCCCGACTCAGCTGCCGGCGTATTCCAGCGACGAGTGATGCACGACGATGCGCAAGCTGCCGGCGTCGTCCTTGACGAATTTCCAGGTCTTGTCGACCGTGGTGACCTTGCCTTCCTTGCCGGTGAAGCTGACCTTGCCCATGGTCGTGGCGCTGTTGCCGGCAATGAAAATGGCGTTGTTGGCCACTTCGCACTTGGTCCACCCCTTGAGCGCGAAACCGCTATCCTTCGGGAATGCCGGATCGCCGCCGACGAAATAGGACAAGGCACCGGCGCGGGTCGGACGGAAAGTCTGCGGATTCACCGTCAGCGTCGGCTTGAACAGCACGGCGCCCATCTGGTAGCCATAGGCGCTGTCGATCACCTTCTCGGCAAGGGCCTTGGCGGCAGGTTGGCCGGACTTGGCATAAGTGGCGCCAATGTCGAGCAGCGCCTGGCACCAGCCCTGCTGGGCGGCTTGCACTTCGGCCTGGGTGATGGCCTGATTGACGACGATAGCCTGGGATTGGGCCAGGGCGGCGCCACCGAAACAGAGCATCGCGATGGCAATTGACGTACGCTTCATGTTGCAAACTCCTTTGGGGGTTACGGTTGCTTCAACAGGCATGACACCGCATGCCGACCCCTCTATTTCAAACGTTGCAGTTGAATCCAGCCTGAGCGAAAGATGAGAAATACAGATCGCCTTGATGAACGCCAGATGAACGATTGTGTGCGCCGCAACCGATACGGAGAATAGACCGATGTTTCGACTCCGCCTTACCTTCGTTCTCGGCCTGATTGCCGCAGTCATCGTCCTCGCCGCCCTGCTCGCCGCCATGTCGCTGGTCGCCATCGAACATCAGGTTGTGCGCGGCCGCGTGGCCAGCGACATTGCGACCAGCTTCATTCAGCTATCCGCCCAGAAACAGCGGCTGCGTACCTGGGTCGCCCAGATGCAGCAGGGCACGCAGGCCGACCTTGCCCAGCGCGACGAACTCGAGACGGCGATGCAGGGGACGGTCCAGCGCCTGAAAGTGCTGGTCGAACAGGCAATACAACTCGACGGCAGCGTCGAAGCCCGCGAAGAACACCTGCGGCGCGCCGAAGCGCTGGCGGTGCTGGAACGTAGCGTCACCGCCTTGATCAAGTCGGTCGACGAAGCCAGGCCGCTGGCCCGCGACACCGACTGGCGGTCCGCCTGGGCTGCCCATTCGCGGGTATTCGACGTCGCCGACGGCTACGACGTGCGCCGACTGGTGGCCGAGAACATTGCCCGCGAATCGGCGGCCGTCCAGCGCGAACGCGCCGCGGCGGATGCGCGTCTGGCGGTCGTGCGCTGGTTATGGCTCGGCGTCGCCGGGGCGCTGGGTATCGTGACCTTGATCGCCCTCTTCTACTTCGGCCGCGAACTGAGGCGGCCGCTGCAACTGCTCAGCGAAGGGGCCGATGCCCTGCAGGCGGGAAAGCTGAGCCATCGCATCCCGCTCTCGGGAAACGACGAGTTTTCCGAAGTGGCGCGCAGCGTCAACGCGCTGGCGGCCGAACTCGAGGAGCACCGGCAACGCGAATCCGCCCAGCGCCAACAGCTGGAGGAACAGGTGGCGGCGCGGACCGGCGAACTGGCCGACGCCCTGACTGCGCTGCGCGAGGCGGATAGCCGGCGGCGACGGCTGTTTGCCGACATCAGCCACGAACTCCGCACGCCGACCACGGTCATCCGCGGCGAGGCGGAAATCACCTTGCGCGGCGTGGATAAGCCGGCCGTCGAATACCGTCAGGCGCTGGCCCGCATCGTCGATACCGCACGCCAGCTCGGCTCGGTCATCGACGACCTGCTCAGCATGGCCCGCAACGACATCGACTCCCTGTCGCTGCGCCGCATACCTGTCGATATCGACGAACTGGCCACCGAAGCCGTTATCCAGGCCCGCCCGCTGGCCGAACAACAAGGCCTCTGCCTGATCGGTCCGCCCCGCATGACGGGTGGTCACGTGGTGCTAGGCGACCCGCTGCGGCTACGCCAGCTTCTGGGCATCCTGCTCGACAACGCAACGCGCTACTCCAGCACCGGCGGCTGTGTCCGGGTCGAGGTGCTGACCCAGGAACGCGAGGCGCACCACCCGGCCCGTGTGCTGCTGACCATCGAAGATCAGGGTATCGGCATTCCGCGGGAAGAACTGCCCCATGTATTCGACCGGCATTTCCGGGGCACGCAGGCCCGCCTGCACAGTGCCGAGGGCAGCGGACTCGGCCTCAGCATCGCCCAGGCGCTGGCCCAGGCGCACGGCGGCAGCTTGATACTGGAGAGCGGCGCCAGCGGTACGCGTGCCATGCTGAGTCTCCCCGTTGCGCAACAAGAGATGCTCGAAGGAGAGGTTGCATGAACATCCTGGTCATCGAGGACGATCCGCGCATCGCCGATTTCCTCGGCCGTGGCTTGCGGGCGGAAGGACATCGGGTGGAAACGGCCGGTGACGGCATCAGCGGCCTGAGTTCGGCGCGCAGACTGGCGCGGGAATGCGCCACGGAAAGGCAATCCGCCGTCATCGTGCTCGACCTGATGCTCCCCGGAACCAGCGGGCTGGAGATATGCCAGACCCTGCGCGCCGAAGGTGTGGCCCTGCCCATCCTCATTCTCTCCGCGCTCGGGGCCGTGGAAGACCGTGTCGCCGGTTTGCGCCTGGGTGCGGACGACTACCTGCCCAAACCCTTCGATTTCGAAGAACTGCTGGCCCGCCTGGAGTCGCTGGCTCGACGCGGCAGGGATGTCCAGCGCACGACGCCCAACCGTCTGCAGGTAGCCGACCTGGTGTTCGACCGCGAACGCATGCAGGCCACGCGCGGCGGCAGCATACTGCAGCTGACGGCGAAGGAACTCGCACTGCTCGAACTGATGATGAGTGCCCCGGGCCGGCTGTTCAGCCGTGAACGCATCCTTGCCAACGTCTGGGGCGTCAGCGAGGACCCGCTGACCAATGTCGTGGACGTCTACATCCGCCGCCTGCGGGCCAAAATCGACCATGCGAGCCACGATCCGCTGATTCACACCGTCCGTGGCCTCGGCTACCGCCTCGAAAGCGTTGCGAATCGATAAGCGTGCAACCGCCCCGGCGATTTGCGACACTTCGCCCCTTGCAATCGCCTTGAAACGACGCCACTCATCATGAACAGACTCAATGCCGAGCGACACCGCCTCTTCGGCCTGCCGGGCAAGCCGGTATCGCCCGGCGGGGAAGCAGGGGACAAACTGGCAACACCGGGAGGGCATCGCCTGCTCCGGCTTGTTTTCCGCCGCCCCGGCGACTGGGAACGGGTGGCGAGCATTTTTCACGGCATCCAGGACGATCTGGAACTCCCCGCCCCCCCCGTTTCGGTCGATGGACGAGGCTTCTGCCTGTGGTTCCCGCTGGCTCAAGTCGTCTCCCGGGAACAAGCAAATCTCTTCCTGACCTGCCTGATCGACCGCTACGCCGGGTGGTACAC
>CALJZP010000298.1 GCA_937983545.1 uncultured Azonexus sp.
GACGAACCGATCATCGCCATTACCTTGGTCCGATGCTCCTCGCGCGTCAGGTCGGCGGCCAGCGCGGTGACCGCGGCCGAAATGGCGCCCATGCCCTGCAGCACGCGACCGACGATGATCCAGGTCATGTCCGGCGCCCAGGCGGCGACGAAGCTGCCCAGCGCGAAAACGAGCAGGCCGGCGACGATGACGCGCTTGCGCCCGAAGATATCGGAAGCGATGCCGTAGGGAATCTGGAAAAAAGCCTGGGTCAGGCCATAGGCGCCGAGGGCGAAGCCGACCAGCGCCAGGTTGTCGCCCCCCGGAAGGGTTTTGGCATACACCGAGAACACCGGCAGGATCAGGAACAGCCCGAGCATGCGCAGGGCAAAGATGGATGCCAGCGAGGCTCCGACGCGGCGTTCCTCGGGGCTCATGCGATCAGATGGTGGGGGGGACATTATGGTTTGGTTATGTTGCATTGCAGCGGATCGGAAATATTAGCAGGTTTGCCTCGCTGACCGCAGAAAGACCGCCCGGGAAGAGAGTCCCGGCAGCCGCATTCGGATTTCCGAACACCCGCCATACCCGACATTCGGTTTTCCGACCCCCTCCGAACGGCACAGGGGGATCAACCAACTACAAATCAATCACTTAGATCACACCAAAACCCTGGCACGGCACATGCAATGAAATACCCAACCCGGCCTCGAAGCCGGTCGCATGCGAAAACACAGGAGACAATAGATGGCGAACACCCCCACCCGCCTCGAGCACGACCTGCTCGGCGACCGCGAAGTACCCGATAGCGCCTACTACGGCGTGCACACTCTGCGCGCGCTGGAAAACTTTCCCATCACCGGCATTCCCATCGCCGTCTATCCCGACCTGATCCGCGCCCTGGCCCAGATCAAGAAGGCCGCCGCCCAGGCCAACCGGCAGCTCGGCCTGCTCGACGCGACGCGTACCGACGCCATCGTCGCCGCCTGCCGCGAGGTGATCGACGGCCAGCTGCACGATCAATTCGTCGTCGACGTCATCCAGGGCGGCGCCGGCACCTCGACCAACATGAATGCCAACGAGGTGATCGCCAACCGCGCCCTCGAAATCCTCGGCAAGGCGCGCGGCGACTACAAGGCGCTGCACCCGAACGAGCACGTCAACATGAGCCAGTCGACCAACGACGTCTATCCGACGGCGCTCAAGTTGGCCACCTACGTCGGCATCTTCCGCCTGGTCGACGCCATGGCTTATCTGCGCAAGGCCTTCGAGCGCAAGGCCGACGAATTCGCCGACGTGCTGAAGATGGGCCGCACCCAGTTGCAGGATGCCGTGCCGATGACGCTCGGCCAGGAGTTTTCCACCTACGCCGTGATGCTGGGCGAAGACGAGGAACGGCTCAAGGAGGCAGCCCTCCTGATCCGCGAGATCAACCTCGGCGCCACGGCAATCGGCACCGGCATCAACGCCCACCCCGACTACGCCCCGCTGGTCTGCCGCAAGCTGGCGGAAATCAGCGGCATCCCGGTCGTCACCTCGCCCAACCTGATCGAGGCGACGCAGGACTGCGGCAGCTTCGTGCAGTTGTCAGGCGTACTCAAGCGTGTCGCCGTCAAGCTGTCCAAGGTCTGTAACGACCTGCGCCTGCTCTCCTCCGGCCCGCGCGCCGGCTTCAACGAGATCAACCTGCCGCCGCGCCAGGCCGGTTCGTCGATCATGCCGGGCAAGGTCAACCCGGTGATTCCCGAGGTGGTCAACCAGATCGCCTTCGAGGTCATCGGCAACGACGCCACCGCCACCTTCGCCGCCGAAGCCGGCCAGCTCCAGCTCAATGCCTTCGAGCCGATCATCGCCCACAGCCTGTTCAAGAGCGTGCTGCACCTGACCAACGGCTGCAAGGTGCTGGCCGACCACTGCGTCAATGGCATCACCGCCAACCGCGACCTGCTGCGCGAATCGGTCGAACGCTCGATCGGCATCGTCACCGCGCTCAATCCCTACATCGGCTACGCCAACGCCACCGAAGTCGCCGCCGAGGCCTTCCGCAGCGGCCGCGGCGTCGCCGAAGTGGTCATCGAGCGCGGCCTGATGAGTCCCGAGCAGCTGGCCGATGTCCTGCGTCCCGAGGTGCTGACCCGGCCGCAAAACATTCGCCTTCCCACCGCCTGATCCGGGCGTCTTTTCACCCTGCACCGCAAGGAAACCATCATGAAAATGAATCGCCTGACCACCTGGATCGGCATTGCCATGGTCCTCGGCGTCGCCGTCGGCTACGCCTGCAACACCCTGGCGCCCTCGCCGGCCGCCGCCAAGGAGATCGCCGGCTACTTCGGCATCCTGACCGACATCTTCCTGCGCATGATCAAGATGATCATCGCCCCGCTCGTCTTCGCCACCCTCGTTGCCGGCCTGGCCAACATGGGCGACTCGAAGACGGTCGGCCGCATCGGTGCCAAGGCACTCGGCTGGTTCATCGTCGCCTCGTTCTGCTCCCTGTTCATCGGCCTGCTCTTCGCCAACCTGCTGCAGCCGGGCGCCGCACTCGCCGTGCCGCTACCGGAAAGCGCTGCCGGCCTGAACCTGAAGACCAGCGCGCTGAACCTCAAGGATTTCATCACCCACGTCTTCCCGAAGAGCATCATGGAAGCCATGTCAGGCAACGAGATCCTGCAGATCCTGGTTTTCGCGGTGTTCTTCGGCCTGGCCCTCGGCCACCTGCATAACCAGACCGCCCGCTCGCTGGTCAACACCATGGACGAAGTGGTGCACGTCATGCTGAAGGTCACCGACTACGTAATGCGCTTCGCCCCGTTCGGCGTCTTCGGCGCCGTCGCCGGTGCCATCACGACGCAGGGCCTGGGCATGCTGGCCGTCTTCGGCAAGTTCATGCTCAGCTTCTACGTCGCCCTCGCCGTGCTGTGGTGCGTGCTCATCGCCGCCGGCTACGTCGTGCTCGGCAAGGATATCTTCCGCCTGCTCAAGCTGGTGCGCGGCCCGATGCTGGTCGGTTTTTCGACCGCCAGCAGCGAATCTGTCTATCCGAAGCTGATGGAACAACTCGAGAAGTTCGGCATCAAGAACCGCGTCACCGGCTTCGTGCTGCCGCTCGGTTACTCGTTCAACCTCGACGGTTCGATGATGTACACCACCTTTCTCGCCCTGTTCATCGCCCAGGCCTACGACATCCCGATGTCGCTGACCGCCCAGATCACCATGCTGCTGGTGCTGATGGTCTCCTCCAAGGGCATCGCCGGCGTGCCGCGCTCCTCGCTGGTCGTCGTCGCCGCCGTGCTGCCCATGTTCGGCCTGCCGGAAGCCGGCCTGCTGCTGATCCTCGGCATCGACCACTTCCTCGACATGGGCCGCACCGTCACCAACGTGCTGGGCAACGCCATCGCCACGGCAGCCGTCGCCAAATGGGAAGGCGCCATCGACCCGGTGCCGGCCGAACTGGCCGAGGCCGACGAGGCTTTGCCGGTGCCCGAAGACGCCGTCACCCAGGGCGTCTGAACCGCTTTGTCTCCTCAGGGTTCGGCCAACCCTCTGAGCCGATCCCCTTGCTTGCCCGGCGTCCGCGCCGGGCTTTTTTTCACTGAAGAAGCCTCGAAAACACCATAATCCGCCCATGATCGACTGGACCATCCTCGCTCCCGCAGCCTTCTTCGCCGGCATGGTCGATGCCGTGGTCGGCGGCGGCGGCCTCATCCAGATTCCCGTCCTGCTCTCGCAATTCCCGCAGACAGCCATTCCCGTCCTGTTCGGCACCAACAAGGTATCGAGCATCGCCGGCACGGGCGCTGCCCTATGGCGTTATGCCCGCAACGTGCGCATTCCATGGGCGGTCGTCCTGCCCGCCACTGTTGCTGCCCTGATCGGCGCCTGGGGCGGCGCCGCGCTGGTCGCCTGGCTGCCCCGCGAGACCATGCGTCCGCTGGTCGTCGTCATGATGATCGCCGTGGCGCTCTACACCTTCATGAAGAAGGATCTCGGCCAGCAGGTGACGCGCGTCATCGACGGCCGCGACCGCTGGAAAGGCGCCCTGTTCGGCGGCATCATCGGCCTCTACGATGGCTTCTTCGGCCCGGGTACGGGCAGTTTCCTGATCTTCGGCTTCGTCCGCCTGTTCGGCATGGATTTCGTGCAGGGCTCGGCCAGCGCCAAGGTCATCAATCTGGCCACCAACCTGTCGGCCATCGCCTTCTTCGCCAGCCATGGCCCCATTCTCTGGCAGGTCGGCCTGATCATGGCGGCATGCAACCTGGCCGGCTCGTGGATGGGCACCCACCTGGCGCTCAAGCATGGCGCCGGCTTCATCCGCAAAGCCTTCCTCGGCGTCGTCGTCGTGCTGATCGCCAAGCAACTGGCCGATCTTTTCGGCTAAGCGCAGTAACATAGACCACACCGCCCGAACCGCCCTTCGATGCTCCGACTCCGCTCCCTGCCGCTGTTGCTGCTCTGCCTGCTGCTGGTCGCCCTGAGCGGCTTTTCGGCCTACCGGGTCGCGCAGCGCCTGGGCATTGCCGACCTCCAGGCAACCGGCCTGCACCGCCTCGATCTCTACGCCACCAGCCTGGAGCGCGAGATCGGCAAATACGCCTACCTGCCCGGCACTCTCAGCCTGACCCCGGAAGTGCTCGACCTGCTGCCGGGAAGGGGGGCGAACAGGCGACGACCCGGGTCAACGCCTATCTGGAAAAACTCAACGAACGTACCGGCACCCTTTCCATCTATGTCATGGACACCCAGGGGAAGGTGCTGGCGACCAGCAACTGGCGCCGCCCGGACAGCTTCCTTGGCGAAGACCTTTCTTTCCGCCCCTATTTCCGCGATGCGCTGGAAAGCGGCAGCGGCCGCTTCTTCGGCATCGGCACCACCCGCGGCGAACCGGGTTACTACCTCGCCTCCGCGCTGACCGACGACAACGGTACACGCGGGGTTGCGGCGATCAAGGTCAGCCTCGAACAGCTGGAAAAGTCATGGACCACGGTCGAGGCGCCGGTCCTCGTCGCCGACGAGAACGGCGTGGTCATCCTCTCCGCCGTACCCGCCTGGAAATTCGCCACCCTGCGCCCGCTCGACGACAGCACGCGCGCCGCCTTCGACCATACCCAGCAATACAACCGCCGCGCCCTGCAGCCGCTCGGCATCAAGACCCTCGAAGACTACGACCACGGTGCCCGCCTGGTGCGCATCACTGCCAGCGCCCCGGAAACGGTCTCGGTGTATCCGGTCGCCGGGCGTTTCCTCGAACAATCGCGCACCCTGCCCGGCACACCGTGGACGCTGACCGTGCTGTCGCATCTCGAGCAGGTCGACGACCTCGCCCAGAGCCGCGCCGCGCTGGCCGCCATCGGCGCCGCCTGCCTGTGCCTGCTCGTCATCATCCTCAACGAACGGCGCCGCCACTTGCGTGACCGGCTGGCCGCCCGCGAAGCCCTGCAGAAGGCGCACGACGAGCTGGAACGCAAGGTCGAGGAGCGCACCGCCGACCTGTCGGCCGCCAACCAGCAACTGCAGGACGAGGTCGGCGAACGCATCCGTGCCGAACGCACCTTGCGCGCTGCCCAGGACGAACTGGTGCAGGCCGGCAAGCTGGCGGTCATCGGCCAACTGTCCACCGGCATCGCCCATGAACTGAACCAGCCGCTGGCCGCCCTGCGTACCCTGTCGGCCAACGCCGAGCGCTTCCTGGCACGCGGCGATGTCGATACGACGCGCACCAACCTCGGCCGCATCGCCGACCTCGTCGACCGCATGGGCCGCATCACCGGCCAGCTGCGCAATTTCGCCCGCAAATCGAGCGGCCAGTCGGCGCCGGTACCGCTCTGCCACGCCCTCGACAATGCGCTGGCCCTGCTCGATCCCCGCATCCGCCGGGCCGGCGCCGACATCGAGCGCAGTTGCCCGGCCGACGAACCGGTCGCCCTGTGCGACTCCAACCGGCTGGAACAGGTGCTGATCAACCTGATCGGCAACGCGCTCGACGCCATGGCCGAGCACCCCCGGCCACGCCTCGAACTCTCCTGGGAATGTACCGACGGCGTGGTCCGCCTGCATGTCCGCGACCACGGCCCCGGCCTCAGCGACGAAGCGCAGGCCCACCTGTTCGAGCCCTTCTTCACCACCAAGCCGGCCGGCGACGGCCTCGGGCTGGGCCTGGCCATTTCCGCCGGCATCATTCGCGACTTCGGTGGTAGCCTGCATGGCGCCAATCATCCAGGCGGCGGCGCCGTCTTCACCCTGGAACTCCCGCTCGCTCCCGCATCATGACCGACAACCTCAAAATCCTGATCATCGAAGACGACCCGGACGTCGCACTCGGCTGCGAGCAGGCACTGCAACTCGAAGGCCTGGCCGCCGAATGCGTGGGCAGCGCCGAACTGGCGCGCCGCCGTCTGACAGCCGACTTCCCCGGTATCGTGATCAGCGACATCCGCCTGCCCGGCGAGGACGGCCTCAGCCTGCAACGCGCACTGCAGGCCATCGATCCCGAACTGCCGGTCGTCCTGATCACCGGGCACGGCGACGTGTCGATGGCCGTCCAGGCGATGAAGGACGGCGCCTATGACTTCCTGCAAAAGCCCTTCGCCCCCGAGCAACTGGTCGACATTGCCCGCCGCGCGCTGGAAAAGCGGCGGCTGGTGCTGGAAGTCCGCACCCTGCGCCGCCAGCTCGACCAGCGCAACCTGCTCGACGCCCGCCTGATCGGCAACTCGGCCGGCATGGCCCGAGTCCGCGGCCTGATCGGCGCCCTCGGCAGCAGCGCGGCGGACGTCCTCATCCATGGCGAAACCGGCACCGGCAAGGAACTGGTCGCCCGCTGCCTGCACGATGCCAGCCCACGCGCCAAAGGCAACTTTGTCGCCATCAACTGCGGCGGGCTGCCGGAAACACTGTTCGAAAGCGAGATATTCGGCCATGAAGCGGGGGCCTACACGGGTGCCAGCAAGCGGCGTATCGGCAAGATCGAATACGCCAGCGGCGGCACGCTGTTCCTCGACGAAATCGAAACCATGCCGGTACCGATGCAGATCAAGCTGTTGCGCGTACTGCAGGAACGCACGCTGGAACGGCTCGGCTCGAACACGCCCATCCCCATCGACTGCCGCATCATCGCGGCCACCAAGGAAGACCTGACGGTGCTGGCCGAACAGGGGAAATTCCGGGCCGACCTCTACTATCGGCTCTCCGTCGCCACCTTGCCGCTGCCGCCCCTGCGCGAACGCCGCGAGGACATCCCGCTGCTGTTCGAACACTTTCTGCTGCAGGCTGCCGCCCGTCACGAACGCCCGGTTCCGGCGACGCCCGCCGGTCGCATCCAGCAGCTGGTCGGTTATCACTGGCCGGGCAACGTGCGCGAACTACGCAATGTCGCCGACCGCTGCATCCTCGGCATCGAGGCCGGTTCGCCGCCTTTCGGCCAACCGGCAGGCGAGGCGCCCCGCCCGCTGGCCGAGACCGTCGAGGCCTTCGAACGCGCCCTGATCGCCGATGCCTTGCGCCGCTACGGCAGCCTGGCGCGCACCGCCGAAGCCCTGACCATTGCCAAGACGACGCTGCACGACAAGATTCGCAAGTACGGTCTGCACGGAGAATAAGCCCCCGAAAGGCGAAGGGCAGGCCGGTGATGCCGGCCTGCCCTTGTTCCATTCCCCTGGCGGGGCAACGCTTCCGGTAAAAAGCGCCTGACCGGACCAACCGGAGCCGGGTTCGGCTACTGCTTCCCGGCTTGTGGCCGGCAGCGTCGGTGCAGATCAGTTGTTGCCATTTAATCGCAAACCAATCCATCTGAAAAATTCAGAATTGCGATACAGCCATCTTGAATCGAGATAGACTAGCCATTCCACATGGGATCGCTCCGCCATGGAACTGCGCCAACTCCGCTACTTTCTCGCCATTGCCGAACATGGCAGCTTTTCCAAGGCCGCCGGCTCGGTCCACGTCGCGCAATCGGCGCTCAGCCACCAACTGGCGCAACTGGAGGACGAGCTGGGCCAGGCGCTCTTTCAACGCCTGCCGCGTGGTGTCGAACTGACACCGGCCGGCCGCGCTTTCCATCCGCATGCGCTGTCCATCCTGCGCCAGGTCGACGATGCCCGGAACAGCGTCACCCAAGTTGAAGGCGAAACCGTCGGCAAGGTCATTTTCGGCATCCCGCACAGCGTGTCGCAAGCGCTCGCCCTGCCCTTGCTCAAGGCCGTGCGCGCAGCCCTGCCCCGGGTCGAACTGGAATTGACCGAGGAACTCACCGGCAACCTGATCCCGCAGTTGCGGACCGGACTGATCCATCTGGCCGTGCTCTTCGATGACGGCCAACTCGACGAATTCCGCTGCCATCCGCTGCTCGAAGAAGCGCTGCTGCTGATCTCGTCCCCCGAGGCACCCGACGCACCCCATGGCCCGATCAGCCTGCGCGACGCCCTGCGCCTGCCGCTCATCCTGCCCGCCTCGCCGCACGGCGTCCGCCCCATCATCGAGGCCGCCGCCAAACGAGCCGGCCTCGCTGCCCCCAATGTCGTCGCCGACATCAGCTCGATCAGCATCCTGCGCACCAGCCTGCTCGCCGGCCTCGGTCACACCCTGCTGCCGCCGATGCCGATGCAGCGCGAACTGGAGCGGGGCGAACTACGCGCCGTTCCCGTTGCCCCGGAGGCCCTGACTCGCCGCGTGGTGCTCTGCGCCTCCCGCCACATCCCCGCCTCCGCCGCCACGCTGGCGGTCGCCCGCGTGGTGCAGACTTTGATCAGCCAGCTCTGCGAGAACGGAAGCTGGCAGGAGGGCAATTTGATCGCTACGGCGCAAAGGCCATTCAGTGAAACTTAGGTTTATAGCCACTTTTTTCAGAGGGATCGCTGTCACGAGAGGTTTTTTTGATCTCATCGCTCGCGGAATGCGGGTTATCTGTGCTGGCAACTTTCAACTCGATTGTTAGAGCAACATCGGCCAAACCTTTGAAACGCTCCCGGAGAGTCTTAGCTTGGTTATCGTCATTTTTGTCCAAGCGATTTGAGATAGCGCTCTTGAAGAAATCTCGAGCCAATATGAGTTCTGACAATCCCCACACAGGAAGAAAGAGCCCGGTATCGCTCAAAACGGCGCAACGTACCACGGCCCCTCTATCTGCATCGCCACCCTGGGAACCCAGATGACCGAGCACCCATAGATAGGCAGCCATTTCGGAAATCGTCAAACCCTTGCGTTCGCCTTGCAGGGGCCACACTATCGAAACAAGCTCTGCCGCTTTACGTTTGCTGACTTTATCCCGCTCAGCGGCAGCCTCGGCCGTCATGCCTTCCGGTACAACAAGGTTGATATACGGCTCGGCCATCACCCGCAACTCGTGTAGCGGGACCAATTCGAGCGGCTTGTCATTTTCTAGCGGCGCTTTCGCCCGCCCGGACTTGAGCTTTCCATAAGCAAGATAGTGGCCCCGCTCAGATAGCGCAGTGAAGTCATTTACATCTGCCAGTTCTGTGACGCCAAGGCCAGATGCAACTACGGAGACCGCCTGAAGAAAACGATAGAGCGGCTTGGCTTCTTCCATCTTGCGTCCCGCTCGCTCCGCTTTGAACTCCACCAAATAAAAGCGCCCATCGGCTGCTGTCAGCGTGTCACCGGCGGTCGTTTCAGCCAATCCATCCAGTTTCGCCAGAAGCGCCGGAGGCCTCGACAATTTTTCAGCGACCTTGCCGAGATCGAGTTTTCCCTCCTTTTGTTCGTCCAGAGATAACTCGTCGACTCTACGCTTCAGCTCCCGTTGCCACTGCTGATCGCGAAATGCGAGGATCAGCGCATCTTCCCAAGCATGCGGGCGACCTCTCTTCTCATCATTTGCATTCGAGTTAACAGTACTCATGGATACAACCCCACCGTAGATTTAGACTTGGAAACCGCCCCGCGCATTTTTATCAGCCTGCTACCCGCCACGAAGGCGGGCGAAGTTCTCGAAATCCGCCAGTGACAATGGACGACCAAACAGATACCCCTGGTACAGGAAACAACCATTCGATTCCAGGAATTGTCGTTGCTCCTCAGTCTCGACCCCTTCCGCCAAGACGCCAAGTCCTAAGGTTTTTGCGAGGGCAATAACGGTCTTGGTGATCGCTGCATCGTTGGGGTCGGTTAGGACATCGCGGACAAACGAACGATCAATCTTGAGCTTCTCCAGGGGCAGTCGCTTTAGATAGGAGAGAGACGAATAGCCGGTTCCAAAGTCGTCCAGCACAAAGTTGACCCCCCGATTTTTCAGCGCGGTTATCTTTGCAATCGTCCCTTCCACTTCAGTCAGCAATTGGCTTTCGGTTAGCTCAAGCTTCAATCGGCGCGGATCAACGCCGGTTCGATCCAAAGTAGCCACAACGCGGTCTACGAAGTCCTTTTGATGCAGCTGTTTTCCGCTGACATTCACGGCGACTGACAGATGGGCAAAATCCGCTGTTTTCTCCCATTCAACCAGCTGGCGACAGGCTGTTTCCAGTACCCACTGCCCAAGGGGAAGAATAAGGCCTGTTTCTTCGCTCAGCGGAATGAAGGTATCCGGCCCGACCATCCCTCGCTCCGGATGAAGCCAGCGCAAGAGTGCTTCCGCCGCGACACATCGGCCATGGAGATCAATCTGTGGCTGGTAATGAAGTACGAACTGCTGCTCCTGGATCGCCTTACGCATGTCGCGTTCCAAGGCCAATCGGGTAGCCACCCCTGTCTGCACCTCAGGATCGAAGAATCGCAAGGTGTTACGCCCTGCTGCCTTGGCCTGGTACATGGCCAAATCGGCCTGCTTGAGCATTTCCTCCAGCGTTTCGCCTTTGTTTCCAAACAGGGTCACGCCAATGCTGGGAGTGCAGTGATAGTCGTGATCATTGAGAAAATATGGCTGACCCAATGCCAACAGGATTTTTTCGCCAACCTTTTCTGCATGAGCCGCTGCGTCCTTGAGGATCGTGCCAAGGTCCTTCAGGATAATCACGAACTCATCGCCTCCGATGCGAGCTGCGGTATCTCCTTCCCGGATGCAAGTGCTGAGGTGCTTCGCGACCTCTTTCAATAGCAAATCTCCGCAATCGTGCCCGAGCGTGTCGTT
>CALJZP010000299.1 GCA_937983545.1 uncultured Azonexus sp.
GCGCCTTCGCGAATGAACTGCGCAGCCTGTACCAGCAGTCTTTGCTGCGGCGAATCGGGATGGATATTGACAACGCGTGCCATGCTCAGACCACCAGACGCCAGATCGGCTTCAAATCTTCGGGCAACGGCGGCAGCTTGCCGAGATCGACATAGCTCTCCTCCGGCCCATGAAAATCGGAACCGCGCGATGCATGGAACGCGTAGTGCCGTGCCAGACGGGCAAAATGCATGACATGGTCCGGGGAATGACTGCCGCAGGTCACCTCGATGCCGCACCCGCCTGCATCCTTGAAATCATCCAGGAAGCGGCGCATTTCGGCACCGGACATCTTGTAGCGACCGGGATGCGCAACGACCGCCGCGCCGCCGGCACCGTTGATCCAGCGGACGGCGTTCTCCAGCGTCACCCACTGGTGATCGACATAGCCGGGCTTGCCCGGCGTCAGATAGTGCTGGAACACGCCCGGCACGTCGCGGGCGATACCGATCGACACCAGATAACGGGCAAAGTGGGCGCGCGAAATCAGGCTCGGGTTGGTCACAAAGCACAGGGCGCCTTCGTAGACGCCGGGAATGCCGATGGCCGCGAGCGCGTCGCCCATGCGCCGGGCGCGTTCGACCCGCCCCTGCCGCAGGTCGCGCAAGCCATTGACCAGTTCCGCGTTGGCCGCATCGAAACCCAGTCCGACGATATGGATCGGGGTACCACGCCATTCGATGGAAATTTCGACGCCATTGACGAAACGCATGCCGACTTCCTCGGCGGTAGCCCTGGCCTCGACCAGACCGCCGATATCGTCATGGTCGGTCAGTGCCCACAGGTCGACACCATTGGCCGCCGCACGCCGGGCAACCACCTGGGGCGGCAGCAAACCGTCGGAGACGATGGAATGACAGTGGAAATCGAAATTGGCAGGTGTCACGGGCAAGCGTTTGAAAGCAAACGATGAGTTTATCACGAAGGCGGCACCGCCCGGCTTTCCTTGTGCGGCGCAGCATATTGATCAGACCGCCGCATCCCGTTATAGTGCCTCCCGTTCCGTGGGAGAGCGCAGATCCGTCTGCCGCCGAAGGCGCAATTTCACCCGAAAACGCTCAGGCAAAAGGACCACGAAACCGAGATGGCTTGCCATTTCGAAACTCTGGAGAGCGGCGTCAACAGCGCCCACCGATGGGGCAAATCTCTCAGGTATCGAGGACAGAGGGGTGAAACGCAAGACGCGAGTTTTACGTTTCACCCCTTTTCCGTTTCTAGAACTGACGTCACAAAACGTCTGTAAAGGATTGATATGCTGAAGACAACGGTTTTGAATGCTGCACACCGCGCGCTCAACGCCCGGATGGTGGATTTCGGTGGCTGGGACATGCCGGTCAACTACGGTTCCCAGATCGAGGAGCACCACGCGGTACGCAACGATTGCGGCATGTTCGACGTGTCGCACATGTGCCCGGTCGATCTGGTCGGCGCCGATTGCCGCCCCTTCCTCTCCCGCCTGGTCGCCAACGATGTCGCCAAGCTCACCGTTTCCGGCAAGGCGCTCTACTCCGCCATGCTCAACGAGGCCGGCGGCGTCATCGACGACCTGATCATCTACTTCCTGACCGACACCCGCTTCCGCATCGTGGTCAACGCCGGCACCGCCGAGAAGGATCTGGCCTGGATGCAGGCCAAGGCCGCCGAGTGGAAGATGGACGTCACCCTCACCCAGCGCCGAGATGGCGATAACGCCCTCGGCATCATCGCCGTGCAGGGCCCGAACGCCCGCGCCAAGGTCTGGTCGGTTCTGCCGCAGGCCAAGGCCGCGACCGAAGGCCTGAAGGCCTTCTTCGCCGCCGAAGTCGAGCAGTATTTCATCGCCAGCACCGGCTACACCGGTGAAGACGGCTACGAAATCATGCTGCCGGCCGGCGAAGCCGAAAGCCTGTGGAACCGCCTGAAGGATGCCGGCGTCGCCCCCTGCGGCCTCGGTGCCCGCGACACGCTGCGCCTCGAAGCCGGCATGAACCTCTACGGCCAGGACATGGACGAAACCGTGTCGCCGCTCGATGCCGGCCTGGCGTGGACCGTGGCCATGAAAGACGAGCGCGATTTCGTCGGCCGTGCCGCCTTGGCCGCCAACGGCCAGCAGAAGCAGTTCCTCGGCCTGATCCTGCTCGACAAGGGCGTCCTGCGCGGCCACCAGAAGGTCGTCACCGCCCAGGGCGACGGCGAAATCACCTCCGGCTCCTTCTCGCCGACGCTGCAACAATCCATCGCACTGGCTCGCCTGCCCATGGGCGTGGCCATCGGCGACGAAGTTCAAGTCGATATCCGCGGCAAGCTGCTCAAGGCCAAGGTCACCAAACCCGTATTCGCCCGCAACGGCAAAGCTGTCATCTAATTCAATCCATTCAGGAGAAAACCATGTCGAACGTTCCCGCTAACCTCAAGTACGCCGCCTCCCACGAATGGATGCTGCTCAACGCTGACGGCACCGTCACCGTCGGTATTACCGACCACGCCCAGGAAGCCCTCGGCGACCTCGTCTTCGTCGAGCTGCCGGAAGTCGGCGCCCATTACGAGGCCGAGAAGG
>CALJZP010000300.1 GCA_937983545.1 uncultured Azonexus sp.
CCGTCAGATCCTTGAGCGCCTGCGGCCAGTCATTCAGGTTTTCAAAGCGCACATGTGCAGACAATGCCAGACGCTCGGCGGCAATGGGCCAGACGTGCAGGTCATGCACCTCGCTGACGCCATCCACCTTGGCCAGCGCTAGGCCAACCTGCTCGATATCCATGGCGAAGGGCACGCCATCCAGGGCGGCGTGTAAGGCTTCGCGCAGCAGGCGCACGCTGGAGGCGAGAATCAGACCACCGATCAGGATCGACAGCAGCGGGTCAATCGGCGTCCAGCCGGTGAACCAGATCACCACACCGGCGACGATGGCGGCCACCGACCCGAGAGCATCGCCCATGACGTGCAGCAAGGCAGCACGAACATTCAGATTGCGTTCGCCACGGGAAAGAACCCAGGCGACGGCAAGATTGATTAGCAAGCCGACCACCGCAACGACACTGACGGTCGCGCCATCAATGCTCCCCGGGCTTTGCAACCGCTGCCACGCCTCGCTGGCGATCATGAATACGACCACCAGCATGGACACCGCATTGCCCAGGGCTGCCAGCAGTTCGGCGCGCCCCAGGCCATAGGTGTGCCGCCGGCTGGGCGGGCGCGCCGCCAACCACGCCGCCAGGGCAGAAATACCGAGAGAGGCGCCATCAGTGACCATGTGGCCCGCATCGGCCAATAGCGCCAGGGAACCCGAGCGCCAACCTGCAATCAATTCGACCACCGAGAAACCAAGGGTCAGGGCCAAGGCAAGAAGCAGGGTTTTGCCTGCCGCCGAGTGCGTGTGGGCGTGATTGTGCTCATGCGCTGACTCGTGCTCATGCGCCGGCTCATGCTCGTGATCGTGTTCGCTCATAACAATCCCCAGGCAGTTTTGATGGCAACCGCCAACAACACCAGTGCGATGATGCGCTTGAGCTGGTCAGCCCGTAATTTCTCAGTAGCCAGCCAGGCTCCAAGTCCAGCACCGGCAGTGGTCGCCAAGGCGGTAGCTCCGAGCAAGGCAGTTCCGAGCTCGGCAATCTGAACATGAGCCAAAAACCCAGCCAGCGATGCAAAAATCACCACGAAGGAAGCGCTTGCCGAAGCCCGCTTCGGTTCAAGACCCGCAGCAACCAAGGCAGGCACGATGATGTTGCCGCCACCGACTCCCAGTAAGCCGCCGACGAACCCAGCTGCTGCACCAACGGGCAGTCCAAGCAACAGGCCATTTTTCATCGAGTCGCCCATGATGCGCGGCTTTGGCCGATAAAACAGCATCATCGAACAAGCAAAAAGTAGAAAGGCGACGAACAGCCAGAGCAGCAGCTTGCGTTCCAGCACTCCACCGACATGCACGCCGATCGGCGATGCGATGACAGCAATCAACAGCATCGGCACCACCATGCGCCACTCAACCAGCCCCTTGCGAATGAAAGTGAACGAAGCAATGGACATGGCGATTGCGTTGAGCAGCAAGGCGGTTGCCATTGCCGAGTGCAATTCGACACCGAGCGCGAGGAAAACCGGAATCAGCACGAACGCTGCCCCGACCCCGGCCATGGAAAGCACGGTGGTCAGTACAAAAGTCACAAGGGCGGCAATGGCGAGCATCAGAAATCAGCCTTTCGTTTTTGTCGATTTTTTGCTGTTGACCGTAGCAATCTATTATTCCCAGCCTTGGAGACGAAAGTATCGGTAAAAAGATGCAACTCAGGTACCTAAAATCCCCGTGGGCCAATCTGCAATCTGCATTGACGGGCATAGCAATTGCTGACAATTTCAGTAGGCCATTCAATTTGTCGGATACCAAACATGACTTTCACCAAACCGCTCTTTGCCTTGCTTCTTGGTTTTATCTGTTTCTCTGCTCACGCCGAAAAAATCACGGTTGCCGCAGCCGCCGATCTCAAATTTGCGATGGATGAGCTCACGCAAGCTTTCAACAAGGCAAATCCGACGGACAAGGTGGAAGTGACCTATGGTTCTTCAGGCAAATTCCATACGCAAATACAACAAGGCGCGCCTTACGACATGTTCTTTTCGGCCGACATAGCTTTCCCGAAAGAACTGGTGAAGACAGGACTGGCATCGTCGGAGGTCATTCCCTACGCAATCGGACGTATTGTGCTGTGGAGCGCCACCCAGGATGCCAGCAAAATGACCTTGGCCAGCCTGGCCGACCCAAAGATTACGCGGATTGCGATAGCCAACCCCAAGCACGCTCCATACGGCAAACGGGCTGAAGAGGCTTTGCGTGCTGGCGGTCTATGGGAGGCTGTCCAGCCCAAGTTGGTCTACGGGGAGAACATCAGCCAGACCGCACAGTTTGCGCTAACCGGGAACGCTCAGGTTAGCGTGATTGCGTTGTCCTTGGCTGTTCATCCGGAACTTTCCGGAAAAGGTGGCTACTGGCTGATTCCCGACAACCTTCACCAACGCTTGGAACAGGGGTTTGTCATCACGAAGCGTGCGGAAAATAGCCCGCTGGCCAAACGGTTTGCTGAGTACGTTTCTTCGAAGCCAGCACGTTCTGTAATGACAAAATTCGGGTTTGTATTGCCTGATGACAGCGTTCGAAAATAGATAACTGGCATTTCGTTCATTTCCTAGTCCTGGACGACTGAAAGTGATCCACTCGCCGATATTGCGCCACCAGCACTACGGTGCACGACTTTGGGCTGCTCTAATCTGACTACCGGGATATTCCTGCTCCCCGCTTCTGTCGTCTTCGGCTGGTTGTATCAGGCATTCTCGCCGTTAGTGGCATTCGGGTTCTCAGCTAGCTGTTCACTGACGGCAGCAGCACTGCTCAGGGGCTGGGCATTTACTCGGGAACCGAGAGAAGCCTAAGCGCTCATCCCTGAAGCCGAAGAATACGGCGTGCCCCATTCATAACCAGTAGCGCGATGGCTGTACCGATCATCAGGTCAGGATAATTCTCGCCTGTGAGCGTGACTGCTGCGCCCGCAACAATGACACCGATGTTCGCCAAGACATCGTTGGCCGAGAAAATCCAACTCGCTTGCATATGAATGCCGCCATGCCGATGGCGAGCCAATAGGAGAAGACACGTCACATTGGCAACGAGCGCAATGGTTGCCATGCCCATCATTACAGGGGCTGCCGGCTCACTACCGAATAGGAAGCGGCGCACCACTTCGCACAAGGCGCCGATGGCAAGAGCCAGCTGAAACCAACCCGACATCCGGGCTGCTTTCAGCTTATGGCCGGCATCTTTCCCAACGGCATAGAGTGCCAAGCCATAAACCGTTGCATCGGCAAACATGTCGAGAGAGTCCGCGATAAGCCCGGTGGATTGGGCCAACCAACCGGTCATGAACTCAACTAAAAACATCAAGGCATTGATGCCCAAGAGGAGCCTGAGCACCTGGGCTTCGCTGCTATCTGTTTCAGACTCTACTTGCCCCGGACGGCTTTCACGAGATTCAACGGAGGCTGTGCTCGAAATCAGGTGAGCCCCTAGAGCGAGGCTACCTAGACTCTTTGAGATGGGTTCGGCTGGCCCCTCGTGGTGAATTCGCACCTTCCGTTTAGGCAAATCGAATTCGATAGTTGCAATACCCGGAAGCCCTTCCAGTGCCATCCGGACGAGATGCTCCTCGGATGGGCAATCCATTTTGGGGATAGAAAATAGGCTAATGAAAGGCATGCTTTTCGTCAGTGACAGGCCTTTGAGCAGCCACAGGACGATACTGTAGCAAGCGGGCTTTCTTCCTCGCTCACACCTGGGGCTTTGTCTTGCACGTACACAGTTCCGTCGCGTAAGGCCGCTTCTGCTCGGCCAAGCTCGCGTCCTAGGTAAGCAGCATGATCCAGCCGGCTGATGAGGCCGGCTGTGATGACCGTGCTGTATAGCGCTGTTGGAGAGCTTCCTTCGAAGACTCGGGTCAGTACCCCAGCATTGCTGTAGTGTTCCAAGATCAAACGCTTGTTGCGAGGCTCTGGATACAGCACAAAGTAGCCTGAAGGATCTGAAATTAGTCGAGTCGGCTCCACTGCATCTTCGATCGGGATGCTGCAGGTGTCCTGTAGCATTTCATCAGACGGCCCCGGGTTCCTAGATGCCAAAGCGGCAATACATTCCGTAATCACCTCAAGGTCAGTCTCCCCCAGAAGATTG
>CALJZP010000301.1 GCA_937983545.1 uncultured Azonexus sp.
GTGCGTCACGCCGGAAGTGCACGCCAAGGCAATGCGCGAAATCATTCTGCCGACCGTGCGCGGCATGGCCGCCGACGGCATTCCCTTCACCGGCTTCCTCTATGCCGGCCTGATGATCGGCAAGGATGGCTCGGTCAAGACGCTGGAATTCAACTGCCGCATGGGCGACCCGGAAACCCAACCGATCCTGATGCGCCTGAAGTCCGATTTCGTCGACCTCATCGAACACGGCATCGACGGCACGCTGGACCAGGTCGAAGCTGAATGGGACCGCCGCATCGCGCTGGGCGTCGTACTTGCCGCCGCCAACTATCCGGACACCCCGAAGAAGGGCGACGTGATCGGCGGCCTGCCCAAGGCCAACAGCTTCGGCGACGACTGCCATGTCTTCCACGCCGGCACCGCCGACAAGGATGGCCAGGTAGTCACCGCCGGTGGTCGCGTGCTGTGCGTCACGGCGCTCGGCGAAAACGTCAAGCTGGCCCAGAAAGCCGCCTACGAAGCCGCCGCCCAGATCGCGTGGGACGGCATGCAGTACCGCAAGGACATCGGCTACCGGGCAATCGGGCGCTGAGGATGAGCGACGAGGTCGCGCCCAGCCCCGCTCGCCGAAAGTATCCGCCGCTACCCGAAAACACCTACATCGGTGCTTTTCTGGTCGGCGTCGGCTATTACGCAGCGAAATGCGGACAGCCAGCCCCGGTCAGCGCGCTGGTGCAACAGTCCGGTCAGGACCCGGCCACCGGCGACCTGGCGCTCGACCTGAGCGGACGCAACTACCTGTTCGAGTTCAAACGCCGAGGGAATACCAAAGGCCTGAAAAAAGAGGCGGACAAAAGCACCAGCCTTTGGACAAAGCTCGCCGACAAACACCAGACGGCGCTACTACTGGGTACCGAGGACGAAGGCAAACGCCTGCTGGAAATCTCCAGGCAATGCCACATCTTCTCGCTATCGGGCATTACCTGGGAGCGAAAACAGGCACCGCCCTGGAAATTCCGCCCCTATCTGGAATTCTTTCCGCCTCCTGCCGATCATGCCTTAGCGACTGTCGTTTCCGGCGTCGCGCGCGCAATCGACCTGCCGACATTCGTCCGGAACAGCCTTTTTCCCGATCCGACAAAGGCATCGCCAGCCTCGGCTCGCATGCGCGGCGCCAGCGGTACCGAGTTCTCCGCCTATATCGACTTCCTGCAGCAAACCCTCGCGGGCGAAACAGGGCAACTTGGCGGTCTGGTGATTAATATCGACGACAGCGGTCATATCACCCCGGTCATCTTCGAAAACCTGGCCGATCTGACGCCGGAAAAAGGCATGCTGCTGATCGCCTCGGAAGCGCCACCCGAACCGTCGCCCCCCCAGCCATCAATCAAAGCCGGCCCCAAACCCAAGAGGTGACGCACACGATGAACCCTAGCACCGATATCCTCCCTTATTTCACCAGCCTGCAATCCCGCATTGTCGGCGAACTCGAAGCCTTCGACGGCCAACCCTTCCGTACCGATAGCTGGCAGCGCCCCGAAGGCGGCGGTGGCATATCCCGGCTGATCGAGGAGGGCGATTTCTTCGAGCGCGGCGGCGTCAATTTCTCGCACGTCACCGGTAAATCCCTGCCCGCCTCGGCCACCGCCGTCCGTCCGCAACTGGCCGGGCGCGCCTGGGAGGCCATGGGCGTCTCGCTGGTGCTGCATCCGCGCAATCCTTATTGCCCGACCGCGCACATGAACGTGCGCTGCTTCGTCGCCACCAAGGAAGGCGAGGAGCCGGTCTGGTGGTTCGGCGGCGGCATGGACATGACCCCTTACTATGGCCAACGCGAGGATGTGGCGCATTTTCACCGGACCTGTCGCGACGCGCTCGCCCCTTTTGGCGACGCTGTCTATCCGAAATACAAGGCGTGGTGCGACGATTACTTCTTCCTCAAGCACCGCAACGAGCCGCGCGGCGTCGGCGGCGTCTTCTTCGACGACCTCAACGAAGGCGGCTTCGAGCGCTGCTTCAGTCTGACCCAGGCCGTCGGCAATGCCTTCACCCAGGCTTACCTACCGGTGCTGTCCAAGCGCCGCGACACGCCCTACGGCGAGCGCGAGCGCGACTTCCAGGCCTACCGGCGCGGCCGCTACGTCGAATTCAACCTGGTCTGGGACCGCGGCACGCTGTTCGGCCTGCAGTCCGGCGGACGGACCGAGTCGATCCTGATGTCACTGCCGCCGATCGTCAAATGGCGCTATGACTGGAAACCGGAAGCCGGTTCGCCGGAAGCGGAACTGTACGACGTATTCCTGAAACCTCAAGACTGGGCATAAGAACCAGGCACAAACGAAAACGGGTGGCGCCAAGCCACCCGTTTCTGTTTTAGCACTTACTTCAGCTTGCCCTTGACCACACGCACTCGCCCGGGATTCTTGACAGTCAGCTTGCCGCCGCCGCCCTCCAAATTGCCACAAGCGCAGACCGCCTTGATGTGGGGCACAGAATTGACGACCACGGCACAGTCGAGACATTCGTAATACACATCGCCCCCTGCCGGGAGGGCGTTCGGATCGGGGGCTGGCTCGACCGGATAGAAATTGTAGATTTTTCGCAGATCGATATTCAGCATTTCCCCTCTCCTTGTTTGGGCGCGCCTAACTTGCGTTGAGCTGGGCGCTGGCCCTGTAGTGTTGGTTGGCCTCATCGGCCTTGTCGAGTTCGTCGAGCAACCTGGCCAGGGCGAGATGCGCTTCCTGCGTTGCCCTGACCGACAGCGATGCTTCCAGATAGCTTTGTGCCTTGCCCCACAGGCGCTGACGCTGGCACATCCGGCCCAGAGCGAGGAGCAGTACGGCATCGCCCGGATGGTTATGCAGCCAGCCCTCCGCCTTGGCAATGCGCGCCGTCTGCTCGCCGCCCGACAAACGGCCATAAATGGCGGCCAGCTCGGATTGCCAGGTATCGCCGCCCGGCTTGTCGAGCGACGCCTCGATCAACTTCTGCGCCTCGCCCTCGGCATTGAGCGCAGTCAGCGCCTTGGCCGCCGCCAGCGACACGCGCCGGCCACGCTCCTCTTCCGGCAGGCCGCGCAGGTAGGCAACCAGTTGCCCCTGATCGCTGCGACGCTTGGCAATATTGGCCAAATGCGCCTGAGTACGGATTTCTACCACCACCTCCGGGGGCAAGGCATCGCGCTTGGCCAACTGGCGCACCAGCTTGAGCACGCCGTCCCAGTCGCCGCTCCCCTGGCGCGCCCGCAACTCCAGGCGCAAGGCTGCGATATGCCGCCCCAGCTTGCCCTGCAGACGCCCCAAGGCATCCAGGGCATCGGAGAAACGGCGTTCCTCGTTGGCCATTTCGGCATCCAGCATCAGGGTGGCCGCCTCGGTCCGCGGATCGTCGGTCCGGGCATGTTCCAGCCAGTACTGCTGCTTTTCCGGTTCGCGCATGCGTTGGGCGGCGCGGGCGGCAATCAAGGCCGAAAGACCGGGCGCCGTACCGGCACCATGCGCTTCGCCGGCGCGCTTCATGGCCTGCCCGAAACGCCCCTCGAAAAGCAGGCGCACGGCATCCTGGAATACCTGCCCGGCCTGATCGCGCTGGCGACGGGCTCGATAGTCGCGAACCCGCTTCGGCAATCCAAAGGTCGCCAAGGTCACGCGCATCGCCGCGTAGAAGGCCACGAAAAGCCCGAACAGGAGCAGGGCGAACAGATTCAGCGAAACTTCGACACGCCACGGCGGCACCACGAACAGCAGGTAACCGTCGTTCAGGCGGGCACCGAGGGCGACCGCCACCGCCACCGCGAACAGGGCAACAACCCAGAACAGCCCCCTCACCGCTTGTCCCTGCCCTGGCGCAGGCTACGCAAGGCGGCCTGGGTATCGTTCAAATTCGGAAGCTCGACATTGATCTCCGCCGCCGACATCTGGCGCAGCGTCGATTGCGCCGAGGCAACCGCCTTGTCATTGGTATCGAAGTACTTGCCCAGCCACTCCTGGGCGACCTTCAATTCGTTGCGGTAGGTCCATTGATCGCGCGAAAAGAGGGCCAGACGAGCATTGAGCAAGCGCAGCTTGAGGTTTTCGCGCAGGAAATAGTCCTGACCGGGGGCGAGAAGCGCCGGATCCTCGCGGTCGAAGCGCTGAATGCGGACCAGACCTTTCAGCTCCTGCCAGATCTCGCCGCCCGCGTTCTGCCACCACGGAAGCACGGGTGCTGCTTCTTTCCGGGCTTCCTTCTTCTCCACCGGACGCCCGTAGGCGGTCAGGGGCAGCTTGTCGATACCGTGGATCAACTGTTCAAGACGCAGGCTGACGCCGGGCATATCGACGAAGGGCAGCGCGTTCAGACGCTCGAGATCCTTGGCCAGCGCCTTGCGCAGCGGCAGATGGGCCGGGCGGTCGAGGCGCGCCAAGCGCGCGTCGGCGGTCTGCAAGGCGAGCACCGCGACCGGCACGTTGCCGGCCAGCTGCAATTGCTGCCCGGCCAGCGTGATGGCCTGCTCGACCTCAAGCAAGGTCGCTTCCTCTCGGCCACGGGCGATATCCTGGTTCAGCGCCTTGAGCGCCTCGGTCTGCGCCTGGAATTCGGCGAAGCGGTTCTCAAAGGCGCCCAGCTTGGCCTGCAAGACCTCGAGCTGCTCGCGCGTCAGCTTTTGCGCACCGCGTTCTTCCTTGTGGCCGGTATCGAAATCGCCCAGCTGGCGCGTGACTTCCTGTTGCAGGTCGTTCAGTTTCTGGCGGGTTTCGAACCATTGCCAGCCGGCCAGCGCCAGGGCGGCGACGGCAACGACCAGGCTCAGTCCGAAACGGCCGGAACGGCGTGCCGAAAGCGGCTCGGGAGCAGGACTCTGGAGGGGGGGAGTATCGTTGTCTGGCATCATTTCGGCCAATTATAAGCACCTAAGCCGGCAAGAATGCCGGCATCGGCGGCAGCGGTGAGGATAATGTTGCTTAAACCCAAAGCCCGGGCGTTTTCGGCGATCCGGAAATGCGGCACGAACAGCGGAGTGGCTTGCAGGAAAGCGCGGCCTTCGTCATCGAGCCGGTCGACCAGATAGCGCAATCCCTCGCTGCTCGACACCGTGAGCGCATCGAGACGCCCCTCCCGCCACGCCGACAGCAGCGGCGCCAGGCCGGCGGATGGCCCGGAGCGGCGGTAACACGTGACGCAATCGACCGTCGCGCCGCGCTCGCGCAAGGTATCGGCGAGCAGTTCGCGACCACCGTCCCCACGAAAAATGACGACGCGGCGCCCGGCGACCCGCTCATCGGCCAACGCGGGAAGTTCGAGCAATGCTTCAGAATCGAAACGCTCAGTCGGCGCGATGCATCCCGTCACGCCATACGCCGCCAGCGCCCTGACCGTTCCCTGGCCGACGGCCGCCGGCAACAGGGTGGCCGGCCAGGAACCGCGCTCGAGAATTGCAGGCAGCGCATGGTCGACGGCATTCGGACTGATGAATACGGCCAGCGCATAGTCGGCCAGCCGGCTCACGGCATCGGCCAAGGGCTTTGGGTCGCTCGCCGGGGATATCTCGAGCAGGGGAAATATCAGCGGATTACCGCCAGCCGCCGCAATGGCCTCGGCCAACGGTGCCGCCTGCGCCTGCGGCCGGGTCACGACGATGGTCCGGCCGGCCAGCGGGCCGCTCGCACTCATTTGCAGTGGGCGAGCTTTTCCAGGATGGCGTCGACACCCTTGGCACGCAGCTCGGCGGCCAGTTGGAGGCCCAGCGCTTCGTCGTCGCCCGCGATTTTGCCAACTTCACCGCGCACTTCGCCGCTGACCATTTCCTGGCCGTCGGCGGTGGCGACAAAACCGCGCAGCCACAGCTGGCCGTTGTCGATCACCGCATAGCCCCCCAACGGCACCTGGCATGAGCCGCCGAGCGCACGCGAGAAGGCGCGCTCCGCCTTGACGCAGTGGGCCGTCTCGGCATCGTTGAGCGGCGCGACGACGCCGGCCATGGCGGCATCGCCATCGACCAGCTCGATGCCCAGCGCGCCCTGGCCCGGTGCCGGCAGCGACTGCTCCGGCGTCAGCACGGCCTTGATGCGCTCCTTGAGACCCAGACGGATCAGGCCGGCGGCGGCGAGGATGATCGCGTCGTACTCGCCGGCATCCAGCTTGCGCAGGCGGGTATCGAGGTTGCCGCGCAGGCTCTTGATGACCAGCTGCGGATAGCGGGCACGCAGGATGGCCTCGCGACGCAGGCTGGAGGTGCCGACGACGGCGCCGGCGGGCAGCTCGTCCAAGCCGGCATACTTGTTCGAGACGAAGGCGTCGCGCGGGTTTTCGCGGGCTGAAATGGCGGCCAGCACGAAGCCTTCCGGCATCACCATGGGCACGTCCTTCATCGAATGCACGGCCAGATGGGCCTTGCCTTCCTGCATGGCGACTTCCAGCTCCTTGATGAACAGGCCCTTGCCGCCGATTTCGGCGAGCGGGCGGTCAAGAATCTGGTCACCCTTGGTTGTCATGCCTAGAATGACAACCTCGGCGCCCGGATTGAGTTCGGACAGGCGGCCTTGGACATGAACGGCCTGCCACATGGCAAGGCGGGATTCGCGGGAGGCAATGACAATTTTGGAAGGAACGGACATGGTTCGTCACTTGGCAGGGCTTTTGGGAGGGCTGATTCTAGCATGCGCCCCCGCTGCCGCTCTTGATCCATCCGGTGTTCCCCAGGCCCGCGACCTGCGCGCCGAAGCCGCCGCCGCCGCGAAGGCCGGCATGCCGCTGGTCGTCATCTACAGCCGCGACGACTGCAAGTTCTGCAAGGCCGTCAAGCGCGACTACCTGGAACCCATGAGCCGCCATCCGCGCCACCGCGACCGTCTGGTCATCCGCGAGATCCGCCAGGACAGCGAGCAGGCGCTGACTGCCTTCGGCGGCGAAAAGACCACCCACGCCCGTTTTGCCGCCGATGAAAAGATCAAGCTGGTGCCGGTGGTCGCCTTCTACGGACCGGATGGCCGGCAAATGGCCGACCCCATCGTCGGCGCCCGTCTGCCCGACTTCTACCAAAGCTATCTCGACGATGGCATCGACAACGCCCGCAAGAAACTTGCCCAAAGATGAACGAAACCGACCCGAGCAGCCGCGAAAAACCCGCCGACCAGCGTCCGGAACACCCGGATTTCTGGTGCAAACGCTTCGAACAGGGAACGACGCCCTGGGATGCCGGCCGCGTGCCCCAGGACCTCACCGACTTTGCCGCCAGCCGGCCGGCCCCGATGACCACGCTGATTCCCGGTTGCGGCAGCGCCTGGGAAGCCGGGTTCCTGGCCAGCCGACGCTGGCCGGTCACGGCGATCGATTTCTCGCCGGTCGCCATCGACACGGCCCGCGGCGTCCTCGGTGATTCGCCGGTCGACCTCGTCTGCACCGACTTCTTCCAGTGGCAGCCCGCGGCACCGCTCGATCTCATCTACGAACGCGCCTTCCTCTGCGCCCTGCCGCGCAAGCTCTGGGACGACTGGGCCCGGCGCGTCGCCGCGCTGCTGCCGGCCGGCGGGCTGCTCGCCGGCTACTTCTTCGTCTGCGACCAACCCAAGGGACCGCCTTTCGGCATCCTGCCGGAACAGCTCGATGCCCTGCTGCAGCCGGCCTTCGAGCGCATCGAGGACCGCCCGGTGGCCGACTCGATCCCCGTCTTCGCCGGCCGCGAGCGCTGGCAGGTCTGGAAACGCAAGGGCTGATCGTGGTTTTCGACTTGAACGCCGCCCCCGCGCGCCGCTGACATGGCGCAAGCCCCCCGCCGCCTCGGTCGCCGCGTCCGCACGGCGGCAGCCCTCCCCGAGCGCACACCGCCGCTGACTGCCTATACGCAGCGGATGAATCGCGTCCTCGACCATATCGACGCCCATCTCGACGAGCCGCTCGAGATTGCACCGCTGGCAGAGGTTGCCCATTTCTCGCCCTACCATTTCCACCGGATATTTTCTGCCTGGATGGGCGAGACCCTGGGTAACTACGTTCGCCGCCGCCGTCTCGAAATTGCCGCCGCACGACTGGCCGGCCAGCGCCAACATCCGATCCTGCAGATCGCGCTGAGCGTCGGCTTCGGTTCCGGCGAGGCTTTCGCGCGCGCCTTCAAGGCGCACTTCGGGCAAACCCCGAGCGCCTGGCGGGCGACCACCGCCGAGCGCTGGAACAGCGAACTGCTGCACGTCCGCCGCCGGAGCAATCCCGATCAGGTCCTGCGCAAGCCGGATCAGGATACCCATGGCGAAGAGGATGACAATACCGAGGCCTCCAACCCCTCGTTTCCGGAGTTCGGCATGCAAGTCACCCTATCCACCCTGCCCCCGACCCGCGTCGCCTACCTGCGGCACATCGGCCCCTATGGCCCGTCGATCGCAGCCTTCTGGCAACAGCAGTTCCTGCCCTGGATGCGCGCCAACGAGCTTGAAGGGCGCCCTTGCTACGGCATCGGCCACGACGATCCAGGGATCACCGCCCCGGACAACTGCCGTTACGATGCCTGTGTCGAGATTCCCGACGACTTCCACCCGCGCGGACAGGCCGGCGTCGCCCTGCTGCCCGGCGGACGTTACGCGCTGGCCGCCTACCGTGGCGACGGCCCGGGCATCGGCAGGGCCTGGACCGAATTCCTGCGCGACTGGCTACCCGGCAGCGGCCTGCAGATCGATAGCCGCCCGTTCTTCGAGCATTACCCGGTGGATGCCGAATACGATCCGGCGACCGGGATATTCACCTGCCAGCTGTGCATCCCGGTCAAGCCGCTCTAATTTCCCGGCGGCGCGTCAGGCGCCGCCAGCCGATTACCGCACCACTGAGGCTGATCAGGAAACCCAGCAAGCTGGCCGCAATGAGCAGCACATCCCACAGCGGGCGGTTCTCGAGCAGGAAGCGCCAGTCCCAGCTGTGCAGGAAGGCGAACAGGACGCGCTGTACCCGGCGATGGGCATCCAGGCGCTGGACGACGCGGCCGCTGGCCGGATCGAGGTAGAGCCAGGTTCCGGCCGGGTCGTCGAAACGCAGGCGCAGTACCGGCAGCGGCCGCTCCAGGTGGCCACCCATGGTGTGCTCGGCCCGCGCGAAGTAATGCCAGTCGTATTCGCGCTGCAGCGATTCGTCGACCAGCCGCGCATGGGGCAGCATCGCCCGCCCCGCCGCGCCGAGCAGCGGCAGCGAATGACCGGACGACACCGCGCCGTCCGCTTGCCAGCCGATCAGGCGCTGCCCGCCTTGCGCGTCATACGAAACCGCATACAGCTGCCCGGCCAGCGGCTGCCAGAGCAATTCGACACTCCCCTGCCCGGCTTCGCCGAACCGGCGCAAGGCCGCGGCCGGGGCCAGTCCGGTGAAATCCTTCGCCAGCAGCGACGACTGATGCAAGGCCGGTGCCCCCGAGTCGAAGATGCGCCACGGATTCATCGAGAACAAGCCGCTAAGCATCCAGGTCAGAACGAAAACACCGCCGACCAGACCACACCAGTGGTGCCAGCGCATCATGGCCGAGCGGTAGGGCGTATGGCGGCCATTGGCGTAGGCGGCTCGTCGCCAGCGCCAGATCCCGATCAGGATGCCGCACAGAGCAAGCAGCGAACCGGCCAGGCTGCTGTAGATGACGATGTCGCTCCAGGCAAAATCGACACTGCCGCCGCGTAAGGGATAGACCCAGTGTAGCCATGCACCGATCCAGCCCCAGGTACGTTCGACCGGGCTGACGTCGCGGACGACTTCACCCGATGCGGACGAAACGTAATACAGCCCCCCGACGTCATCGGCCACGCGATGCAACGGGCGATGCCCGGCCAGTGCCTTGGAATGCGTCCACGCGTCCTCGGCCAGTGCGCCTTGGTAAGCCAGCGTCCGGCCCGGCGCGAAGGGTGCAGCCGAACGCAAGGCCTGCGCCGCATCAACGTTTGCCAATACCCCGCCATGCACGGCATCGACCGTCAGATAGCGCAGCCCCGGCAGGGTCGCTACGTAAACGGCTCGGTCGCCGACGCTGGTCAGCCGTAACGACTGGATACGGCTGCCTTCACCGGCCAGCGCGAATACCCGCTCCGGCGGCACCGGGCAGCAAGTCTCGACCAGTGCCGGCAAGCTGAGCAGGCGCTCGCCCGGGGTCAGCTTGGGATAGCCGACGTACATCATGACCACACCGGAGACGAACCAGAGCGCGAGCAGCCAGCACAGTGCGATACCCAACCAGCGATGCGCCAGGAAAACCCAGCGTTTCACCGCCAGCCCTCCCTGCCGCAAGGGGTTCGACGACCGCCGCTGCCGTACCCCGACTCAGAAGCGGGCATGAATCGACAGATCGAAGGTGCGCGGCGCCCCGAGGTAGGCCATGGCGCCGGTTCCGCTCAGGAACTCGGAATAGATCTTGTCGGTCAGGTTACGGGCGCGCAGTGTCAGCGTCGTATTCCGATCCAGCTTGTACGATGCGAATGCACCGAACAGGTTGTAGCTGCCTTCGCTGATCGTGTTGGCGCTGTCGGCGAATCGCGCGCCGACGTGACGCACGTCGCCGCCGAGCTGCAGATCGGCCAGCGGCGACCAGGTCAGCCAGAGATTGCCGACCTGGCGGGGCGTGTTGGTCGGCTGGTAGCCCGCGCGGGAGACCACGACGCCGCCCACGCTTTCCGTGAAATCGTCGTAGCGCGCCTTGACCAGGCCGTAGTTGCCGGCCAACTGCAGGCCGGGCATCACCCGCCAGGAAGCGCTCAACTCGATGCCGCGCGAGGTCTGCTGGCCGACCGGGAGCGTCGTTGCTGGCTGGTTCGGGTTGGCCACGGCGAAATTGTTGCGCGTGATTTCATAGACGGCGACGGTCGCCATCCCCTTGCGCTCGTCGAAGAACAACTTGCTGCCAGCCTCCACTTGCTTGCCGGTGGTCAGCGCAAAGTCCCGCACCTGCCCGAAGGTCGCCGTACTCAACACCCCGGCCGGCGGATCGGCCGCCGTGCTGTACTGGACGTAGGCACTGGCATTCGGCGTGACATCGTAGTTCAGCGCCAGGCGGCCGGTAAGCGGCGTATAGCGGCGCGCGAAGTAGGCCGGATTGCTGGCGCTTGCGGCCAGGTGGTTGGTCACCTCGAGATCGATGCGTTCCTGGCGCAAGCCGCTCAGCACGGACAAGGCAGGGGTAAGGAAGGTGCGATTCTCAAGGAAGACGGCAAACGTCGTCACCTCGTTGGTGCGATTGGGCGTATAGCCGGGCATCATGCCGGGCAGGCTGAAGAAGCTCTCGGTGTTAAAGGCATACGGATCAACGTTGCCGAACGGCCCACTCACCGAGCGCGGGAAGCGCGTCTGCTTGTTGATGCTGTAGTCGACGCCGCCGGCCCAGTTACTCTTCAGCGAACCCACTGGCTGGTCGAGCGAGAATTCGAGGCGGTTGCCGTTGACGCGCTGGTCGTGGCGCTGCAACAGGGCTTCCTTGCGGCTGACCAGCGTGTTGGTCGCATTGAATTCGTAGACCTCGACGTTGCGATAGTCGCGCAGCGCATCGTAGTGATAGAACGTGTTGCGCAGGCTGAGCTTGTCCGACGCGCGGTAATCGACGATCGAGCGCGCCCAGCGGACGGTTTGCTCGTAGATGCCGTCATTCGCGTTGTAGTTCTTGAAACGCGTCCCCTCGTCGATGGCGATCCGGCCGCCGAGCGGCTTGAGCACCGGCGTTCCCCAGTACGGCCGTTCGACCGTTTCCTTCTGGTATTCGAGCGCCAGGGTATGGCTCAACCCGGGCGCCAGGTCGACCAGCCACGAACCGGCCAGTTGCACGGCCTCGCGCTCGGTGTGGTCGCTCCAGGCGCCCCCTGTGTTGCGGCTGACATCCAGGCGCAGCACGTTGCTGTCGCCCAGTTTCCGGTTGAAACCTGCCGCCATCTGCAGCGCGTTGTAGCTACCGGCACCGAGGCGCGCTTCGGAAAAATCGCCCTCGCGACTGGCCAGCTTGGTGACGTAATTGATCGACCCGCCGATGGCGCCAGCACCGAACAGGAAACTGGACGGGCCGCCGATGGCCTCAACGCGATCATAGATCCAGCTATCGACCGGCCGCGCCGCGATCACGTCGTACTGCACGGTGATGCCGTTGAACAACTGGGTCACGCTTCCCGACGTGAAGCCCCGGTAGAACACCTGGCCGGGGCTACCCGGAGCCGACGACGCCGTCACCCCGGGAATGCCCTTGATGATGTCCTGCGTATTCTCCGCCCCCCGCGCCTCGATCAATTCGCGGTCGATGACGGTCACCGAGGCCGGCGTGTCCTTGACGCTGAGCTCGAGCCGGCTCCCAGTCGTCGATTTCCGGGCCAGGCCGGCCGGGTCGCTGCCGAGGCTGTCGCGCACCACGACATCGGCCAAGGTCGGCACCTTGCCCTCCCCCTCGGCCCAGGCCGGCATCGCAGCCAGGGCCAACACGGCCAGCGCCAGCGGGCGCATGGTAAAAAACGGCGGGGCGGCGACATGCATTGCGGTATTCATTGATCTATCCAGTTTGATGATTCCCCTGAGCGGGGCAAGGGCGCGAATACTACGTTCGTCAGGCCCGCACTCTACTTGTGGCACATCAAAAATGCGCACCATTTCGGTGCGTCATATTGTCACACCCCCGCCCAGTCAGGCTTTCAGCGCCGCCTTGCCTTCGGGCACGAAAATCTGTCGGGCACAGGCGACATCTTTTTTTGCCCGCCCTGTCTCCCGACCCGCCAGCTCCATCGTTAAATAAGCATCTTCCCGATGGAAACAGCACCATGTCCTTACGCCAAATCTTCTTTGCGACGCTGCTTGCCTTGCTGCTCGGCACGACGGCGTCCGCCCAGGTCTCCGTCAGCATCGGCCAGCCGGGCTTCTACGGCCGCGTCGATATCGGCGGCTTCCCCCCGCCGCCGCTGATCTACGCCGAACCGATGATCGTCCGTCCGGCCCGCGTCGCCCATCCGCCGATTTATCTGCACGTCCCGCCCGGACATGCCAGCAGATGGCACCATTACTGCGGCCGTTACGGCGCCTGCGGCCGGCCGGTCTATTTCGTGCAGGACGACTGGTACCGGAACGAATATGTGCCGCTCTACCGCGAGCGCCACCACCACCGCGACCGCCACGAATACCGCGAAGGCTACCGTCATGGCTACCGCGACAGCTACCGCCACGAGGATCGCGGAGACCGCGGTCATGGCCGTGGCCACGGTCGCGGCCATGACCGCGACTGAGTCCGGTCAGCGCTGAGCGACAGGCGCCAAGCCGCTCCGCCACGGCGGCTTGGCGTATCATCGGGCGCTTGTCCGATACCAGCGCCCCGCCCGATGAAAACCGACACGCCCCAAACCATCTATCTCAAGGATTACACCCCGCCCGCCTTCTGGATCGACCAGGTCGATCTCGATTTCGTCATCGACGCCGGCCACACTACTGTCAACGCAACGCTGGCCATGCGCCGCCATGGCGAGCGCCCCGGCCAGGCGCTGGTACTCGACGGCGAAGCACTCGAAACGCTGTCCGTCAGCGTCGACGGCCATCCCTGGCCAGCCCTGGAAACGCCGACTTCGCTGACCCTGGCCGACCTGCCGGAC
>CALJZP010000302.1 GCA_937983545.1 uncultured Azonexus sp.
TTCAGTAAGCCACACCGTTAGCGGATACGCTCCGGGTCTCCGGTGGGTTTCTCCAGGCGCTGCGGCGAAGCGGCATGTCTTACTCCGCGTAGGCCTTGGCGATGGCAACGAAGGTTTCGAAATCGCAGGCGAAGGCTTCGACGATATCCGGATCGAAATGGATCCCCTTGCCGTCCAGTATGATCCGGTGGGCATGCTCGAAGGAGAACGCCGGCTTATAGACGCGTTTGCAGGTCAGGGCGTCGAATACGTCGGCGAGCGCCATCAGGCGCGCAGCGATCGGGATGTCGTCGCCGGCCAGTCCGTCCGGATAGCCGCTGCCGTCCCATTTTTCGTGGTGCGAGCGGGCAATCATCTTGGCGATGGCGAGAAACTCGACGGGCTTGTCGGCGTCGGCTTCGGCCTGGGCAATCGCGTTGCTGCCGAGTTCGGCGTGGGTCTTCATGATTTCCCACTCTTCCGGTGTCAGTTTGCCGGGTTTGAGCAGGACGTGGTCGGGAATGCCCACCTTGCCGATGTCGTGCAGGGGGGCGGACTGGACCAGGGCATTGATGGTCCGCTGGTCGAGGTAGTGGGCAAAGCGCGGGTGCTGGCACAAGCGCTTGGCCAGGGTCAGGATGTATTCCTGTGTCCGACGCAGGTGCTTGCCGGTTTCCGGGTCTCGGGTTTCGGCCAGGCGGGCGAGGGCGTGGATGCTGACTTCCTGGATCAGCTGGTTTTCATGCATCCGGCGGGCCACCTCATTTTCGAGGAAGGCGTTCTGGTTGCTCAGGAAGTCCCTGGCCGCCTTGAGTTCGAGTTGGGTACGTACCCGGGCGAGGACGATGCTCGGGCGGATCGGCTTGGTGATGTAGTCGACGGCACCCAGGTCGAGGCCGCGCTCTTCGTCGGAGGTTCCGTCCATGGCGGTGACGAAGATCACCGGGATGTTGCGCGTGACTCCGGACGCTTTCAACTCGCCGAGAACCTCGAAGCCATCCATTTCCGGCATCATCACATCGAGCAGAATGAGGTCGGGAGTCGGATCGGCCATGGCGATCTGGATGGCTCGTTTTCCCGAATTGGCAGCCCGGACACGATAAGTCGGCTGCAGCAGTTCGCCCAGAACACTGAGATTCTCGGGGGTGTCGTCGACGATCAGTATGGTCGGTGGGCGGATATCCATGCGCAAGTCCAATCGCCCTTGGGTGGCGAGTTTGCGAGAATTATCACATTACTGTAATAGTATTGCCAGCTTTAATCTTTGTTAGATTCTCGCTCCAGCGGGGCGGACGGGCGGGTCACTTGCCGACAATGCGGCGGTAGATTGCGAAACGATTCCGGTCGATTTGGCCACTGTCTACCGCTGCGGTCAGCGCACAGCCGGGTTCGCGGTCATGCTGGCAGTCGCGGAATCGGCACAGGCCGTGGTATTCCCGGAATTCCGGGAAGGCGTTTTCGATTTCCTGGCGGTCGAGATGCCCAAGACCGAATTCTTGCAGGCCTGGGGAGTCGATCAGGTCGCTGTCCGCGTCCAGGTGGTAGAGCGTGGCATGCGTGGTGGTGTGCTTGCCGGAATCGAGCGCCTGCGAGATTTCGCGCGTCGCGGCATTGGCTTCCGGGATCAGTGCATTGACCAGCGTCGATTTGCCCATGCCGGACTGGCCGACCAGGACGCTGGTCTTGCCGGCCAGGTGGGGGCGCAGATCTTCGGCGTGGTCGCGGGCCGACAGTTCGAGGATCGGATAGCCGAGCGCCGCCAGGGTGGCCAGGCGCGCGCGGGCCGCCGGCAGCTTGTCGGCGAGGTCGCACTTGTTGAGCACGATCAGCGGCGCGATTTCCTCGCTTTCGGCGGCGAGCAGGGCGCGGGCGACCAGTTCGTCGGAGAAGGCCGGCTCGGTGGCGACGACGATGACGATCTGGTCGACGTTGGCGGCAATCAGCTTCTGGCGGATTTCATTGGAGCGATAGAGCAGGCTGCTGCGTGGCTGGATCGCCTCGACGACGCCCTGGTCGTCCGAGGTACGCTGGATGTCGACGCGGTCGCCGCAGGCGATTTCACTTTTCTTGCCGCGCGGAAAACAGGGCAGGCGGGTGCCGTCGGGCAGTTCGACCATGTATTGCCGGCCGTGCGCGGCGATGACTCTGCCTTCCATCAGCTGGGGGCCCCCTGCAGCTGCAGGTGGGCAATGCGCTGCGCGGCGGGCGGGTGCGAGTCGTAGAACAGCGAATGCAGCGGGTCCGGGGTCAATGTCGAGGCGTTGTCCCGGTACAGCTTGACCAGCGCGTGGATGAGATCGTCGGCGGCGGCATGCTCGGCGGCATAGGCATCGGCCTCGAACTCGTGCCGGCGCGACAGCCAGCTCATCAATGGGGTCAGCGGGAAGGTGAACACCGGCATGACCAGGAAGAACAGGATCAGCGCTAGCGCCGTATTCTGCGCATCGACGCCGAGGCCGGCGTAGAACCACGGGGCATCGATCAGTTGGCCGAGCAGCCACAGGAAGGCAAGCGAGCCGGCGAACATCGCCAGCAGCCGCTTCAGCACGTGTTTTTTGCGGAAATGGCCCAGTTCGTGGGCGAGCACGGCTTCGACCTCGGGCGGGTCGAGGCGGGTGAGCAGGGTGTCGAAAAAGACGATGCGTTTGTTGTTGCCGAAGCCGGTGAAGTAGGCGTTGCCGTGGCTGGAGCGCTTCGAACCGTCCATGACGAAGAGGCCGGATGAGCGGAAGCCGCAGCGGGCGAGCAGGGCTTCGACGCGCGATTTCATCTCGCCTTCTTCAAGCGGCGAGAACTTGTTGAACAGCGGCGCGATCCAGGTCGGATAAACGAACATCAACAGCAGGTTGAAGGCTGACCAGAACAGCCAGACGTAAAACCACCAATTTTCGCCCATGGCACCCATCAGCCACAGTACGGCGAGGATGACCGGGGCTCCGATCAGGGCGCCCAGCAAGGTTTGCTTGATCAGGTCGGCGAAGAACAGACCCGGCGTCATGCGGTTGAAGCCGTGGCGGGCTTCGACGACGAACTGGCTGTACAGGGACAGCGGCAGGTCGACGAGGCCGGAGATGAGCATCAGGCTGAAGATCATGGCCAGGCCGTAGAGCAGGCCGTCGGCGCGCGGCACCCAGAACTCGTGCAGTCCGGCCAGTCCGCCGCCCAGCGTCAGCGCGAGCAGAAGGCCCGCATCGACGAAGATGCCGGCCACGGCTGCCTTGCTGCGATCAACGGTGTAGTCGGCCGCCTTTTGATGGGTAGGCAGGGTCACCGTGTCGGCGAATCCGGCGGGCAGCGAGGCGCGATGCGCCGAGACGAAGCGGATGTGCCGGATTTTCAGCCACAGGCGGACGGCCAGCGTCAGAGTGAAGAAGAGGAGAAATATCTGGGTGAAATTCTGAGTCACGAAGGTCGGGCCGAGCTGTGCGAAAATCGGGGTTTTCAAGGAATCGGGCAATTATATGGCAGGCAATGCAAACAACCTCGTCTGGCTGGACATGGAAATGACGGGTTTGAATCCGGATGGTGACCGGATCATCGAGATGGCAATGGTCGTGACCAATTCCGAACTGGAAATGGTTGCCGAATCCCCGTCCTGGGTGGTTCACCAGTCCGACGCAACGCTGGCCGCCATGGATGATTGGAACCAGAAAACCCACGGCCGTTCCGGCCTGATCGACAAGGTCAAGGCCTCGACCCTAGACGAGGCAGCCGTCGAGGCGGCGGCACTGGAGTTTCTACAGAAGTACTCACTGGTCGGCAACTCGCCGATGTGCGGCAACTCCATCGGCCAGGACCGCCGTTTCATGGCGCGCTACATGCCGACGCTGGAAGCCTTTTTCCATTACCGCAATCTCGACGTCAGCACCCTGAAGGAGCTGTGCCGGCGCTGGCAGCCCGAGGTTTACAAGGGCTTCAAGAAGAAGAGCAAACACACGGCGCTGGCCGACATCTACGAGTCCATCGACGAACTCAAGTACTACCGGGAGCATTTCCTGAAAGGCTGAGGATTCAGCCAGACTGCGCTCGTCAAGCGGCGGGCGCAGTCTTCAGCGGCGGTAAAGGCGGAATTTTTCCTTGCGGTCGCCCGGGCGGCTGCCCTCCCAGACCTTGGTCCATTGGCCGCTGGGCGCCGCCAGTTCGCGGCGCGTGTCGCCGACCACCAGCAGCCAGTCGCAAGCCTTGCCGGCCTTCGAATCCTCGGCAACCGGTTCGATCTCGACGAAGTAAGCCATCGACGCCAGCTGCGTGTCGCTCAGACCGCGCTCGGCCAGACAGCCGTGGTTGTCAGGCAACGCCTTGGCGATGGCCTGGGCGACCGGACGGTAGGTTTTTCCGTAGTCGAACCAAGGCAGGATCAGGCTGGTCGCCAGCAGCCACAGTGTCGTGAAGCCAAGGGTCCAGTGTGTCAGGCTGCGATAGGGCGAGCGGGGTGCGGTGGCGATCAGCCACAGCCACCAGAGTGTTGCCGCAATGCCGATGAGCAATGCAAACCAGTGGATCTGCCCGACAAAGCCGGGGCGCAGGATCAGCGCCCGCTCGGCCAATTTGGTCGGCCAGCCCAGCGCCATGGCCGACCAGCCGACCCAGACGACTACCGCGAACAGGCTGAAGGTGGACATCGCGAACCAGTCGAAGGCGCTCGCCGCGCCGCGCCGCAAGGCCAGCGCACCGGGGGTGGCGAGCAGGGCAAGCGGCGGGAGCAGCAGCAGGGTCGGTATTTCGCGCGGCCGGAAAGCCCAGGCCAGCAGGAGCAGGGTGATGGTGAAGAAGGCCAGCGGCAGCAGGAGGTTCGGTGCCAGCAATTCCCTGCGCCTTATCCACAGCGCCCACGCCGCCAGGGGCATGGCCGGGAAGGCGAACCAGGGCAGCATGCCGATGAAGCGCCCGAGACCGGTGAACGAAAACGGGGTGTTGAACGGTGCCAGTTCGGTTGCCAGCCAACCATGGAAACGGGCTGGCTCCAGGCTAAGTACGAGCAGCGGCCAGGGCAGGATCAGCGCAGCGGCAATGGCCAGGCCGATGAGCAGGGTGTGCAGGGCTTTCGGCCGATCCGGCGATAGCCACCAAGCCACCGGGGCGATGGCGAGCAGGGGCAGGGTCGGGGCGATGCCAGTGCCGAGCAGGCAGGCGGCAACGGCAAGGCCGTAGAAGATGCCGGTCAGTCGCGGCTTGCGGCCGATGGCCGCCAGGGCGCCGAGGCCGCCACCGTAGGCGGCCAGCGCAATCAACATCGGCTGCGCGTCGTGGGCGTGGAAAAGCAGGCCGGCACAGCCGGCGAGCAGCATCGGGCTGGCTGCCGCCGATTCTTCGCCGTAGAGCTCGCGGCTGGCGTAATAGAGTCCCATCAGGGCCAGCGTGACCCAGATGCCGCTGGCGATGCGCATCGCCTCGTGCAATGGCAGCAGCCAGCCGAAAGCCTTGCCGGTCAGCGCGGCGCTCCAGTAATAGAGCGGCGGTTCGTTGAAGACGCGGCCGGCCAGGTCGGGCGACAGCCAGTCGCTGTAATGCAGCATGTGCCAGGCGGCACCGATATGGATGGCGTCCTCGCCCTTCCACGGGTCGCGACCGAACAGGCCGGCCAGCACGTAGAAAGCCAGCATGGCGGCCAGCATCCAGCCCGACGGGGGCAGGCGGATGCCGCGACGGATCAGGGCGGAAATATCAGGCATGTCGTCCGGAAATGAAAAAGGCAGCCCACAGGCTGCCTTTCGAGACGGCGAAAATCAAGCCGATCAGGCGGCAGCCTTGCCGCGCATGGCGCCGAACTTCTGGTTGAACTTCTCGACGCGACCGGCGGTGTCGACGATCTTCTGCTTGCCGGTATAGAACGGGTGGCACAGGGAGCAGACTTCAACGTGGAAGGCATCCTTGGCCATGGTCGACTTGGTCGTGAAGGTGTGGCCGCAGGAGCAGGTCACAGCGACTTCTTTGTAATTCGGGTGGGTATCGGCTTTCATCTTTTGTCCTTTAAACGAGCGACCGGCGGATGTGGCCGATCTGGGAAGCCCGCGATTATCCTCGAAAAAACGCGGGCTTGCAATATCTTTGCTTTAGCCGCGACGCATGGCGTCAAAGAACTCCTGGTTGCCCTTGGTCGATTTGACCTTGTCGAGCAGGAATTCCATCGCTTCGAGGTCGTCCATCGGGTAGCACAGCTTGCGCAGGACCCACATCTTCTGCAGCACGTCCGGCTTGAGCAGCAGTTCTTCGCGGCGGGTGCCGGAGCGGTTGACGTTGACTGCCGGATACATGCGCTTTTCGGCCATGCGGCGGTCGAGGTGGATTTCCGAGTTGCCGGTGCCCTTGAATTCTTCGTAGATCACTTCGTCCATCCGCGAGCCGGTGTCGATCAGCGCCGTGGCGAGGATGGTCAGTGAGCCGCCTTCCTCGATGTTGCGGGCGGCGCCGAAGAAGCGCTTCGGCTTCTGCAGGGCGTTGGCGTCGACGCCGCCGGTCAACACCTTGCCGGAGGCCGGCTGCACGGTGTTGTAGGCGCGGGCGAGGCGGGTGATCGAGTCGAGCAGGATGACGACGTCCTTCTTGTGTTCGACCAGGCGCTTGGCTTTCTCGATGACCATTTCGGCGACGGCGACGTGGCGGGTAGCCGGCTCGTCAAAGGTCGAGGCGACGACCTCGCCCTTGACCGTGCGGGTCATTTCGGTGACTTCTTCCGGACGCTCGTCGATGAGCAGCACGATGAGCACGACTTCCGGGTGGTTGGCCGTGATGGCGTGGGCGATATTCTGCAGCATCACGGTCTTGCCGGACTTCGGCGGGGCGACCAGCAGGCCGCGCTGGCCGCAGCCAATCGGGGCAATCATGTCGATGACGCGGCTGGTGATGTTTTCGTCGGACTTGATGTCGCGCTCGAGACGCAGGTGACGCGTCGGGTGCAGCGGCGTCAGGTTCTCGAACATGATCTTGTTCTTGTTGGCTTCAGGCGGGAAGCCGTTGATGCTGTCGAGCTTGGTCAATGCGACGTAGCGCTCGCCATCTTTCGGCGTGCGGATTTCGCCGGCAATGGTGTCGCCGGTGCGCAGGTTGAAGCGACGGACCTGCGACGGGGAGACGTAGATGTCGTCCGGATTGGCCAGGTACGAGGTGTCGGCCGAGCGGAGGAAGCCGTAGCCGTCGGGCAGGACTTCGAGGGTGCCGTCACCGTAGATGGTGTCGCCGTTCTTGGCCTTGGCCTTGAGGATGGCGTAGATCAGCTCCTGCTTGCGCATCCGGTTGGCATTCTCGATGCCGAGTTCGGTGGCCATATCCAGCAGTTTGCTGACGTGTAATGTCTTGAGTTCGGAAAGTTGCATGTGGGAATGTGTGGCGCCGGTTGATGAACGGGCGATTACCCGGAGGCCGGGGCGCAGATTGCAGAGGCTTGGGGAGGGGAATGACGCCGGACAGCTTGCCTGTCGCGTCTGCCTGAAGGTGCAGGACGCACCTTCAGGGCGGGAGACTACGGAGATTACAGGTTGCTGTCAATAAAGGCAGCGAGTTGGGACTTGGAGAGGGCGCCAACCTTGGTTGCTTCGATATTGCCGTTCTTGAAGATCATCAGGGTCGGGATGCCACGGATGCCGTATTTGGCCGGAGTGGCCTGGTTGTCGTCGATGTTGACCTTGGCGACCTTCAGCTTGCCGGCGTATTCGTTGGCGACTTCGTCGAGGATCGGAGCAATCATCTTGCAGGGGCCACACCATTCTGCCCAGTAGTCGACGAGAACCGGCTGCTGCGATTGCAGCACTTCGGCTTCAAAGGTGTCGTCGGTGACGTAATGGATGTGCTCGCTCATGGTTTCCTCATGGGATGGAATGTAGGGATGGGGGCGCCGGCTAACGGCGACAGTAAGGTTGGCGTGATGCTAGCGAAAAAAAATGCCTTAGGGAAGCGTTAGCGGTCTGCCGGGACGGGAGTTGTCCTGGAGCGGCTGTCGCGATGCGGTGCCGTTTCTGCGCGGGCGAGACGGGTGCTAGGCGCCCGTCTTGAGCAGGTTGGCGAGTTCGACGGCTGTCTTGACCTGCATCTTGTCGAAGATGTTGGCTCGGTGTACCTCGACGGTGCGCATGCTGATGTTGAGTTCGTCGGCGATGACCTTGTTGAACTTGCCGGCCAGGATCAGTTCCATGATCTGTCTTTCGCGGGTGGTCAGGCGCGCCACGCGCGAGCGGACGGAATCGACGGCTGCAGTGGCTTCCCGTTGCTGGGCGTTCAGGGTCAGGGCCTGTTCGATGCGGTCGGCGAGATCGTTGTCGTTGACCGGTTTTTCGAAGAAGTCAAAAGCCCCTTTTTTCAGGGCCCCCACGGCCATCGGTACATCGCCGTGGCCGGTCAGGAAAATTACCGGCAGTGTCGATCGGCGTTCGCACAACCGGTCGAAACAATCGAGGCCGGTCATGCCGCCCATGCGCATGTCGAGGACGACGCATCCGGCCATCTCCGGCGTCCACCGTTCGAGAAAGTCCTCGGCGGAGGGGTAGCCAATGCTGTGCAGGCCCCGCGACTTGAGCAGCCAGGCAAGTGCGTCGCGAATCGCCTCGTCGTCGTCTACCAGATGGGCTGGGGCGTGGTTCATGGTCTTTCCAGGGGCAGGGTGAAGGTGAATATCGTACCTCGCCCGGTGTGTGAATTGGGGTTGTCGTCGGCCCACAGTCGGCCGCGGTGGGATTCGATGATCGATCGGCAGATCGACAGGCCGATGCCCATGCCGTCCTGTTTGGTGGTGAAGAAGGCGGTAAAGAGTTTTTCGCGGTTTTCGGGGGCGATGCCGCAGCCCTGGTCGGCAACGCGGACTGACAGTTCGTGCTCCCCCTGTTCGACGCGTACGGACAGGATTCGGTCCGCTTCCTCGTTGCCCGACATCGCCTCCATTCCGTTGCGCATCAGGTTGAGCAGGACCTGTTCCAGCATCAGGCGGTCGGCGGGGATGGGCGGCAGGTCGGGGATGTGGGTCTCTATCCGGATGCGATGTTTGCGGGCATCGGCTTCGATGAAGCCCAGGCAGTCGTCGACCACTTCGTTCAGCGAACAGGGTGCGCGCTTCGGTTCGCTTTTGCGGACGAAGTCGTGCACCCGCCGGATGATCTTCCCCGCGCGCTGAGCCTGGGTGCCGATTTTTTCGAGGGCCGGTTTGATGTCGTCAATGGAGCATCCGGGGCGCCCCAGAAGATTGAGGCAGCCGGTGTTGTAGCTGGCGATGGCCGCCAGCGGCTGATTGAGTTCGTGGGCCAGCGTCGAGGCCATTTCGCCCATGGTGACGAGGCGGGAGGTGAACTGTAGCTGCGCCTGCTGCTGCCGGGCCAGTTCTTCGGCGTGCTTGCGTTCGGTGACGTCGAGCACGGAGGCCATCCAGCCGGTGTGCTTGCCGTTGCCGTCGATCAGTTTGGCTTCGTAGACGAGAGCGTGAAAATGTTTCCCGTCCTTGCGTTGAAAGGTCATTTCAAAACCGTCGGGGGGGGCCATGCCGGCCATGACCGCCTGGTGCATGGCAAAGGTTTCGTCGATCTGCTCGGGAATCCAGTAAGGCATCGGTGGCGTGGTGCCGACCAGTTCATCGCTGTTGAATCCGGTCATCCGGCAGAAGGCCGGGTTGACGTAGATGACCTTGCCATGAAGGTCGCGGGCGCGCATGCCGACGGTCAGGGAGTCTTCCATGGCCGTCCGGAAGGCGTGTTCGCCGCGCAAGGCTTCTTCGGCGCGGCTTCGTTTGCGCATCAGGTCGCGGACCAGCCAGAGGCTCCAGAAAACGCCGCCGGCAAGTAGGATGATGGCGGTCGACAGGATGCGCGGGAGCAGGTTTTCGCCGCTCTGGTAGCTGGTGACGCGCAACTTGAGGCCTCGCCCCGGCGGATCGAAGGGGATTTCATAGCTTTGGGCGCTGTTTCCTTCGACGCTGGTTTTGGCGGCGTACTGGATGTCGTTGTCGTCAATGATGACGACCTTGTATTTTTGCGTGAACCACCAGGGAACCTGGCTGTTGAGCAGCGTGTCCAGCGGGAAGACGGCGGCCAGCATCCCCTTCAGGCGGCGTCCGTCGAAAATGGGGATCATCAGTTCGACGAAGGCGCGCTTGCCGTCAGCGAAGAAGGGTTCGCTGTATGCCGGTTTGCCGAGCTGTTTGGCCAGTTCGAAGGCTTGGCGCGTGTAGGCCAGGCCGAATGCCTCGATTTCCTGATCCGGCAGCGTCGAGCTCGGCAGCGCGTCGATGACGCGGTTTGCCCCATCCAGCCACAGTATTTGCGATATCTCCGGGGTGTTCTTGAGCATGTGGGCCGCGCGGAGGCGGAAGGTGCGCGAGGGCTCCGGCTGCTGGACCAGATCGACCGCCAGCTGTTGCAAGTGATCCTCGCTGCCGTTCAGGTGAAAACGCAGGTTCTGCTCGAGCCAAAGAACATCCTTGATCAGCGCAGTCCGTTCTTCCTCGACCTCGTTGCGCTGGAGGAGCCAGAGCAGGACGATCAGTGCGATGACCAGCAATACGATGCCGAACTTCGGCAGGGCGAGCAGTAGGCGCAGGCGTCGGGAGCTGCCGGGGCCGGGCAGGGTCTGGGTGGTCATCGTGCGCATCGTATACCAATCGCTCCCAACTCGAGCCATCCGTGTTTTCCACAATTCGGATCACCACAATAGGCAGGTGGGGAGGGGGTGTTCATACTCCGCGCCACTACAAATCCGTGGGGGACGTCTTGTGAAGAAAAGCATTTTCAAAAGCCTGTATGTGCAGGTTCTGATCGCCATTGCGCTGGGCGTGGCGCTCGGGCATTTCTATCCGTCGGCCGGCGCCGACATGAAGCCGCTGGGCGATGCCTTCATCAAGCTGATCAAGATGATCATCGCCCCGATTATCTTCTGCACCATCGTCGTCGGCATCGCCGGCATGGAGGACATGAAGAAAGTCGGCAAGACGGGTGGCTACGCGGTTCTGTATTTCGAGGTTGTCAGCACCATCGCGCTGATCATCGGCCTGATCGTGGTCAACGTCTGGGCGCCGGGTTCCGGCATGAACGTCGATCCCGCATCGCTCGACACCAAGGGGCTCGACAAGTATGTCGGTCCGGGCAAGATGCAATCGACGACCGAGTTCCTGATCAACATCATCCCGACCAGCGTGGTGGACGCCTTTGCCAAGGGCGATATGCTGCAGGTGCTGTTTTTCTCCATCCTCTTCGGCTACGCCATGCATGCTTTCGGCGAGCGCGGCAAACCGGTGTTCGAGCTGATCGAAAAGCTGTCGCATGTGCTGTTCGGCATCGTCGGCGTGATCATGAAGGTGGCTCCGATCGGCGCCTTCGGCGCCATGGCCTACACCATCGGCAAGCATGGCGTGGGTAGCCTGGTTCAGTTGGCCAACCTGATGGGCGCCTTTTACCTCACCTGCGTGATTTTCGTGATTGGCGTGCTGGGAACGATCGCCAAGGTGCACGGTTTCTCCATCTTCAAGCTGATCAAATACATCAAGGAAGAGCTGTTCCTGGTGCTCGGAACGTCCTCGTCCGAATCGGCTCTGCCCCGCCTGATGGCCAAGATGGAAAATGCCGGTGCCCAGAAGTCGGTGGTCGGCCTGGTCGTGCCGACCGGCTATTCGTTCAACCTGGACGGTACGTCGATCTACCTGACCATGGCCGCCGTATTCATCGCCCAGGCGACCAATACGCCGATGGATCTGTCGCAGCAGATCACCTTGCTGGTCATTCTGCTGCTCACTTCCAAGGGGGCTGCCGGGGTGACTGGTTCTGGCTTCATCGTGCTGGCGGCGACGCTGTCGGCCGTCGGTACCGTGCCGGTCGCCGGCCTGGCGCTGATCCTCGGCATCGATCGTTTCATGTCGGAAGCGCGTGCCCTGACCAACTTCATCGGCAACAGCGTGGCGACCCTGGTCGTTGCCAAGTGGTGCAAGGCGCTCGACGTCGAGCGCATGAATGCCGTCCTCAACGACGAGACCGACGATGAGGCCGACAACCCGGAGCTGGTGCTGGACGATGCGCCGGACGTGGTCATCCCCCATGTGCCGCGTCCGATTGTCGAGCACCACTAGGCGTCCGACGCGACCAGGAAAAACCGCCGGCAAGTCCGGCGGTTTTTTGTTGACCATCGCTGGCTAGCTTCTTGTCAGTTTCCGGTCAGCTGTGGATAACCACAATACTCAGCGATTCCTCCTTTCGTAATACTTGTATCTAGTCGTAATTTGCGACAGTTCAACTGGAGGAGAGAATATGAAGATTTCCAAACTGCTTGCCGGCCTGTTCGTCTGTGCCGCTTCGTTTGGCGCCTATGCCCAGCAGCCGATCGTCATCAAGTTCAGCCACGTCGTGGCGGCCGATACGCCCAAGGGCAAGGCGGCCGAGATGTTTGCCAAGAAAGCTGGCGAACTGACTGGCGGCAAGGTCAAGGTCGAGGTCTATGCCAACTCGACGCTGTACAAGGACAAGGAAGAGATGGAAGCGCTGCAGCTGGGTGCCGTCCAGATGCTGGCCCCGTCGCTGGCCAAGTTCGGTCCGCTGGGCGTCAAGGAGTTCGAGGTTTTTGACTTGCCGTTCATCTTCAGCAGCTACGACGATCTGCGCAAGGTGACCAATGGTGCGGTTGGCAAGCAGCTGCTGACCAAGCTGGAACCCAAGGGTATTCGTGGCCTGGCTTACTGGGACAATGGTTTCAAGTCGTTCTCGGCGAATACGCCGATCAAGACGCCGGCCGACCTGAAGGGCAAGAAGCTGCGCATCCAGTCGTCCAAGGTGCTTGAGGAGCAAATCCGCTCCGTCGGCGGCATGCCCCAGGTCATGGCGTTCTCCGAGGTTTATCAGGCGCTGCAGACCGGCGTGGTCGACGGTACCGAGAACCCGATTTCCAACCTCTATACCCAGAAGATGCATGAAGTGCAGAAGCATCTGACCCTGACCGACCACGGTTATCTGGGCTATGCGGTCATCGTCAACAAGAAGTTCTGGGACGGTTTGCCGGCCGATATCCGCAAGCAGCTGGATGATGCGATGGAGCAGGCGACCCGCTACGCCAACCAGATCGCCAAGGTCGAAAACGACGCGTCGCTGGAGGCTGTGAAAAAGAGCGGCAAGACCACGGTTTACGTACCGACCAAGGAAGAGCGCCTGGCTTTCAAGAAGGCCATGGTGCCGGTCCATCAGAAGATGGAAAGCCGCGTCGGCAAGGAAGTGATCCAGGCGGTATACAAGGACATCGGCTTCAAGCCGGATAGCCTGTAAGGCACACGGCAGCAACGGTCGGGGGCGAAAGCCCCCGATTCACAAACGGGGGTAAACACCATGTTAAACAAGGCGCTCAATCACCTCGAAGAGCTGCTGGTCACGTTCCTGATGGGCGCAGCCACGCTGATCATCTTCATTTCGGTGGCGCACCGCTATCTGGCCGGGGTCGATATTCCCGGCCTGCAGGACTGGCTGCTGACTTTGAATTTCAGCTGGGCCCAGGAGCTCTGCATCATCATGTTCGTCTGGATGGCGAAATTCGGCGCCGCCTATGGCGTTCGCACGGGCATCCACGTCGGCGTCGACGTCCTGATCAACCGTCTGGATGACGGCATGCGCCGCCGGTTCATCTTGTTCGGCCTGATGGCCGGCGCACTGTTCACCGGTATCGTTGCCACGCTCGGCGGGCATTTCGTCTGGGAAAACGGGGCGCACTACGCATTTTTCAATACCTTCGGCATCCATGCCGAGGATATTTACGAAGGGCCGACGACGCCTGACCTGGAATGGCCGACCTGGGTCGTTTACAGCGCCATTCCGCTCGGTTCTTCACTGATGTGTTTCCGTTTTCTGCAGGTGGCGTGGAGCTTCCTGAAGACGGGCGAACTGCCGCACCACGATCACGGCCATGTCGATGGCCTCGAAGACGAGGTGCCGCCGGTCGACTTCGACCCCTATGGCATGGATGACAACCTGCACATGAAAGATTTGAAGCACACCATGGTTGGCGAACGCCGTTCGGGTGAGGAGCGTCGCACCCATGCCGGTCCTGCCGCCGACGAGCGTCGCGGCGGCGCCGAGCGTCGTCAGGCATCCGACAAGCAAGGAGACCAGCAATGAACGCCCTGGTAATTTTCAGTTTGCTGGCCATTCTCATGCTGACCGGCATGCCGATCTCGATTTCGCTCGGCCTGACCGTGTTGACCTTCCTGTTCACCATGACGCAGGTGCCGCTCGAGTCGGTGGCCCTCAAGCTGTTCACGGGGATCGAGAAGTTCGAGATCATGGCAATTCCGTTCTTCATCCTGGCCGGCAATTTCCTGACGCATGGCGGGGTGGCGAAACGGATGATCAACTTCGCGACGTCGATGGTCGGCCACTGGTACGGCGGCCTCGGTCTGGCCGGCGTGCTGGCTTGCGCGTTGTTCGCGGCCGTGTCGGGCTCCAGCCCGGCTACCGTCGTGGCTATCGGTTCCATCCTGCTGCCCGCCATGGTCAAGGCCGGATTCCCGAACAAGTTCGGTGCCGGCGTCATCGCCACTTCCGGCGCGCTGGGGATCCTGATTCCGCCGTCCATCGTCATGGTGATGTACTCGGTGGCGACCAATACCTCGGTCGGTGCCCTGTTCATGGCGGGCGTCATCCCCGGGTTGGCGTTGGCCGGCGTGCTTGGCGGCGTTACCTGGTACCGTGCGCGCAAATTCAACTATCCGCGTCAGCCGAAGGCGACCTGGGGCGAGCGCTGGCAATCCTTCCGCGCGTCGATCTGGGGCTTGTTGCTGATCGTGGTGGTGATGGGCGGGATTTACTCCGGTATCTTCACGCCGACGGAAGCGGCTGCCATGTCTGCCGTCTATGCCTTCGTCTGCGCGGTTTTCATTTACCGTGACATGAGCCTCAAGGATGTGCCGAAAGTGTTGCTGAATTCGGCCAACATGTCGGCGATGTTGCTGTACATCATTACCAATGCCGTGCTGTTCTCCTTCATCATGACCAACGAGAACATCCCGCAGGCCTTGGCCGACTGGATGCTGGGCAACGGCCTGGGCGTGATTACCTTCCTGCTCGCGGTCAATATCATCCTGTTGCTGGCCGGCAACTTCATGGAGCCGTCGTCGATCGTCCTGATCTTCGCCCCCATCCTGTTCCCGGTAGCCGTTGCGCTGGGTATTCACCCGGTCCACTTCGGTATCCTGATGGTGGTGAATATGGAAGTCGGCATGTGCCACCCGCCGGTCGGTCTCAACCTGTATGTGGCCTCCGGCATCACCAAGATGGGCATTACGGAACTGACCGTTGCCGTATGGCCGTGGCTGCTTTCGATGCTGGGCTTCCTGGTCGTGGTCACCTATTGGCCGGATCTGTCCCTGTGGCTGCCGCGGCAACTGGGCATGCTCTAAGGCCATCACCCGATTCTGCCAAAGCCCCGGACCAGTCCGGGGCTTTTTGCTGGGAGCGGCTGTGGCACAATCGAACCCCTTATTCCCCAGGCCCGTCCCGTAATGAAATTTGCCCTGTCGTTGATTGCACTGATCCTTGTTGCCTTGATCGTCCCTTTTCTGCTGCCCGGGGTGACCAAGCAGGAGGGGGTTGATCCGAATAGCAATTTGCCCTGGCAGATACAGGTGGATGGTCAGGGCGGGAGCATGGTCTTTGGTCTTCGCCCCGGTGCAAGTACCTTGGGCGAGGTCAAGCAAAAGCTGGGAAGCGAGCTTGACGTGGCAATCATCGCCGAGCCGAACGAGGCGGGAGCGCTGGAAGCTTACTATGCCCAGGTTTCGCTCGGTTTTGTGCTGGCGAGAGCCATCATTACCCTGGACGCGACGGAGCAAACCGTGATTGCCTTGCGTGAGCGGGCATTGAAAGCCAAACACATGGAAAGCACGACCCGCAAGATCACCCTGCACCCGGACGATCTGCTCGCGGTCGATGCCATGCCGATCAAGGCCATCAGCATCATTCCCACGGTCAATCTCGATGAGGCGACGGTCGTGCAACGCTTCGGTCAGCCCGGCGAGCGCCTGGTCGTGTCGGACAAGCGCGTGCATCTGCTTTATCCCGAGAAGGGGCTGGATGTCATTGTCGATACCGATGGCAAGGAGTTGCTGCAGTACGTCGCTCCCCGCAATTTTGCCTGGCTGCGTGAACCGCTGACCAAGGCGGCGGTCGAAAAGCAAGCTGGGCGGTGAGGCGGGCGCTCGGGCGCCGAGTCTGCTAAAATGATCCGTTTTTCAACTGACTAGCTTTCTCGGAGCAAACCCATGGCTATCGAACGCACCCTTTCCATCATCAAGCCGGACGCCGTCAAGAAGAATGTCATCGGCCAGATCTATTCCCGTTTCGAAGGCGCCGGCCTGAAGGTTATCGCCGCCCGCATGACCTGGTTGTCCGAGCAGGAAGCCGGCCAATTCTACGCCGTGCACAAAGAGCGTCCCTTCTTCAAGGATCTGGTCTCCTTCATGACCTCCGGTCCGGTCATGATCCAAGCTCTGGAAGGCGAAAACGCCATCGCCAAGAACCGTGAACTGATGGGCGCCACCGACCCGAAGAAGGCCGACAAGGGCACCATCCGTGCCGACTTCGCCGAATCCATCGACGCCAACGCCGTTCATGGTTCCGACGCTCCGGAAACCGCTGCCGTGGAAGTTGCCTTCTTCTTCCCGGGCATGAATACCTATTCCGGCCGTTAATTCTCAGCCGAAATAGCAAGTGATGACCGTCAATCTGCTGGATTTCGATGCCGATGGCCTGACCGCCTGGTTTGCCGAGCAGGGCGAGAAGCCCTTCCGCGCGAAGCAGGTGCTGCGCTGGGTGCATCGTTCCGGCGTGGCGGACTTCGATGCCATGACCGACATCGCCAAGAGCTTGCGTGAAAAGCTCAAGGCGAGGGCGGTCGTGGCCCCGCCTGCCGTGGTTTCCGACAAGTTGTCGGACGACGGTACGCGCAAGTTCCTGATCGATGTGGGCAACGGCAATGCCGTCGAAACGGTTTTCATTCCCGAAGACGATCGCGGAACGCTCTGTATTTCCACGCAGGCCGGTTGCGCACTCGACTGCGCCTTTTGTTCGACCGGCAAACAAGGCTTCAACCGCAACCTGACGGTGGCGGAAATCATCGGCCAGCTTTGGCAGGCCAACAACGCGCTGGGCGCGGTCCACGGCGACGAGCGGGTGATTTCCAACGTCGTCATGATGGGCATGGGCGAGCCGCTCGCCAATTTTGAAAATACCGTCGCCGCGCTCAAGCTGATGCTCGACGACAATGCCTACGGCCTCTCGCGCCGTCGCGTCACGGTGTCGACATCCGGCCTGGTTCCGGTCATGGACCGTCTGCGCGAGGAATGCCCGGTGGCGCTCGCCGTGTCGCTGCATGCGCCGAACGACAAGCTGCGCGACGAACTGGTGCCGATCAACCAGAAATACCCGTTGAAAGAGCTGATGGCTGCCTGCCAGCGTTACCTGGAAAAGGCGCCGCGCGACTTCATTACTTTCGAATACACGATGATCGACGGCATCAACGATTCCGAAGGCCATGCCCGCGAATTGCTGGCCCTGGTCAGGAACGTGCCGTGCAAATTCAACCTGATTCCCTTCAACCCCTTCCCGGGCTCGCCGTTCAAGCGTTCACCGGCGGAGCGGGTGCGCCGCTTCGCCGACATCCTGATGCAGGCTGGCATCGTCACCACGACGCGCAAGACGCGCGGTGACGACATCGATGCCGCCTGTGGTCAATTGGCCGGGCAGGTAAAGGACAAGACCAAACGTACTTCCGGACGCGTGATATCCCTGGTGGAGGCTCGATCATGACAATTCAATCCCTGAAGCCCTGGGTGCTTGCCTTCGGGCTGGGTGTTCTGAGTGTTCTTCCGGTCCATGCTCAGCAATACCAGTTCAACAATAATTCGGGTTCTCAGGAGCAGAAGACGACGGATCCGCGCAATCGCGCGAGGATTCATACCGAGCTTGCTGCCCTGTATTTTCAGGCTGGCAGCTACGCCGTTGCTCTCGATGAGCTGCAAATCGCGCTGAACGCCGATTCAAGCTATTACCAGGCATACAGTATCCGTGGCCTGGTACGTACGGCACTTAAGGAAAACGACAAGGCCGAAAGCGACTTCCGGCGGGCGCTCGACATGGCGCCGAATGATCCGGAAGTGAACAACAATTATGGCTGGTATCTCTGCGAGACTGGAAAAGAGCGCCAGTCCATTGCTTACTTCCTGAACGCGCTGAAGAGCCCGCTCTATGAAACGCCGGATCGTGCCTACACCAATGCGGGCTCCTGTGCCTTGAAGGCCGGCGATCTGGACGGGGCGCAAAACTACCTGCTCAAGGCTCTGCAGATGTCACAGGACGGTGCGATGCAGGCGCGATATGAGTTGTCCAAAGTATTTTATCGTCGCGGAATTCTTGAAGAGTCACGCATTTATTTGAACGACGCCTTGAAGATGATGGAGCCGCCGACTGCCGAGGCACTCTGGCTGGGGCTGCGCGTCGAGCGCAAGCTGGGCAATCGTGCGGCGGAAGGCAGTTTCGCCTCGCAGCTGCGCAGCCGCTATCCCTCTTCGGCGGAGTATCAGGAGTTCCTGAAGGGTAATTTTGAATGAACGAGCAGGTCAGTAGTCAGGAATCGATCAGCGATGAAGCACCCGTCGTCGTGACGGAAATACCGGTCGGAGAACAGTTGCGTCTGGCGCGCGAAGCGCGGGGGCTGAAGATCGGCGATATTTCGCAGACGCTCAAGTTGGGGCAGCGCCAGGTCGAGGCACTCGAAAGCGGTGACTGGAACGGGCTCCCGGGGCATACGTTCATCAGGGGCTTCGTGCGCAACTATGCGCGATTGATGCAGCTTGATCCGACGCCGATGATGGCACAGCTCGACCGTACGCTGGAAAAACCGGTCAGCAATCTGGGCATGCAGGATACCGGCCCGGCGCCCATGCCGGATAGCGGTAGCTCGGGGGCGTCCCGTCGCGACCGGCAGTTCGTGTTGCTTGGCATCGGTCTGGTCGTTCTGGCCGCCCTGGCCTATACGTTGATGCCGGCGGATCTCTCGGCCTTGCGTACGACGGTGCAGTCCCTGCTCGACTCGGTTGCTCGCAAGGACGTTGCGGAACAGGTCGCTACGCCTGGCGCAACCTCTCCTCAGCCGGCTCCCGCCGGTGAGCCCGTATTCCCGCCGGGGACGACGCAGCAGCAGGTCATGTACCCGCAGGTTCTGGCGCCTGCCGAAACGGCGGCGCCTCCCGCGGCTCCGGGCGGTGCAAGTCAAGATGCAGCCCAGGTGCCTGCTGCGGCCAATGCGGTTCCGCAATTGCGTTTCCTTTTTGATAAAGACTCGTGGATTGAAGTGCGCGATCGTGACAACAAGGTGGTTTTCTCGCAGCGCCTGAATGCGGGTGCCGAGCAGATTGTTTCCGGTCAGGGTCCGTTGTCGTTGACCATCGGCTACGCGCCGGGCGTTCGCCTGTTCTGGCGTGGTCAGACGGTTGATCTGGCGCCGCATACCAAGGGCGATGTCGCCCGCCTGGTTCTGGAGTGATCCGTGAGTGTCGTTAGCAAGCGCCTGACTCGGGCCACCCGCATTGCGCACGTCGGGATCGGTGGCTCTTCGCCGGTCGTCGTCCAGTCGATGACCAATACCGATACTGCCGACTACCTGGCTACCGCGATCCAGTGCGCCGAACTGGCGCGTGCAGGCTCCGAGCTGGTGCGTATCACGGTCAATACGTTGGAAGCGGCGGCTGCCGTGCCGAAAATTCGCGATCATCTGGACAAGATGAATTGCAACGTACCGTTGATCGGTGACTTCCACTACAACGGCCATCGCCTGCTCACCGAGCATCCGGCTTGCGCCGAGGCGCTGGCCAAGTACCGGATCAATCCAGGCAACGTCGGCTTCGGCAAGAAGAAGGATGAGCAGTTTGCCCAGATGGTCGAGCTGGCCTGCAGATACGACAAGCCGGTACGCATCGGTGTGAACTGGGGTAGCCTCGATCAGGAACTGCTGGCCCGCATCATGGACGAGAACTCGCGCCGTGCCGAGCCGCTCGATGCAACCGAGATGATGCGCCATGCCATGGTCACCTCGGCGCTCGAATCGGCGGCCAAGGCCGAAGAGGTCGGCTTGGCCGGAGAAAAGATCATTCTTTCCTGCAAGGTATCGAGTGTGCAGGATTTGATCGCCATCTATCGCGAGCTGGCACGCCGTGCCGACTACGCGCTGCATCTCGGCCTGACCGAAGCCGGCATGGGCTCCAAGGGCATCGTCGCCTCGACGGCAGCCTTGTCCGTGCTGCTGCAGGAAGGCATCGGCGACACCATCCGCGTTTCGCTGACCCCGGAACCGGGTGGCTCGCGTTCGCAGGAAGTCATTGTCGCCCAGGAAATCCTGCAGACCATGGGCCTGCGTGCCTTTACCCCGATGGTCGCGGCCTGTCCCGGCTGCGGTCGGACGACCAGTACCTTCTTCCAGGAGTTGGCCGGCGAGGTGCAGGATTTCGTGCGCGCCAAGATGCCGGAGTGGA
>CALJZP010000303.1 GCA_937983545.1 uncultured Azonexus sp.
ACGGCAATGCGCGTGGTATTTGACGGAAATAGCTCCGGGACCGGAATTAGCGCCAGGTTCCTGTCCTGTTCCTGGTCATAGGCGACTGAGGCAACAATACCGACACCGAGTCCCAGGCTGACGTAGGTTTTGATCACATCCGCATCGATGGCCGAGAGCACGATATCGGGAACGATGCCGGCATCAGCAAAGCTCTTGTCGACATGGGCGCGACCGGTGAATCCCTCGTGATAAGTGATGATCGGGTACTCCGACAATGCCTCAAGCGTTACCTTGTCGAGAGAACGCAGGGGGTGTTCTTCGGGAACGATGATGGCATGGTGCCACGAATAGAACGGGAAGGAAGCCAGTTCGGCAACATTGTCCAGCGCCTCGGTCGCAATGCCGATGTCCGCCTGGCCGGTCTCGACCAGTTCAGCGATTTCACGCGGGCTGCCCTGCAGCAGCGTCAGATGGACCTTCGGATAATCCGCCTTGAACCACTGAATGATCTTCGGTAGCGCATAGCGGGCCTGCGTATGGGTGGTGGCGACGACAAAATGTCCTGTTTCCCGACTGGCAAACTGATCGGCGATGCGGCGTAGATTCTGTGTATCGAGTAGGATGCGCTCGACCACTCCGACCAGTTCCTTGCCGGGTTCGGTCAGACCGAGAAGGCGCTTTCCACGCCGCACAAATATCTCAATACCCAACTCGTCCTCGAGATCCTTGATGTGCTTACTGACCCCGGGCTGCGAGGTGTAGAGGGCATTGGCGACTTCAGTCAGATTGAAATCCTGCCTGACGGTTTCCCGAATGATTCTGAGTTGCTGGAAATTCATGATGTTCTCTCTCTAATAGTTGCTATGTGGCTGTCAGGCAGCCAGCTTTTCGTTATTGAAGACACGGATGTTGCGCGGCCGCACGGACACCTCGTCGCCTTCGCGCAAACCCAGCGCTGCCAGCGTGTCGCGCAGGACGGACACCTCGAGCAATTCGCCGTTCTGGCGGGTCAACTCGACCTGAGCCAGCGGACCGATGGCGATGACGCGGAGAATCCTGGCCGGCAATCCGGTCCCCGGGGCATTGGCCGGCAGGAGATCGAATTCATGAGGGCGAACGAAGCCGATCGCCGACTCCAAAGCGCTGTGTTCTCCGCCAACCGCCAGCGAATGTTCGCCCACGTGCAGATGCCCATCCTCGACGCGACCGTGGAACAGGTTGACCGACCCCAGGAAGCTGGCGACGAATGGCGTTGCCGGATGGTCATAGACCTCGTCGGGCGCTCCGATCTGCTCCACCCTGCCCTTGTTCATCAGGACGACACGGTCGGAGACCTCCAGTGCCTCTTCCTGGTCATGCGTGACAAAGACGCTGGTCACATGGATTTCGTCGTGCAGTTGCCGCAACCAGCGACGCAATTCCTTACGGACCTTCGCATCCAGCGCCCCGAAAGGCTCGTCAAGCAGGAGTACCTTGGGCTCGACCGCCAGGGCACGAGCCAGGGCGATGCGTTGCCGCTGACCACCGGACAGTTGCGACGGAAAGCGATCGGCAAGCCATCCGAGCTGGACCAGATCCAACAGGCGGGTAACTCGTTTACGAATTTCCGCTTCACTCGGGCGGAACCGGCGCGGCTTGACGCGCAGGCCGAACGCCACGTTATCGAACACGCTCATGTGCCGGAACAAGGCGTAGTGCTGAAAGACGAATCCGACCTCGCGCTCGCGGACATGGCGATCCGAAGCATCGTCGCCTTCGAGAAGAATCTGCCCCTGATCGGCGAATTCCAGGCCGGCGATGATGCGCAGCAAGGTGGTCTTTCCACATCCGGAAGGCCCCAGCAGGGCAACCAATTCACCGGAGGGGATGTCGATGGACACGTCATCCAGTGCGTGGAAAGAGCCGAAATGCTTGCTGATATTGCGAACGGCGATGCTCATGAAAGGTCTCCGAGAAGGTTGGTTGCTGCGTCGCAGCATCAATGAGACCAGTGTATTGAAGCCGTGTTATAAGCAGAAATAATAAATTCTGAAATATAAATTCATATTGGGAATAAGAATTCCCTGCCCGACTTAGCGCCGCCCTTCCTTGTGGGTACCATCGTTGGGTTGCGGTATCACTTCGTAGCCGTGGTTGCGAAGCAGACGCAGGGCTTGTTCGATGCTCTGGCGGACCCTCTTCGGAACGGTGGAGGGAGAGGGATTGACTGGCGGCGGCTTCAGTTCGTAACCATAACGCTGCAACCAGGTGGTAATCGCTTCCAGCCCTTTGCTGCCGATTCCCTCGGCTTGCTGAAGGCGCTTGTAACCGAGCGATGCGACCTCGGCCGGCAGGAAGTCGTGGCGATCGAAAATCTTGCGCAACGCGTTGCGCTGAAGCGTCGGCAACAAAGCGACGGCCTCCGCGGCAAAGCGTGAAGCACGCTCCCTATCGGTGCCGCAATCGGGCATGGCCGGCATGTCGTCTTTCATGTCAGTGCTCATCGAATGTCACATGCGAATACGTCGGATCGTTTAGGGGCACCTGAAGGTTAGTCACCTGCACCGGCAAAACAAACGACGAAATCCGAATAACGATATGCAAACCTGGCAACTGAACACACTTTAGACAGCCAGGTTCTTTGCTTATTAGTAAAAAGTCGTTGGGTGCAACCACCCCTTGCGGCACGCTGCCGCCTGTTTCCATCCACAGGAAGCTCAAAGGAGTTTGCACATGACCAAAATTTCCGCGCTGGCCCTGCTCTTGCTCGGAGCGACACCAGCCCTCGCGGCCGACAAGGCCGCAGCCCCCCCGCCCTATTTCGTTGCCAATTGCTTCAATTGTCACGGCACCGAAGGACGCACCCATTCGGCCATTCCTGCCATCGCCGGAAGAGATCGCGCCTACCTTGAGGAAACCCTCAAATCCTACAAGGCCGGCAGCAAGCCCGCGACGATCATGCATCAGCTCGCCAAGGGGTACACCGACGACGAGATCGCGGTGCTGGCTGACTATTTTTCCAGACAGAAATAACCGGGAAACCTGACTATGAAACGATTCAATCCGGATCGCCGGCGCGTCCTGCAAACGCTGGGAGCAACCGCAGCCCTGGGAGGCCTGGGGATGGCACCGAACATGGCTTTCGCTGCGAAGGCAAAGAAACTCGGTCGCGTCGTCGTCATCGGTGGCGGCTTCGGCGGCGCAACCGCCGCCAAGTATTTGCGCAAATGGAGCAACGGCGGGATCGAGGTCGTGCTCATCGAGCGCAACAAGGAATTCATCTCCTGCCCGACTTCGAACGAGGTCCTGGCGGGCAATCGCGAGTTCTCGTCGCTTGTTCACAGCTACGACGGCCTGCGCAAGCACTGGGGCATCAAGGTCGTTCATGCCAACGTGACCGCCATCGACGCCGACAAGCGCCGCGTCAAGACCGATCTGGCCGGCGATTTCACTTATGATCGTCTGGTCGTTTCACCCGGGATCGATTTCCTGTTCGGCGCCGTCGCCGGCTACGACGAAGCCGCCCAGAAAAAAATCCTGCATGCCTGGAAGGCCGGTCCGCAGACTGTCGCCCTGCGCCAGCAGCTGGTCGACCTGCCCGATGGCGGCGTCTATGTGCAGACCATCCCGAAGGCCCCCTACCGTTGCCCGCCCGGGCCGTACGAGCGGGTCAGCCAGATCGCCCATTATTTCAAGACGCAGAAGCCGAAGTCGAAGATCATCGTGCTCGATGCCAACGACCAGATCATTTCCAAGGGCAAACTGTTCAAAGGCGTGTGGGATGACGATTACGCCGGCATCATCGAATACCGGCCGAACTGGAACGTCACCGAGATCGATGCCGCGACGAAGATCGTCACCAACGAGATTGGCGACAAGGAACGCGGCGACATCATCAATCTCGTACCGCCTCAGCATGCCGGCAAGATTGCCCACGATACCGGCCTGGTCAACGCCAACAACCGCTGGGTCAATATCGACTGGATCACGCTGGAATCCACCGCCGTGAAAAACATCCATGTCCTCGGCGACGCCACCTTGTCGGCGCCGCTCATGCCCAAATCCGGCCACATGGCCAACCAGCACGGCAAGGCAGCAGCGGCCGCGATCGTCGAAATCCTGTCCGGTCGCGAGCCGCAACCGACCCTGATGGCCAATACGTGCTACTCGCTGATCGACCATCGCCGAGCCATCCACGTCGATTCCGTACATCGCTACGATCCGGAAAAGAAAACGCCGATCGTAGTCCCGGGCTCCGGTGGTGTTTCCTCCGCACCCTCGGTCGAAGAGGGGCTGTACACGCGGGCATGGGCCAACAACATCTGGGCCGACATCCTGACCTGATCTGCCCGAAACTCCCCTGCAGCCGTGGCACCGGGCCGACCGGACCACGGCTTTTTTACATTGAGGAACGCCATGTCCGGCAAAACCTTCGTCGACGCCAATTACCGATTCATCGCCGCCTACCAGGAGGTCAATGCACGCATCGTCCAGCGCCAGCAGGCCCTTGCCCTCTTCGTAACACTTACCGCTACCCTGCTCGCCGGCCTGCTGGCGCTGCACCCTGGCGGGGAAGGCCGCCAGTTGCCGGTCGAATGGCTGGTCTTCGGATTTCCGGTCACCAGCCTGTGCCTGGCCTTCCTGAACTACAAGGCCGAGCGCGCCATCACCAATCTGCGCTCCTTCCTGTCGGCGCTGGAAAAGCTCGATGATGCGCATGAACGCCTGCCCAGTTACAACACCGACCCGCGCTGGGCGCACGGCGTCAACAAGGTCCGCCGCTTCCACGACATTGCGTCCAGCATCCTGGCGGCCGGCGCCAACGGCATCGGTATCGGGGTCGTGTTGCAGCTTTACCCGGAACGCTTGGCCGACAAACCCTTCGTTCTTTACCTGCTGCTCACCGGCGCCGTCGTGTCGGTACTCGCCCTCCTCGCCATCCCGCGCTGGAGTTATCGACCGCTCGCGGACTGATCCGGAATGGCCCGCGTGCTGCGGCTTCCGGGGTGCTACCATCCCCGGCATGAGCCGCTATCAGGAACTCGCCGCCGCCACGGAAAAACTCATCGCCGACGGGCTGCTCCGCCCCGGAGAGCGCCTGCCCTCGATCCGCCGGGCCTGCCAGACACACCAGATCAGCCCGATCACGGTGTGCACGGCCTACCAGTTGCTGGAAAGCCGCGGACTGATCGAGGCGCGGCCCAAATCCGGCTATTTCGTCCGCGCCCGGCTGGACCCACAACTCTCCGAGCCGGCCATGAGCCAGCCGGGCAGCGGCTCGACCGGGCTAGCTGTCAGCGATTTCATTTTCCGTACCCTGGACAGCATCAAGGACAGCGCTGTGGTCCCGTTCGGCTCCAGCTTTCCGTCCCCCGAACTCTTTCCACTCGAACGTCTTGGCCGGGCGCTGGCCAATGCTGCCCGCCGGCTGAGCCCACAGGACACGCTGGCCGACCTGCCGCCGGGGAATGCCGAACTGCGCCGCCTGCTCGCCCTGCGCTACCAGAGCCACGGCGCCACCGTGTCGCCCGACGAGATCATCGTCACAGCCGGCGCCATGGAGGGCCTCAACCTCTGCCTGCAAGCCGTCACCCAGCCGGGCGATCTGATCGCCGTCGAATCGCCGACCTTCTACGCCACCCTGCAAGCAGCCGAAAGACTCGGACTGCGGATTGTCGAAATCCCCAGTCATCCACGCGACGGGCTCAGTGTGGAGGCGCTGGCCGGGGTGCTCGCCCGGCACCCGGTCAAGGCTTGTCTGGCCATGCTCAACTTTTCCAATCCGACCGGCAGCCTGATGCCGGAGGAGCGCAAGAAGGCCCTGATCGACCTCTTGCGCCAGCACCAGGTGCCGCTGATCGAGGACGACGTGTATGCCGAACTGCATTTCAGCCCGAGGCCGCCGCTCTGCAGCAAGGCGCTCGACAGCGACGGGCTGGTCATGCACATCTCGTCATTCGCCAAATGCCTGGCACCGGGCTATCGCATCGGCTGGGTGGCCGCCGGGCGCCATATCGAACAGATCCGGCGCCAGAAATTGACCACCAGCCTGGCAACCAGCGCACCGATCCAGGCCGCGCTGGCGACCTATCTCAAACAGGGCGGCTACGACAAGCACCTCCGCCAGTTGCGGAGCAGGCTGGCAGCGCAGGAAGCCCGAATCACCGACTGGGTGGCTTGCCATTTCCCGAATGGCACCCGCCTGTCGCGCCCGCAGGGCGGCTATTTCCTGTGGCTTGAGCTGCCCGCCGGCTGCGATGCGCTCGCGGTGCACCAACAGGCCCTGGCCGAGGGCATCAGCACCGCGCCCGGCCCGATCTTTTCGGCCAAGCGCGAATACGGGCACTTTCTCCGTCTGAATTTCGGGCATCCGGACGACGCGCGCCAGGAAGCCGCGATCGTACGACTCGGACAATTGATCGACGCCCAGCTGGCAGCCCAATCTGTGCCTATAAAAAACCAGACAATCTGAATCTGTTCCTGTTTTTGCCAGAATGATCTACTCCCCCCTCGTCATCATCAAGTGGGAAAAGCCGCATGAGCCAGGTCGTCAGCAAGGTACGCACCGCCAAACTGGAGCTGTACCGCAAGCAGGGAAAAATCCACGCCAAGGCGGTGGATGGCCGTTTCAACCGGCTGCGCTGGCTCATGGTGTGGCTCACGCAGGGGATTTTCTATGGCCTGTGCTGGCTGCCCTGGGAAGTCTCCGGCCAGCTTCGCCAGGCCGTACTCTTCGACATTGCCCACGAAAAGCTCTACCTGTTCGGCCTCGTTCTCTGGCCGCAGGACGCCCTGCTCCTCGCGCTCGTGCTGCTCATCGCGGCAACCGGCTTGTTCCTGGTCACGGCACTGGCTGGCCGTTTGTTCTGCGGTTTCGCCTGCCCGCAAACGGTCTACACGAGCATCTTCACGTGGATCGAAAGCCGGATCGAAGGCGACCATCTGGCGCGCCTGCAACTGGACAAGGGGCCGTGGACAGCGCAAAAGCTGCTGCGCAAGGGCAGCAAGCACCTGATCTGGCTAGCGGTTGCCGGATGGACGGCCATTACCTTCGTCGGCTACTTCACGCCGATCCGCGAGTTGCTACCCAGCTTGCCTGGCTGGAAGGTCGGTCCCTGGGAAGGATTCTGGCTGATCTTCTATGCCGCCTTCACCTACGTCCAGGCCGGACTCGCCCGCGAAGCGGTGTGCCAGCACATGTGCCCCTATTCGCGCTTCCAGGGCGTCATGTTCGACCCGGCGACGCGCTCGGTCAGCTACGACCAGGAACGTGGCGAACCGCGACGCGCAGGCAGCAATGACAAATCGGGCGATTGCATCGATTGCGGTATCTGCGTCCAGGTCTGTCCGACCGGGATCGACATCCGCGACGGCCTGCAGTACGAGTGCATCAATTGCGGCCTGTGCATCGACGCCTGCGACCAGGTCATGGCACGGACCGGCCGCCCGACCGGCCTCATCCGCTTTGCCACGGAAGCGAAAGCGACGGTTGTCTGGCTTCGGCGCCCGCGCGTATTGAGTTATGCCCTGCTTCTACTCGTATTCGTCACGCTCGGCGCATGGGTGCTGAGCCAACGTTCGCCGCTGCGCGTCGACATCCTGCGCGACCGCAATGTCCTGTTCCGCGAAACAGCCGATGGCCGAATCGAAAATGCCTACCAGTTGCAGGTCATGAACCTTACCGAAACGGCGCAGTACTACGAAGTCCAACTCGATGGCGACAGCCCGTTCGAACTCGTCGGCAGGCCGGCCATCACGGTCGCGGCCGGCAGCCTCGCGCCACTCCCGGTCACGCTATCGGCCGATGCGGCGGCGCTGCCCCGTGGTTCGCATCCGGTCGCCTTCCGTGTACTTTCCGGAGATAGACGAATCCGGGAAGCCAGTACTTTCCAGATGCCCTGAGCTGGCCTCGCGCAATCCGCTTTGCGCCAACCCGTGCGGGGAAACGTGTCAGAACCGAAATTGGCGCCCGGTCGACCGGCAAGGCGAACCGTATAAGGTTATTGAAACTTCTTCGTTGGGATGCGCCACGACGCTTCATAAGATTCGTTGCATCGTACATTCCCGCGCGACGCTACCATGTCTTCCCGCCAGGACCGCCTGATTCACTGGCTGCTCGGCAGCCTCGATCTGCAGACCACCCTCTTCCACCTCGGCCAGTATTGCGGCTCGTGGAAGGCGTCGACCACCGGCCTGGCCCGGGCCGGCTTTCACGTCATCCTGAACGGCGATTGCTGGCTACACTTGCCCGAAGCCGGCGGACTACACGAGCTGAAAGCCGGCGACGCGGTCTTCTTCCTGCGCGACCTACCCCATGTCCTCAGTCCGCACCGGGAACCCGCCTTGGCCGAACAGGCGCCCCGTTGCCCGATGGCGGAAATCGATCTTGACGTACCGGGAAGCACCGCGCTGGCCTGTGGCTTCTTCGATTTTCGCGCCCCGCTCAATAACGTATTCCTCTCATCCTTTCCCGATTACGTGCTCATTTCGCGCGACGGCGAAGTCTTGCAGGAAACACGGCCGATCTTCGAACTGATCCTGAGCGAAGCCAAGACCGGCGGTGAAGACCCGTCGCCCCTGATCGCCCGTCTGGTCGACTTGCTGTTCTTCTACGTCATCCGGCACCTGTGCCGCCGGCACGACGTCTCGGCCGGCCTTTGGGCGGTACTCGCCCGGCCCGAATTCACGCCGCTGCTCGAGGCCATCGTCGATGCTCCCGGCCGCGACTGGAGCATCGAGGCGATGGCCGACCTCAGCCACATGTCGCGCGCCACCTTCTTCAAGCGTTTCACACAGGTCGCCGGCACCTCGCCCAGCCATTTCCTGACGCAGATCCGCATGAAGCTGGCGACGCAGCTGATCGAGGAAGGCGTGTCGCTGGCGCGCGCAGCGGAACAGGTCGGCTATCAATCGGATGCTGCCTTCTCGCGGGCTTTCAAAAAGGTCACCGGTACCCTGCCCGGGGCCCTGCGCCGCTCGGCCGCCATGTCGCAAAAGCTGGCTGCCTGACGGTCAATTCATTTCGAGACGAACGAGCAACAAAACGCGACTTTCACGCATTGAGAGCCGGATAGCCGGTCGAGACAATGCAGGCAAGTCAAAACACGGAGTCCACCATGTCCCGCATCACCGTCCAGAGCATCGAATCCGCCCCGGAAGCCAGCCGTCCCTATCTGGAAAAGGCGAAGGCCAGGAATGGCTTCGTGCCCAATCTGCTCGGCGTCCTCGCCAACGCCCCGAGCGCCATCGAAACCTACCTGACGGTGAGCGAGATCAACAGCCGCAGCAGCTTCACGCTGGCTGAGCGCGAGGTTGTCCAGATTACCGCAGCGACCAACCATGGCTGCAGCTTCTGCGTCGCCGGCCACACCGCCATCGCCTACAAGCAGGGCAATCTTTCCACCGAACTGGTCGAAGGCCTTCGCCAGCAAACCGCCCTGCCTGACGCCAGGCTTGAAGCACTGGCAGCCTTCACGCGCGCCATCATCCGCAGCAAGGGTGCCGTCAGCGAGGCCGAGCTGGCCGACTTCAAGGCCGCCGGCTATGGCGAACAACAGGTCATCGAGGTCATTCTCGGCGTTGCCCTGGCCACGCTTTGCAATTTCAGCAACGTACTGGCCGACACCGAGCTGAATCCCGAACTCGCCGCCTACCGCTGGCAAGCCAAGGTCTGAGCGTTGAGCGACAAAGACGTCCTGTTGTCGGCCACGCAGCTGGCGTTTTCCTACGGGAGCACGCCGGTCTTCGCCGGCATCGACCTGCACATCGCGCCGCGCGAGATCGTCTGCCTGATCGGCGCCTCCGGCTGCGGCAAATCGACCCTGCTGCGCCTGCTCGCCGGGCTGGCTGAGCCTACCTCCGGCCATCTCGCGCTCAATGGCGCCAAGGGGCGGAAGCGAGAATCCAACGCCAGCGTCGTTTTTCAATCTCCGGCCTTGCTACCCTGGCTGACTGTCGCCGACAACGTCGCCTTCGGCCTCGATTTCGCATGCCGCGCGCCGGAAAGCAAGGCGGAACGCCAGGCCCGCATTCGGCGCGTCCTGGCCCAGGTCGGCCTCGCCGAACACGCCCGCAAAAAGCCGCAAGCCCTGTCCGGCGGCATGGCGCAGCGCGTCGCGCTGGCTCGCGCCCTGGCCCGCGATCCCGAAATCATCTATCTCGACGAGCCCTTCTCGGCACTCGATGCCATTACGCGGGAATCCATGCAGGACCTGCTGCTCGACCTCGCTCACCAGCAGCAAAGCGCCGCCCTGCTCGTCACCCACGACATCGACGAAGCCTTGCGCATTGGCGATCGCGTCCTGCTTCTCGCCGGCAACCGGAACGGCGCGCCGGCCCGCATTGTCGGCGAATGGCGTCCCGATGGAAGAGCGCCGCGCCAGCACCGCTCGCTGCATCTCAACGCCCTGCGCGAAGAAATTCTCGACTCTCTTTCCAATCCGGGCGCAGCCTGGTTTCCCGACCTCTAGGACTTACCATGACCGATAAACTGCTTGCCAATCTGAGCGATGACCTGCCGCTCTCCCGCCGCGATTTCCTCCGCCTGTCGGCCCTGCTTACCGGCAGCCTGGCCCTGCCGCCCCTGGCGCGCGCCGCCAACCCGAACGACCCGGTGCGCATCGGCTACCTGCCGATCACCGATGCCTCGCCGCTGCTCGTCGCCCACGGCAAAAAACTGTTCGAGGCGCAGGGGCTGGAGGTCGAAGCGCCCAAGCTGTTCCGCTCCTGGGCGCAGATCGTCGAAGCCTTCATGGCCGGCCAGGTCAACGTCGTGCACCTGCTCTCGCCGATGACCGTCTGGTCCCGTTACGGCAGCAACTTCCCGGCCAAGGTCGTGGCCTGGAACCACATGTCCGGCTCGGCCCTGACCGTCGCCCCGAACATCCAGAACATCAAGGATCTCGGCGGCAAAAAAGTGGCCGTGCCCTTCTGGTACTCGGTGCATAACGTCGTGCTCCAGCACCTGCTGCGCGAGAACGGCCTGAGCGTGGTCACCAAGCCGTCCGACAGCCTGAAGCCGAACGAAGTCGCCCTCTCCATCATGGCTCCGGCCGACATGGGACCGGCCCTGGCCAACGGTTCGATTGCCGGCTTCATCGTCGCCGAGCCGTTCAACGCCGCCGCCGAAACCAACGGTATCGGCCGCGTACTGCGTTTCACCGGCGACGTCTGGCGCGAACACGCGTGCTGTGTCGTCACCATGCACGAGCGCGATCTCAAGGATCGCCCCGAATGGTCGCAGAAGGTGGTCAATGCCGTGGTCAATGCCCAACACTGGCTCAAGGACAACCGCAAGGAAGGTGCTCAGCTGCTTTCAAAGGATGCACCGGGCAAATACACGCCCTTCCCGCCGGCTGTGTTGGAGCGCGTGCTGGTGCCGAATGCCGAGCGGCAGCAGCAGTACGTCAAGGAAGGCGCCATCCGCCACCCGGAATGGAAGGACGAGCGCATCGAGTACCAACCCTACCCCTTCCCGTCCTACACCGAGCAACTGGTCAAGCTGCTCAAGGCGACGCAGGTCGAAGGCGACAACAAGTTTCTGGCCAGCCTCGATCCGGCCTTCGTCGCCAAGGATCTGGTCGACGACCGCTTCGTCAGGAAATCGATCGCCGCACTGGGCGGATTGAAGGCTTTCGGCCTGCCGGAAAAATTCACCCGCACCGAAACCATCGTCGCCTGACATGAGCGAAACCCGCGCCCCAAGCACCTGCCGGTTTTGCGACCGCGTCGTCTGGCCGGGCCTCGGCCTGCTGCTGGTCGTCGGCCTGTGGTGGCTTGCCGTGCATGGTCTGGGGCGCGACTCGCTGATGGCGGCGCGTTTCTCGCCTGAGCGCACGGGATTTGCCATGCTCGAACTGGCCGGCGGGTCGGACATCTGGCGCCATGCCTTGGCCAGCCTGCAGCGTGTGGCTTTCGGTCTCGGCATCGCCCTGCTGGTCGGCGTGCCGCTGGGGCTGCTGGTCGGCAGTTGGCCAACTTTCAACCGCCTGAGCTCGACGACCTTCCAGTTCCTGCGCATGATCTCGCCGCTGTCATGGATGCCAATTGCTGTCATGGTGCTGGGCATCGGCGAGGCACCGGTCGTTTTCCTGATTGCCTTCGCCGCCGTCTGGCCCATCGTGCTCAACGTCGCCGCCGGCATCCAGGCCATCGACCCAATGTGGCTGACGCTCGCCGACAGCCTCGGTGCCAATCGCCGCGAACGCCTGTGGCACGTCACCGTCCCGGCCATTGCCGCGCACCTGCTGACCGGCATCCGCCTGGCCATCGGCCTGATCTGGGTCGTCCTCGTGCCGGCCGAGATGCTGGGCGTCAATGCCGGCCTCGGCTACTTCATCCTCGACACCCGCGACCGCATGGCCTACGGCGAACTGATGGCCTGCGTCCTGTTCATCGGCCTGCTCGGCTTCCTGCTCGACTGGCTGGCCCGCAACGCCCACCGCCGCTGGAGCGGCGCCTGACTGATTGAAGAAAGTACCCACCATGAACGCCGTCGAACCCCGCCTTTCCGATCTTGTCGCCCTCGACACCCTGATTGCCGGCAGCCTCGCCCCGCGCGTCACGGCCATCGATCTCGAGGGCGAATATCCAGAATCGTTCCTGCGCGCCGCGGGTCGGCTTGGCGCCTTTGCCGGCGTCGTCGCGCCTGAATTCGGCGGCAGCGGCAAGGGCCTCTCCGACACGATCGCGCAGATGGCACGAATTGGCGAAACCTGCCTGTCGACGGCCTTCACACACTGGTGCCAGACCGCCTGCGCCCGCTATATCCAGCTTTCCGACAACGCTGCCGCCAAGGCCGAATTCCTTCCGTCTCTGGCCTCTGGCAGTCAACTCGGTGGCACCGGGCTGTCAAACACCTTCAAGTCGTGTTGCGAGATTGAGCGCTTCCTGCTGACGGCCAAGCGCGTTGATGGCGGCTACGAAATCAACGGTACCCTGCCGTGGGTATCCAACCTCGGCAACGATCACATCTTCGTCACCGGATGCCCGGTCGACGGCGACGGTCGCCTGCTGTTCTTCATCGTGCAATGCAACCAGCCCGGCTTCAAGCTGGTCGATGGCGCTCACTTCACGGCACTCGAAGGCACGCGAACGCTGGCTTGCCAGTTCCGCAACGTGCGCATTGACGACAGCCGTGTGCTGGCGCATCCCGAGCAATCAGCCGAATATCTGACGCGCATCCAGCCGGGCATGATCCTCGCCCAGCTTGGGATGGGACTCGGGCTGATCCGGGATTGCATCCGCCTGATCGACAGCGCCGGCAAGACCCATCAGCACATCAACAGCTTCGAGAACGACCAGGCCGAAGAACTGCGTATCGCACTGGCCGATGCCGAGGAGAAAACCTTTCGCCTGGCCTCACGGCTCGACAGCGGCCCACAAGCCGATGCACTGCCGGCCCTGCTGACCGATGTACTGCGCCTGCGCCTTGCCGGCGGTGAACTGACGTTGCGTGCCGCCAACGCCGCCATGTTGCATCAAGGCGCCCGCGGTTACCTGCGCACCGCCACCGCGCAACGCCGGCTGCGCGAAGCCTATTTCGTGGCCATCGTCACGCCATCGCTAAAACACTTGCGCCGCGAGATTGCGCGTCGCCAGAACAATTCGTAGTTGGCAGGCAGAGCAGCAACGCGATTTCGTTATATCCAAATCAAGTTATCGTCGTTCCGGTATTCCTGCTCAAGGCTGAAAATCTCCGTCAACTGATTAGAGGGATCATTGACGTGAGCACTACATTGATCGTACCCGGGTTACGCAATAGTGGCCCGGACCATTGGCAGACCTGGTTCGAGCAATGGTTACCCAACACCCGGCGCGTCAATCAGGCCGACTGGGAGCGGACATGTCTATCGGACTGGGCCTCTCGTGTCGTTGACGAAATCGATCGGATCGAAGGACCGATCTGGATCGTTGCGCATAGTTTCGGTTGCCTGGCCTCCGTAACGGCGTCGTTCGTTCGCGCCGATCGAATCAGCGGCGCCCTTCTCGTGGCCCCTGCCGACCCGGCCCGTTTCGGCGAGCCGGAGGTGCTTCTGGAAGAGAAGCTCCTCTTTCCCAGCCTGGTCGTCGCCAGCAGCAACGATCCATGGGTCATGGCCCCGGTTGCCGAGCGCTGGGCCGCGGCATGGGGAAGCCGCTATTTGAACATTGGTGACGCGGGACATATCAACGTCGATTCCGGGCACGGCCCCTGGAAGGAGGGTCTCGAACTCTTCAAGCAACTGCGCCAGGGGCTCTGAGCGGTTATATGGAAACCTGATAAGCAAGGAAGAATTCATTCTTTATTGCTTTCGGATCGATTTCTTACACTGGGCGCATTCCCTTCCATTTCGTGAGTGTTCCCATGCGCAAGATCGCCCTGTTATCGGCCCTGACACTGGCCTTCGGCATCGGTTCCGCCGTCGCCCAGACCACGCTGCTCAACGTTTCCTACGACCCGACCCGCGAGTTGTATAAGGAGTTCAACGCCGCCTTCGCCAAGAGTTGGCAGGGGCGGACCGGCCAGACCGTGCAGGTACGCCAGTCGCAC
>CALJZP010000304.1 GCA_937983545.1 uncultured Azonexus sp.
GCGTCCTGCTTCACTGATGCGGAATGTTTCACGGTCGGGCAAACGCGGCAGGACATCACGCCGCCGTAACCCCGGCGGCAGGGCCAGCGTGATGACTTCGCCGATGGGATGCTGGTAATAGCGGCTGCAGAAATCCGCCATCGCCAGCCAATCCGGTGGCAAGGGTGGTGCATCGCGCAGGATGGCGCGCACCGGCTTGAGTTTTTCCGGCGGAAGATCGCTTGACGCTAGGACTTCCAGAATGACGCCGATCTTTTCGCCGCGGCCGAATGGCACGCTCGCGCGCCGGCCCACATCGTTCTCGTTTGCGTCGGGGGCAAGATAATCGAATCCGCGCGGCAGCGGCACATCGAGTGCAACGCGTACGATCCGCGAACTCATCGTGAGAATTTTTTGTCTTCGGCCCGGCTTGGTTTCACATCTTCGCGCAAAGTATTGAAAACGACGCTAAGGCATTGCAATGAAAGCGTAATATCATTGTCCACAAAATCTGTGGATAACTTTGTGGGAAATTTCTTCGAAACGAAGTTAACTCCGCTTCGGACAAGGTCTTTTCTTGCGATGCCTATTCATTGATCAAAAATAATCTATTCAAAATCAATTGGATAGAATTTTAGCCAAAATAACTGCTGAAAGCGGGTATTTTCATGGGCTGGAACAGCCTATTGTGCATAAGTCAACCCCCTCGGACCTTTTGAAACCAATTTTTATGCCGGTTCAAGGCCGCTTGCGATGCCGATCGACCATGCCGCGACTGTCCAGAAAGCGCGCTAAGTCCGGCGCTGTTTGCGGCTGTGCTCGTGAACGGCGTTGACGAGCGCGGCGACATGTTCAGGTGGCGTGAATTGGGAAATACCATGGCCGAGATTGAAAACGTGGCCGCTGCCGGGCCCGAATGCGTCGAGAATGGCCACGGCTTCCTGCGCGATCTTTTCCGGCTGGGCGAACAGTGCCACCGGATCCAGGTTGCCCTGTAGCGCGACCCTGTCGCCGACGCGGCGGCGTGCCTCGCCGATGTCGATGGTCCAGTCGAGGCCGACCGCGTCGCAGCCGATCGCCGCGATGTCTTCCAGCCATTGGCCACCGCCCTTGGTAAACACGATGCTCGGGATGCGGGCGCCGCCGTGCTCGCGCTTCAGGCCGGAGACGATGCGTTGCATGTAGGCGAGCGAGAATTCCCTGTAGGCGCGCCGGCTCAGCACCCCGCCCCAGGTATCGAAGACCATCACGGCCTGGGCGCCGGCCTCGATCTGGGCATTGAGGTAAGCGGTCACTGCCTCGGCATTCACCTCCAGCACGTGATGCAGCAGATCCGGCCGGTCGTAGAGCATCGTCTTGACGGCGCGGAAGTCATCCGAGGCACCGCCCTCTATCATGTAGCAGGCGAGGGTGAAAGGGCTGCCGGAAAAGCCTATCAGGGGCACGGCATTGCCCAGTGCGCGGCGGATTTCCGCCACCGCATCGACCACATAACGCAATTCGACGCCGGGATCCGGCGCCGCCAGATTGCGGATCTCCCATTCCTCGCGCAGCGGGCGCTCGAACTTCGGTCCCTCGCCCTCGGCGAAATACAGGCCGAGGCCCATGGCGTCGGGCACGGTGAGGATGTCGGAAAACAGGATCGCCGCGTCGAGGTCGTAGCGCGCCAGCGGCTGCAGCGTCACCTCGCAGGCGAGATGCGGATTGCGGCACAGGTCCATGAAGCTGCCGGCGCGCCGTCGGGTCTCGCAGTATTCCGGCAGGTAGCGGCCGGCCTGGCGCATCAGCCAGATTGGCGTGTATTCGGTCGGCTGGCGCAGCAGGGCGCGCAGAAAAGTGTCGTTTTTCGGCTTGTTCATTGCGCGAGTTTACTACTTGCGCCAGAAGGCGGGCGTCAGCACCACCAGCAAAGTGAAGATCTCCAGCCGCCCGAGCAGCATGGCGAAGCTGCACAGCCACATCTGCAAGCCGTCGAGGACGCCGTAGTTGCCGGCCGGCCCGACCTGGCCGAGGCCGGGGCCGGTGTTGTTGAAGCAGGCCACCGCCGCCGAAAAGGCAGTCAGGACGTCGAGCCCGCTCGCCGCCAGCGCCAGCGTGAAGAAAATGGTGCTCACCATGTAGAGAAAGCCGAAGCCGAGCACCGCCAGGATGATCTTGTTCGGCACCGTCGTGCCGCCCAGCTTGATGAAGGTCGTCGCATGCGGGTGCATGGCGTGGGTGACTTCGCGGAAGACCTGCTTGTAAAGGATGATGGCGCGCATCATCTTCAGGCCGCCGCCGGTGGAGCCGGAGCAGGTGACGAAGCTGCACAGGAACAGCATCCACAGCGGCGCGAAGAACGGCCATTGCGCATAGTCGACCGAGGCATAGCCGAGCGTGGTGGCCACCGACACCGTGTTGAAGGCGGCATGGCGCAGGGCGGTCGCGAATTCCGGGTAGTAATTCTCCTGCCAGAGGTAGACGGCGATCATCAGCACGCTCACCGCCAGCACGCCGAAATAGAACGGCAGCTCGCCGTCGCGCAGATAAGGCCGCAGGCTGCGGCCGGAGAGCGCCGCGAAGTGGGTGACGTAGCTCAGGCCGGACATCAGCGCGAAGCCAAGGGTCGCCGCCTCCAGCGCCGGCGAGGCGAAGAAGCCCAGGCTGGCGTCGTGGCTGGAGAAGCCGCCCAGCGCCACCGTGCTGAAGGCGTGGATGAGCGCGTCCAGCCAGCCCATGCCGAGCAGGCCGTAGGTCAGCGTGCAAGCCACTGTCAGCGCGAGGTAGATCCGCCAGAAGCCCTTGGCGGTCTCCGCCACGCGCGGCGTGATGCCGGCATCCTTGATCGGGCTCGGCACCTCGGCGCGCATCAACTGGCGGCCGCCGACGCCGAGCAGCGGCAGCACCGCCACCGCCAGCACGATGATGCCCAGCCCGCCGACCCAGTGCAGTTCGGTGCGCCACAGGTTGAGGGAGGGCGGCAGGCGGTCGAGGCCGGAGAGCACCGTCGCGCCGGTGGCCGTGAGTCCCGACACCGCCTCGAAATAGGCCGCCGCAAAGCTCAGGCCGGGGATGCCGATCAGCAGCGGCAGGCAGGCGATGGCCGGCAGCAGCACCCAGCACATCACCACGAGCAGAATGCCGTCGTTGGCGCGCAGCTCGCGGCGGAAGCGATGCGTCGCCAGGGCAACCGCCCCGCCGCCGGCCAGCGTGCCGAGCAGGGCCTCGTCGAAGGCGGCGAGCGCGCCGTCGCCGATCCACCACGAGACACCGATCGGCGCGAGCATCGCCAGGCCGAAGACGAGGGCGATACGGGCGAAGACGTTGGCGACGGCGAGCAGGCGCTCCATGGGGCGCTATTTCCTCCAGAACGTCGGCGTGAACACCACCAGCAGGGTGAAGATCTCCAGCCGGCCCAGCAGCATCACGGCGGAGAGCAGCCAGGTCTGGAAGTCCGTCAGCGCCTTGAAGTTGCCGGCCGGCCCGACCTCGCCCAGGCCGGGACCGGTG
>CALJZP010000305.1 GCA_937983545.1 uncultured Azonexus sp.
AAGAAATCGTCACGAGCGGGCGAAGGGCAAGGCGCCCGGAGCGCAGGATGCGAGACATATCAAGCAGATAGGCGAGCATCCGAGCACCGCGCAACGCAGCCATTCGCCCGCGCAGTAGATTTATTCAGCGTTTCCTTAGCAGAAAATGCGCCGGCTACAAATTCAAACCAGTCCAAGCGAATCGTCCTGACGCCCCTACATGCGATGCGTATGTGCGGCGTAACGCCAAGGAAAAGTCGGCACTGGCGGGACGGCGTAATTTCACTATTCCTTGACACAAGCGGCGCAGAACGGCGTAGCCGGATCGGCGGCCAAGCGCGCGGGAGCGATTTCATCGCCACAGCGGCAGCACTCGCCATAGCTTCCATTCGCTACTCGATCCAGCGCCGCCCCGGTCTTGCGGATTTCGGTACGCAGGCGCTCGGCAAGACTGGCGGCCATCGCCTGCTGCTGCATGGCGTCCATGCGCGACAAGCGGCCCTGCGCGGCCTGGTCGAGTTCCACCGGCGCGGCAGCGGCGGCGGTGCGGGCCAGTTCCTCGCGCAGTGACATCAGTCGGTTTTCCAGCAAGATGCGCGGATCGTCGCTCATCGCATCAACAGCGTTGGAATGCTTGATGAGCCAAGCATGGTGTTGGTCATGCAGCCGAACAGCAGGCTGCGCAGCGGCGAATGAGCGTAGGCGCCCATCACCATCAGGTCGATGGATTTTTCCTGGATCGTCCGGGCGATGACGCTTCCGACCTCCCCGGGAATCAGCAAGGGCACAACTTCCCGCCCCGCCGCCGCGAGGATGCTCTCGGCCCAGGCCATCTGCTTTGGCGCATCCTGCTTGGCGGGGCCGGACATCAGCACATGAATCTTCTGTCCCTCGAATAGCGGGCTGGCAGCAACATATTCAACGCCGCGGCGCGTCAGGCTGCCACCGTCGAAGGCGATCATCGTGCGTTGCGGTTCGCGGAAAGCGTCGGTAACGCTCAGGATCGGCGTATGCAGGGCACGCACGACATTTTCGACGTTACGGCCGATGCGCGGGGCTTTCTTCGGCCGGGCGGTTTCCGACGACTCGCCGCGTCGGCCCCAGACGAAGAGTTCAACTTCCGCTTCGAGGCCGACCAATGTTTCCTCCAGTTCGCCGTGCCGCTGCTTGATGTCCGGCGCGACGATGCCGGCAGCCAGCGCCCGTTCGCGCAGGCGATTGAGGAACAGACGACCGCTTTCGTACGCCGCCTTCGTCTTTTTCGCATCGTCCTCGCTCAGCTTGGTGAGCAGTGCCTCCTGGGCATTGAAGCCGATGGCCCCGCTGTGATCCTCACCGGAACCGATTTCGGGATGACGGTCGATGACATGCAGGAACTTGAGCGGTGCCTTGATGCGCTGTGCGGCCCAGATGGCATAATCGGCGACGAAATCAGCAAAATGCGAGCGATCGACGCAGGCCAGGACTTTTTTATCGATGCTCATCTCAATGCCCCATCAGTTGTTCGACGGCGTCGGGTTTGTCATGCACGGCGAACTTATCCACCAGCGTGGCGGTCGCCTCGTTCATGCCAATCACTTCGACTTCGGTACCTTCGCGGCGGAACTTCAGCACCACCTTGTCCAGCGCGCTGACGGCGGTCACGTCCCAGAAATGGGCGCGGCTGACGTCGATGCGCACGGTTTCGACCACTTCCTTGAAGTCGAAGGCGGCGACGAAGCGATCGGCCGAGGCGAAGAACACCTGTCCCAATACGTGATAGTGCCGCACGCGGCCTTCCTCCACCGCGCGCGAAGAGACGTGCAGCACCTTGCCGACCATGTCGGCGAAAAAGAAGCCGGAGAGCAGTACGCCAACCAGCACGCCCTGCGCCAGATCGTGGGTGATGACGACGACTGCTACGGTACTCAGCATCACGACGCGGTAACTGCGCGGATGCTTTTGCAGGTCGCGGATCGAGGCCCAATTGAAAGTACCGATCGAGACCATGATCATCACGGCGACCAGCGCGGCCATCGGGATCTGCGACACCCAGTCGCCGAGGAATACCACCATCAGCAGCAGAAACACCCCAGACGCCAGTGTCGAGAGTCGCCCTCGTCCGCCCGACTTGATGTTGATCACCGATTGGCCGATCATCGCGCAGCCGGCCATGCCGCCGAGGCAGCCGGAAGCGATGTTGGCGATTCCTTGGCCAACGCATTCACGGTTCTTGTTGCTCGTCGAGTCGGTGAGTTCATCGACAATGGAGGCGGTCATCATCGATTCGAGCAGACCGACCACGGCGAGCGTCGCCGAGACGGGGAAGATGATTTTCAGGGTTTCCCAGTTCAGCGGCACGTCAGGCAGCAGGAAAACCGGCAGGCTGTCGGGCAGCTCACCCATGTCGCCGACGGTGCGGATGTCGAGGCCGAAGCCGATGGAGACCACGGTCAGCAGCACGATGGCGACCAGCGGCGAGGGCACGGCGCGGGTCAGCAGCGGAAAAAGATAGATGATGCCCAGCCCCGCCGCGACCATCGCATAGACGATCCAGCTCACGTTGGTGAGCTCGGGAATCTGCGCCATGAAGATGAGGATGGCGAGCGCATTGACGAAGCCGACGATCACCGCGCGGCCGACGAAACGCATCAGCGAACCGAGTTTGAGCCAGCCGGCGAGAATTTGCAGCACGCCGGTGAGAATGGTCGCGGCGAGCAGGTATTGCAGACCGTGTTCCTTGACCAGCACGACCATCAGCAGGGCCATCGCGCCGGTGGCGGCGGAAACCATGCCCGGCCGGCCGCCGGCAAAGGCGATTACCGTCGCAATACAGAAGGAGGCATACAGGCCGACCTTGGGATCGACGCCGGCGATGATGGAAAAGGCGATCGCCTCGGGAATCAGCGCCAGCGCAACGACGAGGCCGGCAAG
>CALJZP010000306.1 GCA_937983545.1 uncultured Azonexus sp.
CGAGGCCGGCGTCGTCACGCTGGCCATCGACCGCCTGGCGCAGCAGCTCGGCGTGCAGGCGGGATGCGTGTCGGCTTCGGGCGAAAAACCCGAAGACGACGAAAGCGCGGCGGGTTGAACTGCCCGCTGCGCCGGAAGCGAAAGGCGAGGGCGTCGTCCTATGTCTCGACGGCGCTCTCGTCTTTTTTGATTCCATCTCCCTCCTCCGAAATATCGCCCGCCTCGATTACCTCTCCGCTCCCGTCTTCGCAGAGTACGATTCGAGCGTTCTCCGACGCCCCCAGCGCAACCAGCACCAACGCCACGGCCTCGTCGCGTCGCCGTGCAGCTTCAACTGCTGCCTGTTCCAGCGCCAACAGGCGGCGCATGGCCTCCGGGGGCACCGTTCGCCGGATGGGTTTCTTCATCGCAAAGGCTTTCTCGGAATCTACATCTTGCGTCACGTTTCTTGCGTGTATCGTTTCATCAGCACGACGCGCGGCTTCATTCCGTTCAGCTTCTCGTGAGGCGTCTCCAGCCATTCCCAAAACAGCCCGAACGTCGTCCCCCAAAGCGACCAAGTTTCCGGGCCGAAGCCGGCGACGGCCTGCCGGTTTTTCGTAGCCTGCTCGACGATCTTATCCATGTCGTTGTCTTCCCAGGCGACCTTCATCTCCATCAATGTCGCAAGCAGCTTGCGCAGATTCGGCAACAGTTCTCCCGTAATTCTTTCTGCTAATTCCAGCTCGATCGGCTTCTCGCTGTTCATGAAATTCCTCGCTTCCGTCTCCGAATCGAATCCGAATTCTTGCCCGCTGCGGTTGACGTACCAGCGCCCGGCAGCTTTCCAGATGTCCATCATTTCCTCCTACCATCCTGCATGAGCGACGCGCCGCCAGGTATTCGTTGCGACACAGACGTAGATATAGTTGGCGTCCCAGCAGATTTCGCCGACGGCTCCTGCGGCCGTGGATGACGCAGGCGTGCGGCTTTCACGCAAACGCAGATTCGCCCCGCCGATGTCGATGCCCCTGCCGCTCGAAAACGTCGGAATCGTCACGTTGACGCCCACGCTTTCCGTACGCACGATAAAAGACGGCGTTTGGGTCGCGTTTCTTCCACCGTAAAATCGGATTGCCTTATTCGGGTTCGCGGCGAAAAAATTAAAATTCCCGGCAGCAAAAGAAGAATAGAAAAACGTATCGTTTGACTCGCCGTACCCGGGATATGCTGTGTGTGTACTCGATAAAATTCCTAGCGCCAGGGATGGCCCAGCATCGTTTTGTAATTGAAATTGAGCTGCCGCGGAATTCCCGGATGAGAAATTTCTGAAACGGGCTATCGTTACTACGGCGTTAACGTTTTCGTGCACATCCAGCCGAAAAACAGGCGGCGTTGAAGCATTGATCCCCACCCGCTCGTTTGTCGTGTCTATTGTCAGCACGTTCCGGTTCAGCGCCGCGTTGGTGACGCGCACGGCATCCGTCGTGTCCGATGGAGGGCGCAAGACGTTTGTGACCACGCCCGCAAATTGCGGGCTATCTGTCGTTGCAAGCCCTAATACCGTTCGGGCTGCCCCTGCGTTCAGCGCCGCGATGCCTCCGGAGGCCCCCCTACCGACCAGCGTGGAGGTCGGAACGTTCAGCGCAATAGGAGTCCCTGCTGCGTCCGCTTTTAAAAGCGTGTCGGCCCCAAAGGACGCTTTCAGCACATAGCCGGCCAGCAGCGCATCTACTTCCCCGCGCAGATAATATCTGCTGTCGTGCGTGTGTGTTCCGATCGGAGAACTTGCTCCTGTGCTACTGCTCACCGTCCGCCGACTGTCGATGATGCGCAGTTCCTGGCGTTTCGGCATCAGATCGACTCCTGTTCCATCGCCCACGCGCAGCCTGTCACGCGATAAAGCATGCCCGGCCTTAGCCATGGCACCGTGTCCAAATCTTTCACTACCGCGCCGGGCGTTTCGCCGTCCGGAAGGTTTATCGGTTCGTTCTGTCCGCTCAAATCTTCGAGCTGCCCGGCAGAATCATAGAGCAGCCAGCGAAAGCGCCGACGAAAAATCCATCGGCTCCCTGGGCCGTTCCATTCCGGAGCCATGAACTGCTTGCCGATGTCCCAACCGACCGCTTCCAGAGCCTGGATCGCAGCCGCAAGAGCGTTCATCTGTGCGGCCGTGGGCTTCGTCAAAGGTTCAAAAGGCACAGGCATCGTTACAACTCCTCGTTAGATTCCACCATATAGGTCAACGTGATGGTTGTGCCGCTGCCCGCTTCTTCCCCCCACCTTGCACGAACCCGATAAAGCGTGCCGACGGACAACCCGAAACCGGACAGATCGACGTTGACGGCGAAGGTGCCGCCGTTTCCCGGTGACGTATAGACCAGCGTCGTGTTGTAGTAAATGCGCAGAGATGTCTTGTCGTTCCCTTCGACAAAACGTAGATGCAGCCATCTGTATTTATGCGTGACCTGATAATAAACGTCCTGATGAGTTCGGGTCAGCGTCACCTCTGCAAAGCCCAGATTCACGCCGACTGCGCCGTCTTCCAGCGCGTTGACGCGCTGCACCAAGCTGTTCAGTTGACTTGCGCTCAAGATATTGCCGTCGTAAAAGGTCGTCATGTGTCACTTTCTTCAGTAAAACAGATAGGCTTCGCCCGGCTCGTTTCTGTCGCCTAAAACGTTGGTGCCCAAAACAAAAAGCGGCGTCGCGCCGGCAAACAGGCTTCCCGTCTCCAGTACCGTCAGATCGGAGCGGAAACCCGTCTGGTCGACCCGCCAGGCCACGCTCGTCACCATGCCGACGATCGCAGCAGAAGCACTGACTGCATCCGGGTATTGAATCCGCACCGGCCAGCCGATACGGACATCGTGTCGATCGACGTTGGCTATCTGCGCCGTCAACACCGGCAGCTCCTGCCGGCGCAGCGTGTATGCCGCAACCGTTTCGGCTTGGCTTTCCGTTTGGATGTAGATGTTGTTGCGAATGCTGCGCCGCCGCCGCACGCGCCCGTTCCAAAACGGACGTGTGCTTGACCGTTCGACCTCCAGCGTCCTCCCGCCGACCAGCACCTGTCCGTGTATGCGCAGGGTGTTCAGGTAGGCGGCTTTCGGGTTGTTGTTTTGGATTTCCAGCTTAATGCGCTGTGCGTAAAACGTCGGCGTTACGGTCACGCCGCCGCTCAGCGGCACGCCGCCGGCCGTATATGCGGCCCAAGACACGATAGGCTCGCGCCACTGAGCGGCGTCCAGCCGAGCCCATACCGTTTTCGTCGTGTTCGGCGGCACGACGATCACATCGTCCGGCGTCCAAATCTCCTCTACCGCCCCCGGCGAGCGCATCGCCACTTCTACCGTGACGTCCGCATACATCTCTGCCGTAGGCCTGTACAACGTCAGGCCGGCGACCGTCGTCTCGTTCAGCTCTATCGTCGTGATGTTGCCGTAATGCCGCCGAAGAGCCTCCGGAACGACTGCCGTGATGTTGTGATAGTGAAATATGCCGTCGTTATCGCAATAAAACCAGCCGCAACACGCAGCCACCAGTTGCCAAAGCTCGTCCAGCAGCGACTCGTCGTCCAGCCACACGTATCGGATCGGGAATATCCCTGCGTCGATGGTCGGCCGTGCGTTTTGTGCGGCAGCCCATGCCTGAGAGCGGAAGTCCACGCCGTCGACCAATCCGGCCTGCTCCAGCAGCTTCACGATATGGAAATCTTCCGTCCGCGGGCGTGCGTTGTTGCTCAGAAAATCCCCCAGCGGCGTGGAACGTTTGTCCTGTAGCAACAGCTCTTCCCGGCCCCTGCATTCCAGCACCGCCGTCGCTGCCTGTGTCGCCGTGCCGGCATTTTCTTGAATCTCACGCAGCACGCCTGTAAACACGCGTTGCGTCTGCCCGTCGATCGTCACGTCTACCCGCACCGGCGCCAGAAAAGCGCCGCCGGCGGCGATGGCAGCATAGAGCGGCGAAGCGCTGTTGTTGGCCGAAAAACGCCCGTCGTGATTGTCCAAGGTGATCGAGCAGGTGGTCATTCCTCCCCTCCCGCCGACCGACAACTGATCCGGCCCCGTCAGGCTGTGTGTCCCCCGCGCGGATACCACCCTGGAAGATTCGTTTACGAAAACGCCGCTCCGGCTCCAATCTACTTCTACCGTGACGCCGACCGTTCGCCTCGTGCTCATTCCTCCTCCCGGCAAGTTTTGCATTGCAGGGACGATAATCGTCTGCGGCGCGACCGTGGCCATGCTTTGCGCCAACGTGAGGAACGCAATATGTCCCTGTTCTGCCGCGCGCGGCGAGACCGCCACGACGCTTTTCCCCGTCTGCGTCCCCTCGCCGGCCTGCGATTGGGTCGGGCGAATCTGCTCGATTTCGACCAGCAGCAACGCCTGCGACACGCGCAACTGAACCTGGTCGATTTCGACCAGCAGCAACGCCTGGCTTGTCGCAACCTGCTGCGCAGACGTCTCGACCAGTCCGACAAGCTGACTGACTCTGGTTTCAACCATCGTTCTGTTTAGCCGAAGTCGCCGGCCGACTCATAGCCCATCAGTGCAGTATTGACCGTCGCTTCCGTCCAGGCGCTGCCGTCTGCCTGCGCCGCCCATCGCTCCCACACATATCCGTAAAAGGTAGGCAAAGGCCTGGCCGCGCCGACCAGCGCCCCGGCGTCGTTGTTCACAAGCACCCTGATCCTGCTGTCCACGCTCGCGTCGGTCTTGCGAGCGTAGACCATCGGGATCACCGCACGCACGGCCCAATCCGGCGGCACCGCGATGTTGGCCAAGTTCACCATGTCGACCGACCCGGCATCCGTCGCACGATTGTAGGTCGCATCGTTGTCCGGCGGCGCTTCGGCCACGTTCTGCCAGTTCGCCCCGCCGACGGGAGTCCACTGCGCAATTCCTCCCGGTCCGTTCGGGAAGGCTGCCAAAAACCGGCGGGAAGGCGGCGCCGCGTCGGTCGGACGGGAACTCCCGCCCCATACGTCGACATAGAAATCATCGACGTAGGCATAATTACTCCAAATACCCAGCCCGGTCATCCAACCGGAGGGAGTACCGAGCGCATAGCAGCCGGTGATCGTCGTCCTGGCCGTCGTCTGGCCGGAACGAAACACCCTCGTGTCTCCTTCCCACGTCGCCGCCAACAGCCCGTCGACCCACAGAGAAACGAACCCGTTTTCGTCGAAAAAAGCCGTCATTCCGACCGAATACCAGCGCGCCGTCGCCGTGATGGCCGCACTCGTCACCGTGACCGGGAACCGCACGGTAGACGAGCCTGAAACCCACCCGGCGCGCAACCTTATCTCGGCCGTAAAGAGATCCAATCCCCACACGACCGGCGCGCCGTCGACCAACATGCCGACGAGCGGGGCAAAACCGGAACCCCAGATGCCGTTGTGTCGGAAAAACAGATGTGCCCGCGCGGCCGTCGCATTCAGCCCGGCAATGCCGATAGGTTGACTATCACCGGAAAAACGATAGCTGTAATTGCCGGTGTATTTCTCTGCGGAGGAGATGGTGGCACCGGTCGGCCCGGTCAGGCCGGAGACGTCGGCCAAGCTCCGCGTCTCTGCAGACAACTGTCCTGCTCGTGTCCAACTCACTTTTTTATGTCTCCCAAAGTTCAAAGGAACAGCGCCAACGCAACGTCCCGCCGGCAACCTTGTATGCCTCTTTGCGCAGGCCGGGATTCGGGCCGGCGTTTACGTTGCAGGAAGCACCGTCCGGCCCGACAAAAGCCACGTCCCCAGCCACTGCGGCTGCGTAGGCAGCCTCGATCGTGGCCAGCTCTGCGGAAGTCAGCCCAACCCAGGCCAACGAAAACCGACGCTTGGCGTTGACGTCCATCAGGTCACGACGCAGCGCTCCGTTGGCCAGCGTCACGGCTCCGCCGACGTACGCCGTAGAAATCGAGTAGTCGGCCACCTGTGCCAAAGGAATATTGTTGAGCCTCGTCGTACTTACGCTCATTCGTCGTCCGGTGCTCCGTTACGCCGTCCGAGACGGGCGACGATGAGCGGCAAGAGCTTGTCCGTCATAATTTCCAGCAGCCCCTGCGGCACATTGTCGCCTACCGTCGCCAAGAATCCTTCGCCCCACCAGGCCCCTACGACGCCGCCGGACGAGCGCAACAAACTTTCGTTATCCTTGAACGATTTTGCGATCTTTGCGGCCGTGCCGGCTGCGATCCAGGCGCCGTCAATGCTTTCCACAAACTGCTCGCCCAGTCCGCCGCCGTCTAAGCCGCCGATGCCCATCGCGGCCATCGTGCGCTGCACCTGCCCCAGGCTCAGGCCCATCTCTTGCGCAAGCTCCTGGGCGATCTCTCCGGCCAAGGCAGCCATGGTTTGCTCGCCGAGGATCATCTGACGCACGCGCTCTTTGACCTGCTCACGATCGAGCAGTTCCGGACGCAGGCCGGCCTGAAACTCTTTCAGTATCCGAGCTGCCGCCCCGCGAGGGTCTGCACTGTTGATGAGTTCGTCGAAAATTCCCGGCACCTCGGCCTTAAATTCCTCCAGCCACTCCTGATCGCCCAAGCCGTCGCGCATGATTGCGGCCAGCCGACGGGCGTTTTCGTTAATCGCATCCTCGCGCGGCAAAAAATCGGACGGATCGAGGCCTACATCCAACGCGAGCGATTGCGACAATACGCCGGAAACCCGACTCTCTAACTTTTGAAAAGCCCGATCCATGTCCGACAGCCCGCCTGAGGCGAACTTCGTCGCAGCCTTTTGGGCGGCCGTCAATCCGTCGACCAAATCTTTCAAGCCGGCAAGCTGTTTTTCTGCCGCAACTTTGTTGAGAAATTGCGCTTCGGTCGTGGCGTCGAAGGCAAGGCCCATATTCCAAAGAGCATCGGTCGTTTCGCCCAGCAAAGCGGCCACCTGTTGCGGATCGGCGCCTAATCCTACGGCCTGCATCGCCAACGCTTCGGCGCGGCCGATTGCACCCATACGGATGTTCTGCAGATTGCGCAGCACCGGCTCCATGTTCTTCAGCGCCGTGTCCAGATCGAGCACGGCCGCAGTCATCGTGTTCACACCTCCGGCGGCCGTCTGGGCGGCTCCGGCCAGCATCTGCATGCCGTAGATCGAATCGTGCACGGCCGCATTCTGCGCATAAAGCGCACGCTGTAGTTCGAGGATGCGGGCCTCCAACTGCTCGATGGCCATCTGCCAAGCCTGCGTTGCCTGCGTTTGTCCGTAAAGCTCTTGCTCGGCCTGCAACGCAGCTTTCATTTCCTTCACGCGCTCTTGCAGCGCCGTGATCTCTTCCGTCAATTCTTGTGCGGTGGGTGTCGCCAATCCCAACGCCAACTGCAACGACCGACCGGCGCTCATCGCTCCGGCGGCAACTTCTTGAAAGGCCGTCCCAAACGCCGAAAAATAGCCGCCGAGCAATGCCCAAGGGGAGGACATGTCGGCGGTTCGTGGCGCGAAAAGTCCGTTGATGAAATCTGCAGTCGCCTGGGCTGAAGCTGCCACGCCGGGGGCAGCCCATTCGGCCAACGCCCCCCTGGCGTTTTCGAGCGCTGCGTTCAGCCGCTCAAAGCTCGATGCCATGTCGTCGACGACCTGGACGCCCTGCGTGCCGGAGATCACGGCGTTCAGCAGCGCCTGCTTTTTTTCAACGTCCGTCAATTGTTCTGCGGTTTTTCCGAGACTTTTGGCGTATTCCTCGATCGAACGTTGTACGCCGACGATACCTAAATTGTCTAAAATCAGCGGACTCATGCGCCCGATGCCGGTCACCAGGTCGTGGACTGCCTGTTTTGCACTCACGCCCATATCGCGCCCGCGGACGATCGCAGCCTCGACCAGCGCAGCCATCTCCTCGGCAGAATCGACCACGCCTAACATCAAAGCACGGTTGGCAGCAAGGATCAGCTCGGAATCGCCGATCGTCCCTCGGCTGGCCTCCCGCATGGCCCGCAACATGACCTCGCCGCTGGTGCCGACCCCTGCTGCCAGGCGCTCGAAGCTTGTTTCCAGTCGCTGTGATAGGGCACCCATCTCGCCCAAAGCCCACGTCGCCTGTGCGGCAGAAATCGCCAAATCCTTTGCCGCGGAGACACCGGCCAGCAGACCACCGCCCAGCACGTGACCGACCATCGTCCCCATGGCTCCGGTCTGGCTCAGTGCATTCTGCACCTGTTTTAAGATCGGAGTGGCTCTGTCTTCAGCAGACAGCCGGATCGTTACGCTCGGATTTGCCATCGCGTCCCCAAGTCATATCGAGCGCCGCATCGTTGCGCAAGATTGCCTTCCATTCTTCGGGCGTGGGCTTGTACTTCCCTTGCAGATAAAGCTCACGGGCTTCTTCGGCCCTCAACACGGCCCGACAGCTTAACGCACGCCACAGGCGGCCGAAGTCGATTCCGTCCAGTTCTTCGAGCGTCCGCCCCGGAAATTCCCGCAGCAGCCACATGTCCACCAACGCGGACGGGACGGCCGCGAACATGCGTGCGTCGATCAGCGCGTCGTCGTCGGAATCTTCGCCGGCGCGGCTACCCCGACGCCATTCAACGATAGCCGCGCGCTCCCTTCCCCCAGGTTCAGTAAGTACTGGGTTGCCGTCAACACTGCGGTGGACAGCCACCGCAACAGTCGTAAATCGAGGTCGTCGAGCGCCGTGCGCACCCGTTCGGGAGCCGTTATCACCTCCCCTGAAGGAAGCTCGATGTGGCAGGCCACCACCTTGCGCGCCCAAAGCTCCCAGTACTCGTCGCCTTCCAGCGTCACAAATGCCTGAAGCTCCTTGCGCGTCCAGACCTCGTCCACTTCCACCCAGTTTGCCTCTAGGCCCGGCGTGTCGCACACGACTCGAACTGCCATCAGCTCACCGTCCTGGTCGGTACTCCGCTCAAACGCAACGTCGGCGAAGAGGTGATTTTCCCCGTCGCCGCCGCGCTGATCCCGTAGCCTGTTACGAATGCCTGCGTGTTCCAGGTATAGGTGATCGTGTTGTTGCCGGCATCTCTAAACGCGATGACGGCCGTCACCCTCGCCGGCGCAATGGCCAACGGGCCGAGCACGTCGTCGACCACCCGATCCCATCTGGTCACCGTAATGCTGGCATCGTAACCCGGCAAACCCGGAATGAACTCCTGGGCCGAGCTGTCGAGATTGGTTGTCTCCAGTTCGGCCACCGTCATGTTCAGATCGACCTGCTCCACGTATTGGGTCAGGTTCACGCCGTTCAACGTAAACGTACAGTTTTTCGGTCCTCGCACACCCATGTCTACGCTCCTGTGTTATGCATTCAAGCCGATCACGCTCATACACCGAACCACCGTCGCACCGCCTAGATCGATGCAGGCCAGACGTACATATCGGCCGATCGTCCCCGTCAACGCCACGCGATACCCTCCGACCGACGAGAAAAAGAAGCTGCCTTCGTCGTCCCAATCGATCTGATTGGCGCTTGACTCGATGCGAATCTCGACGGTTCCCGCTACCCCTGTAATGCCGGCAACGTGCAGAAATGCATGCCCGCCCCTTGTCGTGCCGGCGCCCAAATCCACGGGCACACTTTCTCCGACGGCCGTAAAGGTGCCGTCGAACACCCTGCGGCCCCGCACGGCCCCGGCGGACGTTCCCCACTGCCCGTTTAGCGTCACCAGGCCGGACACCGGCGCCGAAAACGTCATGTTGTAGTTGGTCGCAGCAGGCAGCACATAGGCCACGCAGTCCAAAACAGACCGGCCGAGCAGCACGGTCACCAGCGCGCGCCCGTCCCCGAAGCGGGTTTCCAGTTCTCGCTCAAAACCGCCGGGAAGTACGCCTTCAAAATATCCGTTTTGCGTGACCGTGCATTTAGACAGCAACGGCAGGAATTCCTGGGCTTCGCTGGCCAGGCTGGTACGTTCAGCCTCGCCTACTTCAAAAGACACGTCGATCTGGCCGGTGGCAGACGAAAAATCGAATTCATCTACCCAAATTGCCGCTTCGGTCCCTCTCATATGTGCATCTCCATCTCCACCACCAGCGTGCAGCCGAAGACATCGTGCCCGTCCAACCACACATCGGCACCGTCTCGCACCGTCACGACGTCGATAGACGGGCTCGTATTGCGGTCGAGCACTTCGGACACCTCGTCGGCCAGCCTGCGCGCGTCCGGATAGCTTTTGGCCCAGCAGCGCACCACCAACGTCACACGACGGCGCACGACGTTGGCATCCAGCGCGTACTCCCGGTCTCCCGCATCTCTCGCATACGTAATGGCCGGAAACGCCGGGTTTAGCCGGATTGCCACCGGCCAGATGCGATCCCCGACCGCAGAGGTGACCGATGACGCCGCCTGAAGCATGGCTACCAGCTCTTCCTCAAAACTCATCGCACCTCCCGCCCGCGTGCAAGGGCTTGCCGAATGATCTCCGCGATGCGTTCGCGGTTGTTCTCCACGGCCGGACGCATGAACGGACGTGCCGACATGAAACGAGTCCCCATCTCCTGATAGATGCCGTACTCGGCGCCGACACCGATCAACGCCTCGCGGTCGGTCACCCTCAGCACTTGGATCGAATTGCGCAAAAAGCCGGTGTCCACAGGAGCCTTAAGCTTTGCTTGGCCTTCGACGTAAAATGCCGCAGCGCTCAAACCTTGCCGCAGCGCCGTCAGATCGTTCAGTTGTTGTACGGCCTCATCGATGCCTTCGATCCTCACACGGATTTCCATTGTCGCTAGGCGATTCGCTCCAGTTCGACCACAAATGCCGTCGGCCCTCGCTTGGGCCAGCCGACCACCCGGTATAGTTCCGGCGGGGTTAACGGTTCGCCCAACCGTTTCGTAATCCGAACGCGATGATCCGGCGTCACGTTTGCGCCGTTCGCCAAATCCAGCCGAATGCGGGCATACAGTATTACTTCCACGCCGGCAAGCGATCCGCTGCGCTGCGTGCCGGGAGATTCAAACCCGCACGGGATTTCGGCGCTTTCCGTGTAGGTTGCCCCTTGCTGGCCGAAATCGCCCGTAGTTTTGGTCGGCGCAAGCAGCGTACACGCATCCATCATCGAGGCCGTTTGCGTTTTCTGCATCGCAGCCAACTCTGCGGCAGATAACATCGTTTATCCTTTCTCGCTAGCCATCGCCACCGCCCCACCACACGTGTCCCCACAGCGCCGCTCCGGCAGCATAAGCCAACGCCGTGAACACAAGCGCGGATTTCCAGCCGATGTCAAGCAGCTCCCTGACCGGAGAGAAAAACAGAGGAACGGGCAAAAACAACAGCCAAAACGCCGCAACGAAGGCGATCCGACGCCCCGGAGGGACCTTCCTTTGTTCCTGCACGCGACGGGACAAATTCTCCAGGTCCTTGCGCAGCTCTTCGAGCTCCCGATCTAGCCGACGGGCCAACCCGTCGATCTTGCTTGCCAACCGCGAGCCCCATTCGTTGAGCATCATGATCGTGCGGACTTCCGTCGCCTCGTCGCGCCCGGCATTGTGGAACAAATAGTAATTCTGTCCCTGGCCGGGCCGAGAGGCCTCGAAGGCACGAACCACGTCCTTCGTTTTGGCCAGCTCCTGGGCCAGCAACGCCCCCGTCTGATACGCCGTCAGGTCATCAACTTCTGCCTGAGTCGTGATAACGGAAACCTGCAGCTCGTAGTGCAACTCAAGCCCGATGAGCCTGCTCGAACATGTGTTCAGCACCACCAGCCAGGCGCCGCTGGCACGCACCACCGCCGTCAGGTCGGCGATGGAAATAGGGCCGTCGCTGAGACGTATCCCGGACGAATCTCCGTGCGTCGCAAACCAAATGACATCCCAAGAATGCCGACGCAAAGCATCCAAGACATCCCGGCGGTTGACCGTGCCGCTCAAAACCACCGGATGCAGCGCTAAGGAAACCGCACGCACTTCGTCGGCCACTGCCGAAAGCCCGAATTCTGGGGCGATCAGCAACACGTTCATACATCCCACCGCTCCATCTTTACGGCCAAAGCGCCGCCGTCGCCGGCCATCGAGCGCAACGACGTGGCCAATTCGTCCAGCGCAGCCAGCATCTGGCTGCGCCGGTAGTTGCCGCCGTCCGCGCTGAAGTCGTAGCTGAGTTTCAGCTTGGCCTTCCACGCCTGCACGGCCTCGTAGGCGGCCATGTATACGTCATAGCGAACGCCGCGAATCCGCACACCGTTCTGCGACGTGGCGAACGTCCAGCGCCCTCGTTGTCGATCGGCGCCGGTGGGTGTCAGCGGATAATAGCCGTCGTCCACCAGCGCCTCGTTCGCTTCCCACCAGCCGGCCGCCGCATGCCACACCAGATGCTGCGTTGCTCCGCCCGGCTCCACCGTCGGAACCGGCGTCAACGGTTCGTAAAACACATCTACCGCGTTGTTGTCGAGAAACGCCTGCAGCTCGTCGTCGGTGAACGTCGCCGAGTCCCCTGCAGGGTCTGCGATCAGCAAACGGACTTGGGCTATCAACGCAGCCATCGACGGGCGTGGCATTTTACGTTCCTTTAGCTAGGCCGGTCGGCCGTCAGCACGGCCAGCGCTTTGGGGCGTATGACTTTCGCGCCGTAAAGATGCAGCCCCTTCACGGCATCGGCAAACCGACGCTCCGGGCGGTAGGCTTCCACGCTGCGAATCTGCTCCGCATAGCTCCATGCCATCGGATGCCCGGCGATGATGCGCCATTTGCCGCCGGCTGTGTTCGGCACGTTGTTGCTTTTCAGAACGGTAAAACCGGCCGCCTCGCCTACCATGCCGTTGCGCAAGGTGGCCTCCGCGTTGCTGCCGCCGGTAGCGACGAATTTCTGATCCTGTAGCAAAAGGCCGTGGAACCAAGGGGGAACGATCACCCAACGCCCGGTCGTCGGCACGTTGTTTTCGTCCAACAACACGCCCAACTGCACCAAATACTCGTACGCTTTTCCGGGCGTGCCCAAGTCCGTCTTCGGAGCTGCGGTCGTGCCGATCTGGTTGCCCGTGTGAACCTGCGTGTATAGCCCTGCGATGTATTGGTCGGCCGTGTTGGCCAGCGCGTACGCCGCCTCTCTCATCGCTTCGGCCATGATCTTGGGCTGTTGCTGCGCCCGGTCTACATCGTCGATCTGAAAATTGAAAAACTTGGCTTGATCGATAACGAGCTGCAGCTGCTCGTCGTTTAGCGTCTCCGGCGGAGTGATGTCGGCGTTTTTGGTGTAATTCCCCACCGTCACCGCGCCGATCGCATTGATCTTGACCGTGCTGCCTGCTTCGCGGATTTCGCCTTCGTAGTCTCGGTTGATGACCCCCGGCTGGCCGTACACCAGTGCGTTTTGCAGGTTCTGAAGCAGCCGAGCGCTCCAGATCGTAGGGATAAAGTTGTCGATAGCCATCGCATAGCCTCCTAGCTTTTACCCGACAGAACGGCTTCGACCTCGGCCCACCGGGCGTTGATCTCCGCCTCTGTCATCTTCTTGATGTCCTCCAAGGTCAACTTACCCATGCGCGCCGGGTTCGTCGTCCCCACCGGTACCGCCGCCGGCTTCAGTTGTGGATAAGCAGCCAACACGGCAGCGACGGCCTGCTCTACGTTGACAGGGTTTCCCTGTTCGTCATATTCCACATCCACCAGCCGTAGGGCTAGGTTGGGATCGATCCCCATCTTTCCGGCAACACGTGCCACCGCAGCCTCGGCACGTACGCGACGAAGCTCGGCCTGCGCCGCAGCCGCCGCTTCCTGAGCGGCTTGAGCCTGGGCGCGCAGCTTCTCTGCTTCCGTCATCTGTGCCTGCTCGAATTCGGCAATCTTTGCCTTAGCTGCCTGGGCTTCCGTACGCCATTTTGCGGCTTCGGCGCGCAGTTTCTTTACATACTCCGCATCGAACACTTCCGACTGAGGCGGCACCTGGCCACCTTCCGCGCTTGTCGACACCTGGTCGTGCTCTTCACTCATCATGACCTCCTGGGTCTAAACAAAAAGGGGCAACCTCGCGGGACGAAAGCCCGTCGAAGTTGCCCCTCTGCTTGCGCTCTGGGACAAAGAATTTGTAATGTCCTGCGTTGTAATATAGCAGAAGCTTAAAAAAACGACAAGCATAACGAATATCATTGCCGAGGGCGTGTCGCCCTGATCCAACGAAGCGCCTCGTCAACACCCAACACTTCCCGCAGGCTTCTGACGTAAGTGTGTCTTCCCCAATCCGGATCGTCCCTCGCCCCGACGAAATCGGCCAACCGCACGAGTCCGGCCCGATACGCCGCAGCAGCAGCCTTGCCCAATTTGGCATCTTGTTGCGCAGGGGAGAGGCGGGCGAACAACTCTTCGCCGGATTCGACTTCCACAGGCGCATCTTTCACCAAAGGGACCATCACGCAACGACAATTCGGATGGGATTCGATGCGTTCGTCGAGCCTGTGCACGGTTCCGTGCAACGCCAAACAGGCTGCGCATGTGCGCTCATCTGCCGCACTGACCCACATCCACCCTGCAAGGATGTCGCCGTTAGCCTCATAAGTGCGGCGGCTCGCCTCGCGATATGCACGTATCTGCTCGGTACGGGCAATCGTCAGCGCCCGCGTCAGCCCCAACCCGTAGGCCGCACGGAGCAAACGGGCCGTCTCACGCGGCCCCGTTCCGGACGCTACGGCCGTCTCCAAAGCCTCCCGCACGCCTTGCCCGGTGCGTGCAACCATCGCATCGAACAGTTCACGCAACGGCGATCCGGTCGATGACAGGCCGACCATCTCCTCAACCGCGGCCGACGGAAGATAGTTAAACGCCGCGATAAGTTCCGGCGCACCGGCAATACGGGCGGCTTCTCTCATGAGCACTGCCGCATTGGCTTGCGCAGCGCGAACGGCCTGAAGTTGTCCGGCTTCCGTAAGCTCCTGCGCCAGCGCTGCAAATTCGAGCAGTTCCCTTTCTACCTGACCGAGCAGCGCCAGCAGGCGGTCGCGCCGATAAATCCAAGATATAGAAAACGTTCCCGGCGGTTGCGCAATCACCGGCCCGCCCGGCTGCCGCGGGGTAAACGGGCCGACCGTCAGGCCGGAGGCCTGGGCTTGTGCGATCTGCGCCTCCAACTCTTCCAAGCGGTTCCGCAGGCGGCGCCAAGAAGCCGCATACGCACGCACCATCTCCGAGGCGGCCGCCCGCTCCCGTCGTAACAGCGCAGCACGAAACCGCCGGGCCGTGTCGAACAGTCTGCTCACGGGTCCCCTCGATAATCGAACTCCAACGGCTTGCGCGGGCGCTTTACCGTAACCGAACCGTCCAGACGAATGCGCAACACATATTCGCCCGGCCCATGCACGGAAACCAGTTCGCCAAACCACGCAAGCCAAGGCGGATTGTGGCGTGTGGTCTGTGATTCGTCAACGCGCCGCAAGGCGGCAGGGTCATTCGGTTGCACGTCCCCCTCGATCGAACGCCGTCAACAACTGTTCGCCGAGCAAATCGCCGTCGATCTGTCGCTTTTGTCGTTCTATGTCCGGGTCGTAGCCCAACTCTCGCAGAATCGTATCGCTGCTCACTCCGAGCCGATTGCTCAACAAAGCAGCCTGCAGCTCTTCCATACGGTTGCTGGGCAACAGCTCCGGCCAGGTCAACGTAACCAAATTGTTGTCGCCGTATCCTGCCATCTCCAACAAACGACGGAATAGCTCTACGATTAAAGCACCGTAGGTCAATCTCTTTTGTTCCGTGCGATCCAGCAAAGGCTGATACAAAATACGTAGCGCCACACCGGACAAAGCACCGATGCTTTCTATTTTGCCGATGGCCACTTCGGGCAAGTGCGCAGTTTCGTGCAAAGCTTCTTTCAGCCGGAGAAAGTAGGCGACGCTGCTCGAAAGGTCGCTCTGCATCTCCAGATTATGCAGCGATGCGCCGGGAGGAAGGGCAATCGTCTCGTCGACGCCGATCTTCAAAGCCGAAGCGGTGAACCCTTGGCCCCACGTTTTCGGATGGGCATGAAAGCGGATGATGCGCTGAATGTTGCTAAGCGTAAAGTTGATTGCGTCGTTCAGACGCAACAAGTCCTCTTCGATGTCGGCCAGCCCATAATATTCGTTGGGGCTGGGAAGATTCTGCGTGTCAACGATCGGCGGCCATGGCCACATCCAACGCAGCTTT
>CALJZP010000307.1 GCA_937983545.1 uncultured Azonexus sp.
AGCTAATGCAGGGGCAGCTCATCGACTTTTTGCTGACCGACCTCAACATGCCGGTGCTTGACGGCGTCGAACTGCTGGATGCGGTTGAAAAATCCTTCAGCGGCAAGCTGTATGTTGCCGTGATGAGCGGCCTCGACAGCAGCCTGCTCTCTTCGGTACGGGAAATCGTTTCCGGCAGCGAACTCGAACTGGTCGCCATCCTGCCCAAGCCCATCACCTCCGACTGCCTGTTCCGCGCCCTCAAGCCCTACGACCCGAGCCACCACCAGTTCATTTCCCGCCAGCACGGCACCTTCCCCCCCTTGTTCAGCGACGAGTTCGCCAATGCCATGCAAGCGGGGGAGATCGTTGCCTACTACCAACCCAAAATCTCCCTGGTCGACGACCAGATTGTCGGAGCCGAAGTCCTGGCCCGCTGGCAACACCCCAAGCACGGCATGGTCCCGCCGGCCGCCTTCCTCGAGCATATCGAGAACGGCCCGCTGGCGCTTCCGCACTTCCTGTTCCAACTCGCCACCACGCTGGAGTTCCTGAAGGAGGCGAACGTCCATCTCCCCGGATTCTGCGCCAGCATGAACCTCCCCGTCCCGCTGCTCAGCGAGCATGATCTGGTCGACAAAATCACCGCGCAGCTCGAACGAACGAACATACCCGCGGCACAAATTACTTTCGAAGTCACCGAGACCTCGGTCATGTCCAATCTCAAGGCCTGCCTCAGTACGCTGACACGCTTGCGTATCAAGGGCTTCGGTATCGCCATGGATGACTATGGCACCGGCTATTCGTCGATGAAGCAATTGGCCAAATGCCCCTTCACCGAGCTCAAGATCGACCGATCCTTTGTGCATGCGGTAACGGCAGACCAGAAATTGCTGTCCATCCTGACTGCGGCAATCAATATTTCCCAGGAACTCGAGCTGACCTCGGTCGCCGAAGGCGTCGAGGATTTTGAGGACTGGCGTCTGGCCCGCAACCTCAATTGCGACATCGGACAGGGCTTTTACTTCAGCCGCCCGCTCCCGAAACAGGAGATGCTGGCCTACCTGACGAAGCGCGCCGCGTGATTCCGGAACATCCGTCATGTTCAGCCGCTTGAGCTATCGGACAAAACTCTTTTCCGGGGTTTTGCTGACCTTGCTGCTGTGCTGCGGGACAGCCACTTTTGTCACGTTCTTTCTGATCGAGCAAAGAATTTATGCCATAGCGCACCGGGAAATGGAATTTTCCGCCTACGGCATGCACAGCATGCTGCAGAACATGATCAGCATCAGTGCTCGCGCCTACCTGCAGGGGACTGCCGATGCGACGGCCTCGTCGACGGCCGGCGCCCCTGCGCAATTCGCGCCTGCCAACAGCGTTCGCCTCTCGCGCGGCACAAGCACCAGCATCGGCTCGCAGGATGCTTGCAGCAAAGCCATTGTCGCGCTGGGTTACGACTACTTCCTGCAGCAGGCAGACCCTTACCGGGAATTCCGCGCAAGCAACGACCAACGCTGCATGACGTGGACAGAGATCGTGGGCCATGAACAGGTGAGCATCCGCTATCTCGACAGCCGCCGCCTTCCCCCCTTGCTGGGACTCGACCATCTGGACGTTGTGCCCCCCTCGAGCAGCAACACCGAGGATTTTTTCATCATCGACCGGAAAACCGACCATATCGTTTTTTCCGGCAAGCACCGAGGCGACGACGATGAGCTGATGGAGCATCGTTCCGGCAAATCGCTCAAGCAAATCGTCCTCGACGATCTGGCCGTCAGACAGCGCATGCAGAACGGCGACGGATGCTGTGGCAGCGTCAAGTTCATCGATAGCAAGCTGCAACATCAGCAGGATGCCATCTACCGCCACATTCCCGACTTCGACTGGGTGCTGGTGGTACTCACCGATCTCGATTACGCGCAAAAGCCGCTGTCGCAACTCCGCTGGCTGATGGCCGGCGCCATCGTTCTGGCTCTCTTGCTCACCGCCTTGCTGTTGAAGAAGGTTCTGCGCAACATGACCGCCGGGCTGATGTCGTTGCTGAGTTATGTCGAAGCAGTCGACGGGCGCAGCCAGCACACCATGACAATGGTTCCCGGAAACGATGAGATAAGCCGACTCGGGCAAGCCTTCCTGCAGATGGAAAAGCGTCTGCTCGACTACACCGGCGATCTGGAGCACCGGGTCGCCGAGCGCACCCAGGCACTCGAGGAAGCCAACCGCACCCTGGCCGCGCAGGCGTTGCGCGATCCGCTCACCGGCCTGCCCAACCGCCGGCATTTCGACCAGCGCCTGACCGAGGAAAGCGCCCGCGCCAATCGAGGGGGGGCCGCGTTTTCATTACTCCTGGTCGATGTCGACTACTTCAAGAAATACAACGACCATTACGGCCACCCGGCTGGAGATGCCTGTCTGCAGAACATCGCCAGGGCACTGGAATTGCACGTTCGGCGCACCAACGATTTCTGCGCCCGGATCGGCGGCGAAGAGTTTGCCATCCTGTTGCCTAATACAGCCCGCGACGACGCGCACAGGCTGGGAGAAGCCCTTTGCCAGCGCGTCGCGGCTGCAGCCTGGCCGCATGCGATGGCCCCCAAGGGCAAGGTCACGCTCAGCATCGGCCTGGCGACCTGGCGGACAGGCATGTCTCCGGAGGATATTTACAAATGCAGCGACCAAGCCTTGTACCATGCCAAGGCCAACGGTCGCGACAACTGCCAGGCGGCCGCCTCCTGAAGGCGCATGCTTCGGCAAGGCGAGCACAGTACGATACGCACTGTTGCAAACCGTTACTTGAAACCCTGCGCCCCTGACCTTATCTTGGACACATGCGCTGAACAGACATCAGCCATGACGGCCTCCCTCCCCTGACCCCCAAAGGGCCGTCCAGAAAGCCTCGTACTCCCCCCGGTACGAGGCTTTCGCCTTTCTGGCGGCGGAACGGCTTTCCGGCTAGTCTAGGCGGCATGGCAAAACGCAGAAAAAAGAAGCCCGAGCGCATCGTCCACCTGTCCGTCGGGCCGTTGCCGGAACGCCTGGCGCTACGCTTTGTCAGCCAGGCGCTGCTGTTCACCGACGCCAGTCGCCTGCGCCAGGGCGGGCTGGGCGCCGCGCTCTATCGCAGCGCCGATGAACCCGCGCAAACCTTCACGCGCAGCGTCGCGCTGACCGGCAGCAATGAACTGGAATTGCAGGCGGCCGTCTTCGGCCTGCAGCAAGCCGCCCTGTATATCCCCGGCATGCCGTTTGCCCTGTTTTCGGACAATCAAGATGCCATCGTCCGCCTGGCCCGGGCCAAACAGCTGGGTGCGGCGCAGGACGAGCAACTCGGCCGGCTGTTTCCCGATGCGAATTTCGATGCCTTGCTGCAACATGCCACGCCCAGCTGGATTCCGGGCCACGGCACGTGCCGCGGGAACGCACTGGCCGATCAGCAGGCCCGGCTGGCGGCAGGCGGGGGCACGCCGCCGGGCAATCCGCTCAGCCTTTGATCCAGGGCTGCAGCAACTGGCGCAACGCCCCTTCGTTCCAGCCATTGATCACATCGTCGCCGATCACGATCAGCGGCACGCCGTTGCCGCCGAGTTTGCGGTGCTGTTTCAATGCCTCGGAACTCTTCTCGATGTCGTATTCGGTATAGCGAATCCCGTTGGCGGCGAAAAACTCCCGGGTTAATTTGCAGTAGCCGCACCACTCGGTGGCATAAAGGCTGACTTCTGGCTGGCTCGCCGAGGCGGCTGCAATCGGCGCCGCCCCCGGCATGAGCAGCGGCCGGCCAAACCAGAACGCCGCCCCCAGGGCGACGAGGATCAGCAACCAGCGAACGCCGCCACTACGTCTTGCCGGCTGCACGTTGGGGCCATAGGTACGTAAACCTTGCGGCGGCAGGTGACTGCCTGCCTTGTCATAGGCTTTGCCGCAGGCCGGGCATTGCCATTCGGGCACATTGTCGTCGGCCTTGCGGGCGTGATTGCAATGGGGGCAGATACGGGACACGTCGTGATCTCTTTCGAATGACTGTTCAGGAATTCTTGACCAGCGCCTTGGCTGGCGCCCACTGCCGACGACTGACCGGGAGCTTTTCCGGGACAGCGCGCAACAAGGCCCAGCCGTAGGCTTCGATATCGTCACCCGCTGCCTTCTCGAAGCCGGCCAAGGCTGTTTTGGCGACCAGGACGGCACGATGCAGGCGCATGAAGCGGTCGGCGAATTCGTGTTCAAGATGGGTCAGCGCCTCGTCGAGCAGGTATTCGCGCTCCGCCGTACGCGCCGTGACGTATTTGAGGTCAGCCTTGAAATACAGCACCTCGCCGACCGGAACCAGCAACAGCCGCCCCCTTTCATGGCAGGACAGGTGGGTCCGCCCGCTTCCCCGCACTTCGTGGCCGATGCCTGCCAGCAGCGCGGAATCGGGGTGCTGCGCCGGCACTTTCTGCAAGGCGGCCAGCAGGCGCTGGGCACGTACCGGCTTGAGCAGGTAGTCGACCGCGTTCAGGTCGAAGGCTTGCACCGCGTAGTTGTCGTAGGCGGTCGTGAATATCACGGCCGGCGGTTTTTCGAGGCGACCGAGATGGGCCGCCAGTTCGATGCCGTCCATGCCCGGCATGCGGATATCGGCCAGGACGACATCCGCGGCGTTGCCGCTAAGGAATTCGAGCGCCATGAGGCCGTTGGCCGCCTCGCCTACCACGCTGCTCGGCAGTTGAACAGCAAGATCGCCAAGCAGCGCGCGCAGGCGATCGCGCGCCAGCGGCTCGTCATCGACGATGAGGATTCTCAGCGGTTTTTCGTTTGACATGGCAGTGTGATACGAACCTCGTAGCGATGGTCACTGACTTCGGTTTCCAGACGGGCTTCGAGATCGTAATACAGGACCAGACGTTCGCGAATATTGGCCAATGCCATCCGGTTGCCGGCGGCATGCTGGGGCTGACTGGCGGTCGGATTAGCGATGACGATGCACAACACATCCCTCCTTTGCTCGATGGCAATTCGGATCACGCCGCCTTCCGGTGCCGGCTCGATACCGTGGTAAACCGCGTTTTCGAGCAAGGGCTGCAACATCAGGGGCGGAATCGGCAGACTCATGTCGACCGCCCCCAATTGCCAGTCGACCGATAAACGTTGGCCCAGGCGGAGCTTCTCCAGATCGAGATACTGCCGCCCCAGCGAGATTTCGTCCGCCAGGCTGACCAGTTCGCCGGGATCGCGCATGGCGGCGCGGAACAAGTCGGAGAGCGACTCCAGCGCCTCCTCCGCTTGCTGCGGACGCGCCCGGATCAAGGACAGCACCGCGTTCAGCGAATTGAACAGGAAGTGCGGCCGGATGCGGGCATTGAGCGCAGCCAGCCGAGCCTCGGCCTGGGCCGGCGAAAACGCCCGCGAACGCAGTTCGAAATAAGCGAGCAGCAGGACCGCGCTGGCCACGGCCAGCAGGACGGCGCGCAATGTCGCCCCCGTGTCGATCGGCAGCAGGCTGCGGGCATACAGGAACATGGCCGCAGCCAGTCCGCCGGCCAGCCCGGCAACGCAGGCCTGGCCGAGACGCAGGGGAAGGCGCCACAGCATGTCGCGCAACAGGGAGAGCAGGCCCAGTTCGATCAACAACAGAGGCTCCACCACGGCGGCCAGTTGCAGGTAGGCATCCAGCCATTTGCCGATATCGCCAGCCTGAACCAGGGCGGCCAGCCCCGCCAAGCCGTTGACACCGAGCAGCACGCGCAGCATGACCCCGAAATTGCGCCAGTCGGGCAAGGGGTGCGTGGCCGGAAAGTGCCGTATACTTGTCATCTTTGTGCGGGTTTCTTCGAAATTCGTCGCCGATTTGCCCCATTCTAGATCAGAGTCATGACTTCCAACGCCAATCAATACACTTGGGCCGGCCGTTTCTCCGAGCCGGTCTCCGATCTCGTCAAGCGCTACACCGCCTCGGTCGATTTCGACCAGCGCATGTGGCGCCAGGACATCCGCGGCTCGCTGGCACATGCCCGCATGCTTGCCAGACAGGGCATCATCGCCGCCGCCGACTTGGCCGACATCGAGCGCGGCATGGCCATCGTCACCGAGGAAATCGAGTCGGGCAAGTTCGAATGGTCGCTCGATCTGGAAGACGTCCATCTCAACATCGAAAAGCGCCTGACCGCACTGGTCGGCGACGCCGGCAAGCGCCTGCACACCGGCCGTTCGCGCAACGATCAGGTGGCCACCGACATCCGCCTCTACCTGCGCGACGCCATCGACGACATCCTGGCGCTGATCAAGGATTTCCGCAGCGCGCTGGTCGATCTGGCCGAAAAGGAGGCCGCCACCCCGATGCCCGGCTTCACGCACCTGCAGGTCGCCCAGCCGGTCACCTTCGGCCACCACATGCTGGCCTACTTTGAGATGTTCGGCCGCGATGCCGAGCGCTACGCCGATTGCCGCAAACGCGTCGCCCGCCTGCCGCTCGGCGCCGCCGCGCTGGCCGGCACCACCTACCCGATCGACCGTGCTTTCGTCGCGGAGCAACTGGGCTTCGAAGGTGTCTGCGAAAACTCGCTGGATGCCGTGTCCGACCGCGACTTCGCCATCGAATTCACCGCTGCCTGCTCGCTGCTGATGATGCACATCAGCCGCCTGTCGGAAGAACTGGTCATGTGGATGAGCCCGCGCGTCGGCTTCATCCAGATCGCCGACCGCTTCTGCACCGGCTCGTCGATCATGCCGCAGAAGAAGAATCCGGACGTCCCCGAACTCGCCCGCGGCAAGACCGGCCGCGTCTACGGCCAGCTGATGAGCCTGCTGACCCTGATGAAGTCGCAGCCGCTGGCCTACAACAAGGACAACCAGGAAGACAAGGAGCCGCTGTTCGACGCTGTCGACACCGTCACCGACACCCTGCGCATCTTCGGCCATCTGTTCTCGCTGCTGACCCTGATGAAGAGCCAGCCCCTGGCCTACAACAAAGACAACCAGGAGGACAAAGAACCCTTGTTTGATACGGTAGACAACCTGAAAGGCGCGTTGAAGGTATTCGCCGACATGGCCGGCGGCATCACCGTCCGCGCCGACAACATGAAGGCTGCCCTGACCCAGGGCTTCGCCACGGCCACCGACCTCGCCGACTATCTGGTCAAGAAGGGCCTGCCGTTCCGCGATGCGCACGAGGCGGTCGGCCATGCCGTCAAGGCCGCCGAAGCCAAGGGCGTGGACCTGCCGCAACTGACGCTCGATGAACTGAAGGCCTTCTGCCCACAAGTCGACAACGACGTTTTCGCCGTACTGACCGTCGAAGGCTCGTTGGCCAGTCGCAACCACATCGGCGGCACGGCACCGGAGCAGGTCCGGGCTGCCATCGTTCGCGCCCGCCAGCGTCTCGGCTGATCGCCCGAACCTTCCGCTCACCAACCGCCGGCAAGACCGGCGGTTTTTTTTGCGTTCGTCGTTGTCTCAGGTTAATATATAAGTACATTCTTATATAAATAAACCAAGGACGAACAGCATGTATACATCCGTTGCCGACAACACCCCGCTCATCATGGTCACCAGTGGCAAGCACGAAGCCGGCTATGCACTGGACGGTTCCCTGATGAATCCGCTGGAAGCCTTTTATGCCGCGCTGGCCGCCTGTGCCATCGTCTTCGCCAAGAAAGCCTGCAAGGGCCTGGGCATCAAGCCCGAAGGCATCGCGGTCGAATGCAAACCCTTCGCCGGCTCCGGCGGCCCCCTGACCTTGAGCAAATTCCGGACCGAAGTCCGCTTCCCGGCCGATTTCACGGCTGAGCAGAAGGCGGTCATTCTCGACAGCATCGCCCACTGTGCGGTCAAGGAAATTGTCACCGACGGCAGCCATATCGATTTTCAGGTCAGCGAGGTTTAAGCGCTCCGCTGCAGGGCGGTTGCCCAATACCTGCCTTGCGCCCCTGGCACCGGTAAGCGACCTTGTGTCGCTTACCGGTGACCGCTACAGTACGCGAAACGATTCTTCCGAGGAGTTTGCGCATGCGACCGGGGCCTTACTCCTGGCAGTCCCTGAAAACTCAACTGGCCTTTGTTACGCTCGCCATTTTTCTGGTCGCCCTCTGGTCGTTATCCCTCTACAGCTATCACACCCTCCGCCACGACACCGGGAAAGTGCTCGGGGAGCAGCAATTTGCGACGATATCGGTACTGGCCTCGGCCACCAACGATGCGCTTGAACGGCGCTTCGTCGCGCTTGAATCGGTCGCACAGAATCTCACCCCCACCACCTTCGGACATGCAGACAAGCTCCAGGCCTGGCTCGACACACAGCACATCCTGCTTCAGTTTTTCAATGCCGGCGTCTGGATAGCCGGCGCCGACGCAGTTCCCGTTGCCTCGATACCGCCGTCGCCCGAACGGCAAGCGAGCAACTATCTTGAGCAGGACTACATGGTTGCCGCCCTGAAGGAAGGAAAGCGCGGTATCGGCCGGCCAACCATGGGGACAACCGTTCACTCTCCGGTCATCAGCCTTGCGGTGCCGGTGCGGAACGATCGGGGAACGATCGTCGGTGCCGTCACCGGCTCGATCAATCTCGGCGCCGCCAATTTCATCGAACGCAACATCGAGACCCGGATCGGCAGCAATGTCGGCTTTCTGCTGATTTCCCCCAACCACCGGATCATCGTCACGGCCAGCGACAAGACACGCATCATGCAAGCCGTACCGCCCCCTGGCAGCAATGCCATGCATGACCGCTACATGCAGGGCTACGAGGGCTATGGGATAGCCGTCAATTCGCGCGGTGTCGAGGAAATCTCGGCCAGTCGCCGCATTCCGCTTGCTGACTGGTTCGTCGTCACCACCCTGCCAACCAGCGCGGCGTTTGCTCCGATAGAATCCATATGGCATAAAATCCTGTTCGCCACGCTGGTTCTCTCCGTACTGGCCTGCCTGGTCGTTTGGTGGACCACGACGCATTTGCTGCGCAAACGACTCTCCCCCCTCATTGCCGCCACGCAGGCGCTGAACTCTCCCACCCACGATCCGGCGTTGCCGGACAGCCTGCCCGTTATTTGCACCGATGAAATCGGCGAACTGGTCAGCGCCTTCAATCGGTTGCTCGCCACCTCGCGCCATCGAGAGGCATTGCTCGCCGATCGCACCGATGCGCTCCTTGCGGAGCAGGCCGTCTCGAAGAAAACGGCGGACGAACTCGCCCAGGTCAATGCCCATCTCAATGCGCTCATTGAATACCTGCCCGACCTGTTATGGCTGAAGGACCCCAACGGGGTCTACCTCGCCTGCAATCCCCGCTTCGAAGCATTTTTCGGCGCTCCCAAGGATCACATCCTCGGCCGTACCGACTACGATTTTGTCGACAGGGAACTGGCCGACTATTTCCGGGACAACGACCGCAAGGCTTTGCAGCGCAGCGGACCCAGCATCAACGAGGAATGGATCACCTTCGCCAATGACGGGCATCGCGAACTGCTGGAAACGACGAAGGTGCCGGTCGTCGACAATCAGGGCAAGCTGATTGGCGTTCTGGGCATTGGCCACGACATCTCCGAACGCAAACGTAACGAAGCAGAGCTGGAAAGGCATCGTCAGCAGCTGGAGATGCTGGTCAGCGAGCGAACGACGGAGCTACGTCAGGCCAAGGAACAGGCGGAAGCGGCCAACCGGGCGAAAAGCACCTTCCTGGCCAACATGAGCCACGAGCTGCGGACACCGATGAACGCCATCATGGGTATGACCGAAAGCGCCTTGCGGCGAACCGAGGATATCCCGCAAAAAGAAAGACTGAGCAAGGTCATGCACGCTTCTCGCCATCTGCTGGCGATCATCAGCGACATTCTGGACCTGTCAAAAATAGAAGCCGATCGGATGACGCTTGAGCAGGCCGCATTCACGCTTGAAGACATTCTGCGTGACATGGATGCCCTGCTCGGCGGGAAGGCCCAGGAAAAAGCGCTGAATCTGGGCATCGAATTGCCCCCTGCCCTCGGCAAGCAGCAACTTCGTGGAGATCCGGTCCGGCTGCGCCAGATTCTGATCAATCTGGTCGGCAACGCCATCAAATTCACCCCGCCGGGCGGCCGCATCGACGTCCGTATCGCCGTCCTGGCCGACAGCGATACCGAATTGCACTACCGCATCGACGTGACCGATACCGGCATCGGCATTGCGGAATCCAGCCTGCCCCGACTGTTCAACGCCTTCGAGCAGAGCGACAACACGATGACGCGTAAATATGGCGGCACCGGACTGGGGCTCGCCATCTGCAAACGGCTGATCGACCTGATGGGCGGTGAGATTGGCGTCCACTGCCCGGAAGGAAAGGGCAGCACGTTCTGGTTCACCTTGCGCCAGCGCAAAGTAACGGGCGCTGGGGAAAATATCGGCACGATCAGCGAGGATGCCTGTGCCGCCATTGCCCGGGAGTTCGCCGGCCTGAGCGTCCTGCTCGCCGAAGATGAACCGATCAACCAGGACGTCACCTGCGAGCTGCTGATCGACAGCGGGCTGACGGTCGACGTTGCCGACGATGGTGCCGCGGCCGTCGCCCTGGCGCGTCGGAAACCGTACGCCCTGGTCCTGATGGACATGCAGATGCCGGTCATGAACGGCATCGACGCCACCCGGGCCATTCGCGAGCTCCCCGGCTACGCGCAGGTTCCCATTCTGGCCATGACGGCCAACGCCTTCGCCGACGACCGCCAGCGCTGCCTGGATGCGGGCATGAACGAGCATATCGGCAAGCCGGTTGCCCCCGACATGCTTTTCCTGGTCATTCTCAAATGGCTGCGCCGCACAAA
>CALJZP010000308.1 GCA_937983545.1 uncultured Azonexus sp.
GGCGAGTTGGTGCGCATCGACAGCGCGTAGGGGTCATCCGACTTGCTGACGGCGCGGGCCTGGGCGGCGACCAGATCGACCGACATGGCGCGCGTCCGGTCGGCAAGCAGACGGGAAAGATAACCGACCGCCTTGGGATTGGTCAGGATGTGGGTGTTGAAGACCTCCTGCGGGATCATCAACACGAAGCAGCGGTTGCCTGCGATGACATCGGCGACGATACGGTCGCCGGTCAGCAGGGACATGACGCCGAAGACGTCGCCGGCTTCGAGTTGGGAAATCACCGAGCGCGTGCCGGTATTGTCGGTCATCGAAATCTCGGCGTGGCCCGAGATGACGACGCCGATGGTGTGGCCTTCGTCGCCGGTTTCGAGGATGGCCTCGTTGCCTTCATAAGTCGCCAGGCGTGACTTGATGACGATTTCCTCGACCTTGTCGGCCGGGAAGTTTTCGAACAGTTTCACCTGCTCGAGGAAAAAACGTTTCAGATCGATTTCGCTCATGCTGTTTCTCGCTTTGATCGCGTAATTTTATGGCTTCAAGACTACCATTTTGTTGCGCTGCAGCAAAGTATTTGCAATTCGTCTTCAATCGCCATTCCCCGTACGTGTGATCAGTCGATCTTCGGAGGAAAAAAGGGCGGAAAGAAATCCTTTCGCGTTTTCGACACGCTTGCTCTTTCGTCGTTAAGATGGCGGATTACGCTAAACGTCATATTCGGAGGCGCGATGTCCGGCATAGCTTTTCGGGTTCGGCTTGGCGAAAGCCCGGTTGTGCTTTCTGCCGACGAGGGTTGCGTGGACTTGCTCGGTTTCACGGCGGATGATTTCACGAGCGGCAAGGTGAGGCTGCACCAGCGCTTCCACGCCGGTGATGCCGATATCGTGGCGGCGCTGTTCGAAGCTTCGGCTGGCGACACGGCGGGATGCTTCAATGCCCGAATGCGGCATGCGTCGGGCAAAATCCTCTGCGTCCGCGGCGAATACCGGAGATTCGCCGTCGAATCCGGCCAGGCAATGCTCGAGTTGCGCCTGGAGTCGGCCGGGACCCTGTGGGGCAAGCAGGCATCCGAGCCGATGATGGCCAATTTCGTGGCCATGATGGAAAACACCGACGATTTCATCTTTTTCAAGGATCGCAACCACGTTCTGACCGGCGCCAGCCAGACGCTGGTTTCCCTCGCGCACCAGACCGCACATTGGCGCGACCTGCTGGGCAAGACGGATTACGAACTGTTCCCGGAAGCATATGCCGACATGTACTACCGGCTCGAGAAGCAGGTGTTTACGACAGGTCAGCCGGTGCAGGAGGTGCAGGCCTACCTGCGTAAGGACGGTCGCAAGGGCTGGGTCGACAACCGCAAATATCCCATCCGGGACGAAGCCGGGGAGATCGTCGGCCTGTTTGGCGTGGCGCGGGATATCACCGAGAAGGTGAACGCCGAGGAAGCCTTGCGCCGGGAGCGCGATTACCACCGGAACATCCTGGAAACCGTCGAAGCCATGATCATTGCCCTCGATCTCGAGGGGCGCGTCATGTCGATCAACCGGAAGGCGGGCGAGGTGCTCGGCTATCGGCCGGAAGAACTGATCGGCAAGGATTGGTTCGAAACCTGTCTGCGCCAGAGTACGAACCCCGAAGGGCGAAGCAAGCTGTTTTATAGCGCGGTCTTCGGGGCCGAGACACGGACGGATTATTTTGAATACCCGATCCGGACGCGGGATGGCGAACAACGCCTGATTGCCTGGCACGCCTGTCCGATCCGCGATGCGAACGGGGTAGTCGTTGGCGCGGTGGGGGTCGGCGAGGACGTCACCCAGCGCCGGGCGGCGGAAATGGCGGCGGAGCAGAAACTCAGGCTCTCGCAGCAGCGGTTTGCCTCGATGTTCCACGCCAGCCCGGTTGCCGCCTCCATCGTCAGGGTGAGGGACGGTTGCTTCGTCGAGGTCAATCGCAACTACGAACGCGATTTCGGCTGGACCCCTGATGAGTTGCTGGGGCGACGGTCAACCGAGATGGGGCTCTGGCTTGACGTGGAAGACCGGGAGCAGTGGGCGGAGCGCTTGCTGCAAGAGAGGCGCCTGGTCGATTGGGAAACCCGCTGGCTGCACAAGAACGGGTCGAAGCGGCAGGTCAGCATTTCCGCCGAAGTGACCGAACTGGACGGCGAGCCGTGCATTCTCGGGTTCGTCATTGACGTCACGGAACGCCGGCGAGCCGAGCGGATTCTCCGTAATCACCATGCCGAACTGGAGCTTGAGGTGCGGGAAAGAACGGCGCAGCTGGCTGAAGCCAAGGAGGCCGCCGAAAAGGCGAGCCTCGCCAAGAGCGCATTCCTGGCCAATATGTCCCATGAAATCCGGACACCGCTCAATGCCATTGCCGGCATGGCGCACCTGATCAGGCGGACCGGCCTGAGCGACGAGCAGGAAAGGAGGCTGGACAAGCTGGAGATGGCCAGCAGTCACCTGCTGAATATCATCAACGCGATACTCGAACTCTCGAAGATCGAGGCCGGCAAGTTCGTGCTCGAGGAGCAGACCGTCGACATGGCCGATCTGTTATCGGGCGTGGTGGCCATTTTCCGCGAGCGGGCAGCCGAGAAAGGCCTGGAAATCGCTGTCGAAACGGATGCCATCGCTTGTTCGCTGCTCGGGGATTCCACCCGCCTGAGTCAAGCCTTGATGAACTATGTTGGCAATGCGGTCAAATTCACCGAGGCGGGGCGAATTACGGTTCGCGTCAGGAAAGTCGGGGAGGACGATGCAACGGTGACGATGCGTTTCGAGGTCATGGATACCGGGATCGGCATACCGCAGGAGGCTGTCGGCCGTTTGTTTTCTGCCTTCGAACAAGCCGACAATTCGACAACGCGTCGCTATGGCGGTACCGGACTGGGCTTGGCCATTACCCAGAAACTGGTACGCTTGATGGGCGGTGACGCTGGCGTGAACAGCCGCGAGGGCGATGGCAGCACTTTCTGGTTCTCGGTGCGTCTGAAAAAGGCCGGTGGCGCGGCACAGGTTGCCGCGACGGAGGATGAACCGGTTTTCGATGTGCTGCAGCGGCGTTTTGCCGGTCGCCGCGTCCTGATCGTCGATGATGAGCCGATCAACCAGGAAATAGCCCAGGTGATGCTCGAGGAGGCCGGCCTGCTGATCGATCTTGCGGACGATGGCGTTGAAGGCGTGGCGAGCGCCGGGCATAACGCCTACGATCTCATCCTGATGGACATGCAGATGCCGCGCATGGACGGCCTCGAAGCAACCCGGCGCATACGGGACATGCCCGGACGGTCGCAGGTGCCGATCCTGGCCATGACCGCGAATGCCTTCGTCGAGGACAGGGCACGTTGCCTGGCGGTCGGGATGAACGATTTCATCGCCAAGCCGATCGACCCGGCGCATTTGTATGAACTCGTCGCGCGCTGGCTGAAAGAGGCGGCGGCTTAGCCGGATTGCATTGCAGGAAGGGTGGATTCGACCCGGTTTCGCCCTTCCGACTTGGCCTTGTAGAGTGCCGAATCGGCTTCGGAAATGAGCGTCCTGATGTCGATGGCCTGGCCCTGGGCGGCCGAGACGCCGGCGCTGAGCGTGATCGACATGGGCAGGCCGGGCGTTGCGTCGACCACTGCCTGGCGTACCTTTTCGGCGACCCGGTGCATGTCCTGAAGTGCCGTGTTGGGCGCCAGGATCAGGAATTCCTCGCCGCCCCAGCGACAGACCATATCGGAGCCGCGCACGGTGCTCTGGATCACCGTGCCGACCTGGCGCAGCACCTGATCGCCCATGAGATGGCCGTGCAGGTCGTTGATCTGCTTGAAGTGATCGATGTCGAGAAAGGCGATGCCGAGCGGCAGATTCATGCGGCGGCAGAGCTGCGCCTGGGTGTCGAGAAATGCGTTTGCTTCGCGGCGGTTGGGGAGGCCGGTCAGCGGGTCGAATGATGCCAGTTCCTGGAGCTGGAGCTCGAGTTGCTTGCGGTCGCTGATGTCGTGAACCATGCCGACGACGCGGGCCGGCTCGCCGTTGGGAGCGAATTCGCAGACACGGCCGCGGTCGTGAACCCAGAGGTAGTGCCCGTTGCGGTTGCGCAGCCGATAGACGGCCTCGAAGCGGGCGCGCTTGCCCTGCATGTGTTCGCTCAATACCCCCAGCACATCGGCGACGTCATCGGGATGAACGTTCAGCTTCCAGGTATCCAGCACCGGCGCCATTTCATCGGGTCCATAGCCCAGCATGCGCTTGAGCTGCGGGCTGAAATACAGTTTCCCGGTCGCTACCTCCCAGTCCCACAGCCCGTCGATGGCTTCGTTCAGGGCGAACCAGAGCTGCTTTTCCCTGTCCTGGAGATCCTGCTGTTGCGCCAGCTGGCGCGACAGGTTGCGGGCAACGGAGAGGAAGTAGGGACGGCCCGCATGCTCGAACGAGGTGGTGAGCACCTCCACTTCGATTTCGTGACCATCGCGATGCCGGTGCCGCCCGATGAAGCGATAGCAATCGCTGGCGCGAATGATTTCGGCGATTTCCGACCATTGCGGCAGGCCGTGGATGTCCTTTTGCAGACTGAGAACGCTGTGGTTCAGGATGTCGTCCCGCGTCATGCCGAGGCATTCCCAGGCGAGGCGGTTGGCCCAGACGATGTTCGAGGTGTCCGGGTCGATCAGATAGACGGCATCGGCCAGATGCTCGAAGAGTGTCAGCGTATCAGGCAGGGGGCCGGTTGGGGGAGGGGCTGCGGACTCGAGCATGACAAATGGAAATGACACATGAGCGGGCTATTTTAGCGGTTTTTTTGTATTGCTAAAGGATGCGTGGTCTTGTGACGACGGAAATTCAAGCTATTTGGGTAGAGGATGCTCATTCCGTGCCGGTCGCCTGGCCCGGCGGCTTCGCCATCGGGACATGTTTTTGTACAAGCGATGGGGAGGCGGCGAGGTCGGCCGCTCCGCTCTTGCACTTGCCATCGGCCTGCGGCCGGTCGGCGATCAGAGGCCGCAGGGCGGGCTCCATTTCCTTCAGGATCTGCACGGGAAGCGCCGAGGTGAAATCGTAGGCGGCAGCCTTGGCGCCCGGGACAAAGGCCGTGACGACGCCGTAGAAGCGGTCGCCGATGTAGAACGCGAAGGTTGCGGCGCGGTTCATGACCTTGGCGCTGCGTACGCCGCCGTCGGCCCCGATGACCTTCGAACGATGGTCGCCCGTTCCGGTCTTGCCGCCCACGGCCAAGGGCTTTTCCTCGTTGTCGCGGTAGGTGTCCTTGAGTCGCCGTGCGGTGCCGCTATTGACCACGCGCAGCAGGGCGCGGCGGGTGACCTGGGCGACTTCGGCCGGCATGACGCGCTCTCCGGCTTCCTGCTGGCGTTCGAGACGGGTTTCGAAGGGTGTGTCGGCGGCAAAACGCAGCTGATCGATGCGCACTGTCGGGCGGCGGATGCCGTCATTGACGACGATGCCCATCAGTTCGGCAAGGGCGGCCGGGCGGTCGGCAGAGCTGCCGATCGAGGTCGCCAGCGACGGGACCAGGTGCTCGAACGGGTAACCCAGGCGCCGCCATTCTTCCGCGATACGCTCGAAGGCGGCCACTTCGACGACGATGTTGATGCGTACCTGCTGGGCATGCTTGAAACGCGGCGCGAACAGCCATTTAGAGGCATCTCGGCGCGCTTCGACGCTGGCCGGCACGATATCTTTCAGCGTGGCTTTTGGGTGGCTTTGCAGGTGGCGAACCAGCCACAGTTCGAGCGGATGCACGCGGGCCAGGTAGCCCTGGTCGGCCAGGCTGTACTGGCGCGTGGCGTGGCTGTCGAACAGCTTGCGCAGACCGGCATCGGTACCGGCCTTGTCGCCGAGTTGTTTGCGCATGAAGGCCGAGAAGCCGGCAAAGTCACTGTTCGGCAGGACGCTCAGATAGGCCGCGGCCTGTGGAACCGGGCGGCTGGGGACGGAGTCGGCGAGGACTTCCTGACGATCCTCCGGGGCCACGTCGCGGTACTTGTGCCAGTAGGTGCGCAGGAAGCCGAGGCCCTCGCGCTCGGCGAAGCGGTTGAGGAAAGCCTGCCGGGTTTCGTCGTCGTCCTTGTCGCGCAGGCCGCGTGCCGGGGCATCGGCTGCTTCGTAGGCGTGGTAATGGACGACATCCTGCATGATGCGGACGAAGGAGAGGTTGACCGACTGTTCCAGCGCTTCGGCGACGCTCGGGTTCTTGCCGTCGTCTTCGTGCTTGAAGTTGCCGAAACGGTGGATGCCGCCACCGGTGAAAAAGGTCTCGCCGGGGCTGGCCGGGTAGCGGCGCTCCATGGCGGCTTCGAGCAGAGTTTCGAGCGAGGTGTCCGGCTTGGCACGCAGAACATCGATGGCCCAGTTGCTCAGGCGGTCGGCCGGATGGCGCGGCAGCTTGGCCAGCGCCTCGGCAGGCGTGCCGCTGTAGCGCTTGTGCAGGTCGGCGACGACCAGCAGATAGGAAACCAGGGTGCGGAATTTGGCACTGGAACCGAGGTCGAGCTTGGTGCCGGCATTGATGTCGAGCGGCTGGTCGAGGTTGTCGGCCTGGATGCGCAGGACATTGGCGGTCGGCGTGCGTTCGTAGAGCGTGAGACTGTAATTGACCAGCCTGGGATCGCCATTGGCCAGCAGGCGCGCTTCCCTGAAACCGGCGCAGGCCAGGAAGGCCGGATCGGCCAGGCGATTCAGGACGCGTGTAACGGCCTGTTGGCTGGGGCCGTCGAGGGTGGTGTGTACGCTCAGGTCGTAGCGGTCGAGGGTGTAGAGGTTTTCAACGTCCAGCAGGTCGCTGAGCGAGGTCCGGATGTCGTTGACCGCCTTGCGTTCGACGAAGGATACCTCGTCGCCGGGGCTCGCCTGACGGGCCGGGTGGATGCTCACCCGCAGCGCCGCTTCGCGCAGGTCGGCGGGGATCAGATGGTCTTCGGCAAGCAGGCGGATGTAGCTGTCGGTGAGCGCGTTGAGGCGGCCGCTGGTGTCGCCGAGCAGTCCGGAAGGGCGGCGTTGGGCGACGAAGAGCGACAGTGCCTGCTTGAAAGCGCGGGCGCGCTCGGTGAGGTCCGCGCCGGGGTCGTTCAGCAGCTGGTTAACCTTGGCGAAGTCATGGCCGTACCAGGCCCACAGGCCGTCGCCCAGGCCATTGACCTCGCCATAGCCGGGAATGCCGCCGAGCGGTACGGAGTTGATGAAATCGAGCACGATGCGCCGGCGTGCCGGCAGGGTTTCCTCGCCATCCCGGTAGGCGCGCAGCGCGGCCGACATCATCTGGTGGAACTTGTCGTCGGTATCGTGCGTGCGGCCACCCGGCGAGTGACGGAATTTCTCGATCTGCGTCGCCAGCGTGCTGCCGCCGGCGCGACCGTTGCCGCCCAGATTGACCTGGCGCATGGCTTGTCCGGCCGCCACCCGGGTCAGGCGCCCCCAGTCGACGGCCGGGTTGCGTTTCGGCGTATTCGGGTCGAGCAGGTCGCGGTTCTCGATGAACAGCAGGGCTTCCACCAGCACGGGCGGGATGGCCTCGAAATCGGGGTACTGGAGGCGGGGATACTGGCTGTCGTACAGCGCCTGGTCGTGACGGTCGAGAATGGTCAGTCCGGCCCGCGATTTCTCGCGGTAGATCGCAAAATGCCCTTGCCCGACGATGTCGCGGAATTCCCGGGATTGCCGTGCCTGGGCGGTGACCGCGAAGCCGGCTGCGGTCATGCGGGGCAGGAAGGCCTTGATCTGGGCGTAACCGAGGCGCTGGTCGTAGGGGCCGGCTCCGGGAAACCAGATGCCCGGATCCTCGCCGGGCTCGAGCTTCCAGGTGGACGCTTGCGCTATCTGGTTGAAATAGCGTGCCTGGAAATTCGATTCCTGCAACTCGATCCAGGCCAGTGTGCCGGCACCGGCGCCGAGGGCGAGAATCGTCAGTGAGAGATAGAGCTTCCAGCGGCGCGGCCGGGGTTGGGTATTTTCTTGTGGGGTGATGCTAACCATCTGAGGGGCGAGGCATGTTGGTTATGGGTAAGGACGACTGTCACGATACTTGCCTGGCATGCTGCCTGGCGTTGATCGGTCTCGTCGGGCTGACCTGCTTTCGGTTTGACTGCATGGTAAATCGGTTTCGCATAACGTGTACGGCCAGCCCCGATGCCGGACATGAAAAAAGTTGGCAGAATGCCGCGTTTGCCGGGATGGCATTGGCGGCAATCGTTTGAGTCCGGCTTCCGGCTTGCTCGTGGCGAGGGGCTTCAATAGAGCGGTGCGGGAAGAGGCAGCGGGGTTTCGTGGCTTGCCGGCGTGTCGCCGAGCAGGAAGCTGACCGAGCGATCGACCACTTCTCCCGCGCGAAGAATACGGCGATGTCCCAAGCCGCCGGTGGGCCACAGGGTCGCGCCGGGCCATGCCTGGCTGGCCAGACGACTGTTGGCGAACGGAACCTCGCGGTCGCCTTCGTCATGGATGAACAAGGCAGCTTGCTTCAATCGCGGCGCCAGAGAGAGCAACTCGACGTCATCCCAGCGCAGGCCGATGCGCTGTTCGAGGCGGTACTGCATTGCCGAGCGAAGTATTTCCGGGAGTCCAAGCTGCCTGGCGAAAAAATGCGAGTAGGCGGTTAGCGAGGCCGGCGGAGCGATGAGCACGACCCGTAAATCGGGTGTTGCCTTCAATTCGCGGCTGATTGCCAGTGCCAGCGCGCTGGCGCCGAAAGAGTGGCCGATCAGGCCGGCCAGCATGCCGCCTTCGGATTCGATCAGGCGGGCAATGTGACCGATGCTCGCGGCGAAATCGACGATGGTCGCCTGCCGGCCGCAGCTGACCCCATGCCCCGGCTGGTCGAACAGCCAGACCTGGAATCCTGCCGCGAGCAAGGCGGGAACGAAAGCTTGTCCCTGGCTGCCGCGACCGCCCCAGCCATGACTGAATATCACGGCGGGCGATCCACTGGGGCCGAAGCGCCAGCAGGCGAGGCTACCCTCTGCGTTCCGGATGGCATGGTGCCGGCCTGACTGAAGGAATGGTGTTTTCTCCGCCTTACGGGAATGCCGAGGCGGCGTGATGAAGCGACGAGCGGTTGTTCGGGCAATCCAGCGCGGTGCCAGGCGAATGCCGATGCCGGCCAGTGCCGCACCGGCTGTGCGAACAATTAATGAACGAACGGTCGTGCTATTTTGTGGTGCGAGATCGAGCAGTGCAGAGGCGTTCATGAGGAGACTCCTGGGGAAGTGACTGTCAGGTGGTGCTGGCGGATGGTGATCGAGCGCAATCGATCAACCGTTGAAAAGCGGCTTTGGCCCGGTTCCCTGTCTCGGCGTCCTGATAGAGGCTGTGGTTGCGATAGCACGCGGCCACGATGCCGAACAGTTCAAATGCGAACTGTTCCGGGGTGACGGCTCCGGAAAACTCCCCCGATTCGATGGCTGCCTGCACATTGCCGGCGACTTCGCGATCCAGTCGTCGCATCTGGTGCGCAACGGCATCGCGCATCGGGCCCGGTTGATCATCGAATTCGCTCATGGCCGACATCATCGGGCAGGCCTTGAGTCCGCAGCGCTCCGTCCATAGCAGCCAGTTGACGAATAGCAGGTTCAGGCGCTGTGTGCCGGCTGGCGCTGCAAGAGAAGGCAGATAGGCGGTTTCGGTGAAGCGGCGGACCACCTCGTCGAGCGTGGCTAGCTGCAGTTCTTCTTTCGAACCGAAATGGGCGAACAGACCGCTCTTGGACATGCCCGTCAGGGCTGCCAGGCTGCCAATGGTCAACGCGTCGAAGCCCTGCGTCGCCGATTGCCGGACGGCAATGTCGAGAATCGCGGCACGGGTTTCCTCGCCTTTACGGGCGATGCGTTTGTGATGGCTGGGCATGAATCAATAATAGAACGACCGTGCTATTGATTCAAGCTGCAAGGATCGATTTGTGGAACGACCATGTCCGTCAGCCGCCAAGGCTGGCGCACAACGCTATTCGGCTGCCGCTGCAAGCATCCCGCGCCGGACACCGGAGGCAGGCGCTGGCCCGCGCGGCGCCGGGGTGGGGATTTACGAAGTCGCCTTCAAATGCAGGCCGCATTCCTTCGTGTCGGCATTTTCCCACCACCAGCGGCCGGCACGGACGTCTTCGCCGAGCGAAATCGCGCGGGTGCAGGGGGCGCAGCCGATGCTGGGATAGAACTTGTCGTGCAGGGCGTTGTAGGGCACGCTGTTCTGCTTGATGTAGGTCCAGACTTCCTTTTCCGTCCAGTCGGACAGCGGGTTGAACTTCTCCAGCTTGTTGCCTTCGTCGTATTCGCGGGTCGGCAGGCCGACGCGGGTGGCTGCCTGCTGGGCGCGCAGGCCGGTGATCCAGGCCTTCTTGCCGGCCAGGGCGCGTTGCAGCGGCTCGACCTTGCGGGCGTGGCAGCAGGCCTTGCGCAGCTCGATGGAGTCGTAGAACGCGTTGATGCCGTGCTGACGTACGTAGTTCTCGACCGCGGCGGACTGCGGGAAATAAACCTTGAGCTTGAGGTCGTAGTGCTTGTGCACGGCGGCCATCAGGTCGTAGGTTTCGAGCGGCAGGCGGCCGGTGTCGAGGCTGAAGATTTCGATGGGCAAGCCGGATTTGACGATCAGGTCGGTCAGCACCATGTCCTCGGCGCCCAGGCTGTTGGCGAAGGTGGCCGGAGCCCATTGGCCGGCGATGTCGGTGAGCAGGGCGCGCGCGGCGTCGGTCTTGGCAGCGACGCTGGCGGCGAGTTCGGGCGTGACGTTGAGCAGGCTCGGGTTCATGGGGGCTCTCGAAATCAGGCGCGGCGGCGGAAATAGGGTTGCGGCTGGTCGGTGGCGCCCTGGTAGGCGTCGCCGAACGGGCTGAAACCGCGTTCGATGGCATAGGCCAGGTTCTTGCCGTCGGTCAGCGCATAGCTGTCGAAACCGACGCGCTTCATGAAAAAGAGCTGGTCGTGCAGCACGTTGCCGACGGCGCGCAATTCGCCCGTATAGCCGTAGCGCTGGCGCAGCAGGGCGGCGGTGGAGTAACCGCGGCCATCGACGAACTTGGGGAAATTGACGGCGATCAGTGTGAAGCGGGCGACATCGGCGGCGACGTCCTCGACCTTGTCATCCGGTTGCAGCAGCAGGCCGAGGCATTCGCGACCGACGAGTTCGCTCTTGCGCGCCTGCCAGACGGCGAGCGGGAAGAGGATGTCGCCAGCGGGCAGGGCAACGGTTTCGGGCGTTTCGCCTTCGCCGATTTCCAGCGTTTTCCAGCTGTCGGCTGCCGCAGCGCCATTCTTGATCAATTGGGACATTATGCGGCCTCCTTCTGTGCTGCCTTGGCCTTGCCGTGGGCACGGCCTTCGTAAACGCGGTTCTTGAACGGGTCGATGCCGATGCGATCGAAGGTGTCGATGAAACGCTCGTCTTCGTGGCGGTTTTCCAGATAGACCTGGATGATCTTCTCGACGGCATCCGGCATTTCGTCGGCGGCGAAGGACGGGCCGATCACCTTGCCGAGCTTGGCATCGTTACCCTGACGGCCGCCCAGCGTGACCTGGTAGAACTCGGCATCGTTCTTGTCCACCCCAAGCACGCCGATGTGGCCGACGTGGTGGTGACCGCAGGCGTTCATGCAGCCCGAGATGTTGAGGTCGATCTCGCCGATGTCGAACAGGTAATCGAGATCATCGAAACGGGCCTGGATGGCGTTGGCGATGGGGATGGACTTGGCGTTGGCGAGGTCGCAGAAATCGCCGCCCGGGCAGCAGATCATGCCGGTCAGCAGGCCGATGTTCGGCGTCGCCAGACCGGCCGCCCTGGACTGTTGCCAGACTGCGTGGAGGTCGGTCTGCTTGACGTCGGCCAGGATGATGTTCTGCTCGTGGCTGATACGCAGTTCGCCGAAGCTGTAGCGGTCGGCCAGGTCGGCGACGACTTCCATCTGCTCGGACGTGATGTCGCCCGGTGCGATGCCGTGCTTTTTCAGCGACAGGGTGACGGCGGCGTAGCCCGGCACCTTGTGGGCGTGGGTATTGCGTGCCAGCCAATTGAGGAAGGGCTTTTCGTCCGGCAGCTCGACGTCGCCGACGGTCTCGTAGACCGGTGCGGTGAAGTGAGCGGCGACGCGGTCGTATTCGGCCTGGGTAATGGTCATCGGACCGCCCTTGCCGTGCGCCCATTCGGCCTCGACCTGCGCGCGGAAGGCGTCGATGCCGAGCGCCTGGACGAGGATCTTGATACGCGCCTTGTAGGCGTTGTCGCGACGGCCGAAGCGGTTATAGACGCGCAGGATGGCTTCGCAATACGACAGGATGTCCTGCCAGGGCAGGAATTCGCGGATCACCTCGCCGCGGATAGGCGTACGGCCAAGACCGCCGCCGACGATGACGGTGAAACCGACCTGGCCATCGACCACCTTGAGGTGCAGGCCGATGTCGTGGAACCAGGTGACGGCGCGGTCTTCTTCGGTACCGGAAATCGCGATCTTGAACTTGCGCGGCAGGAAGGCGAATTCCGGGTGGAAGGTCGTCCACTGGCGCATGATCTCGGCCAGCGGGCGCGGGTCGATGATCTCGTCGGCAGCGACGCCGGCGAACTGGTCGGTGGTGATGTTGCGCAGGCAGTTGCCGGACGTCTGGATGGCGTGCAGTTCGACCTCGGCCAGCTCGGCGAGAATTTCCGGCACATCCTCAATCTTCGGCCAGTTCAACTGCAGGTTATGGCGCGTCGTGAAATGGCCGTAGCCGCGATCGTACTTGCGGGCAACCGAGGCCATGGCGCGCAACTGGGCGGAGTTCAGCATGCCGTAGGGGACGGCGATGCGGAACATCGGTGCGTGGCGCTGGATATAAAGGCCGTTCTGCAGGCGCAGCGGGCGGAATTCGTCATCGGCCAGTTCGCCCGCCTTCCAGCGGCGAACCTGGTCGCGGAACTGGGCAACGCGTTCGTTGATCAGCTGGCGGTCGATGGCATCGTATTTGTACATGAAACGTCCTTGGGTAAATCAGGCAAAAACCAGCTTGGTGCCGATCAGCACCAGCATGGAGGCCAGGATACGGCGCAGGATGTGCTCCGGTACCTTGGCGGAAAGATGGCTGCCGATCCAGATGCCGGGCAGCGAACCAAGCAGCAGTGCACCCAGCAGCGACCAGTCGACGCCCCCGAGCATCCAGTGGCCCAGGCCGGCGACCAGGGTCAGCGGCACGGCGTGGGCGACATCCGATCCGACAATTTTAACGGGCGAAAGTTTTGGGTAGAGAAAAAACAGTGCGGCAACGCCCAATGCGCCGGCACCCACCGACGAAATGGTGACCAGCACGCCGAGAATGGCGCCGACAGCGACGGTAATCTTGCCCAGGCAGCCTTGGCGGAGCGGGGAATCTTCGTGCTTGCTGGCGTAGTCGCGCAGCTTGCGGCCAAACAGGATGGCGATCGCAGTCAGCATCAGCGCGAAACCCAGCCCGTGGGAAATGATGGCACCGATGGTGTTGCTACCCTTGGGCAGTTGGGAGAGGACGAATATGGTGATGGCGGCGGCCGGAATGCTGCCCGCGGCGAGGCGTCCGGTAATCGCCCAGTCAATATGTCCCTTGCGGCCATGTGCGACGGTGCCGCCGGCCTTGGTCAGCGCCGCGTAGAGCAGGTCGGTGCCGACGGCCGTGGCCGGATGCACGCCGAACAGCAGCACGAGCAGCGGCGTCATCAGCGAACCGCCGCCAACGCCGGTCAGACCGACGATTGCGCCGACAGCAAAGCCGGAAAGGGTGTAAAGATAATCCATGGGGGCGCATCGTAGCAGTGCGGGTTTGAATCAAAAAGAATATTGGGTTAGATTTATATAGCTGTTAGCTATTAGTGCTTGAAGATTGGTGCTATGACGAGCAGCGAATAACGCGACCCCGGGGCCTAAAATGAAACTTCAGCAACTTCGTTACATCGTTGAAATCCAGCGCCAGGGCCTGAACGTCTCCGAGGCGGCCGAAACGCTCTACACCTCGCAGCCCGGTATCTCCAAGCAGGTCAAGCTGCTTGAGGACGAACTGGGGGTGGCTATCTTCGAGCGGAGCGGCAAACGTTTTACCGGGGTCACCGAGCCGGGCAAGGTGGTGCTCGGCATTGCCGAACGCATCCTGCGCGAAGCCGAAAACCTGAAACGGGCCAGCGCCGAGTTCGCATCCGGGGATAGCGGGCGCCTGGTGCTGGCCGCGACGCATACGCAAGCGCGCTACGCCTTGCCCATCGTCGTGCGGGATTTTGTCGCCCAGCATCCGTCGGTCAAGCTGGAAATGCACCAAGGCAGCCCGACGCAGATCGCCGAATGGGTGGCGGCTGGCGAGGCCGATATCGGCATTGCGACGGAAGCGCTCGACCAGTACCCGCAGCTGATCACACTGCCGGTACGCCAATGGAGCCATTGCGTGATCGTTCCGGAGAATCACCCGATTCTCGCATGCCAGCCCTTGTCGCTAAACGAGCTTGCCCGCTGGCCCCTGATTACCTACGACACGGCATTTACCGGGCGTTCGCGCATCAACCGGGCTTTCGAGCGTATCGGAGCGCAGCCGAACGTCGCACTGACCGCCCTGGATGCCGATGTGATCAAGACTTATGTCAGTCTCGGGCTGGGGCTGGGGATCATCTCCGCACTGGCTGTCGATCCGCAGCGTGATTCGGGGCTGGTCGCGCTCGATGCCAGTCACCTGTTCGAATCCAATACAACCCGTCTGGCGCTGCGTCGAGGTACTTATCTGCGGCGCTACGATTTTGACCTGATCGGCTTGTTTGCGCCGCACCTGTCACGGCGCGTGGTGGAGATGGCCATGCAGGGTGGCGGGGATGAATATCAGCTATAACTTTTGTTATATTTTCCAAGTGCGTGGTGAATGATAGTCTCCGCTTCATATTTGGAGAATGATTCATCATGAATGCCGTCGCGGAAGAAAAGTTGTTGCCAAGCATGTTGAGCGGGGTTGATATTCCTCCTTGCCCGGCCATCTTGATCGCGCTGGATAACGAACTCAAGAGAGAGTTTCCGGAGCAGCGCGAAGTGGCCCGCCTGATCAGCCAGGATGTTGCCTTGGCCGGTCACGTGATGCTAATTGCCAACTCTCCCGCATTCTCGACCGGGCGCAAGGTGGATTCGGTCATGCAGGCGATTGCCGTGCTAGGCATGCAGAGCGTGTTCACCATGGTGGTCGGCCACTTGCTACAGGTCGCGCTGGCCAGCGGCAGCGACGTTGCGATGGATCGGTTCTGGGACAGCTCGGCGCAATCCGCGCGGATTTCCGCCGAACTTGCCCGGCGCCTGCGCTGTGTGCGACCGGATGTGGCCTACACCTTCGGGTTGTTTCACGATTGCGGCATTCCCTTGTTGATGAAGCGTTTTCCGCAAACCAAGGAAGTGCTGGCCAAAGCCAATCGTTGCGATGAGCGCCGCTTCACGGATATCGAAGACAGCGAATTGGGAACCAATCACGCCGTGGTCGGGTATTTTCTGGCGAAGCGCTGGCATTTTTCCGGCGTGCTGGCTGAAGCGATTCTCCATCACCATGACTATGCCATCCTCGGCAGACCGGATGGCCCGAGCGATACGGCGCGTGCCTTGATCGGGCTGGGTGTCCTTGCCGAGCATATCGGGCGCCTCCAGGGGGCCGGCGGCGGCGACGAGGAATGGGACAAGGCCGCTCCGGCGGTGTGCGCCTATTTCAACCTGTCGTTGGGCGCCGTGGATGATCTGATCGAGGATATTCTCGACAGCATGGATTGATGACGCTTCGCCTCATTTGCGCATGCGCGGCGCGGTATCTCTGAGTATCAGGCTGGGCGTCGAGAAGGGGGCCAGCCGTTCGAGGAAGTCGAGCAGTTCCAGTACCGGTGAGTTCCGGAAGAAGGTTGCGCTCGGGGTTTCCATCCAGATGCGGTCGGCCCAGGCGTGCAGTTCATGCGGCTTGTCGCCGAAGCCGTCGCCATCCAGATCGAAGCCTTCATAGGTGTCCCAGCTGTTGCCCCACCAGGTATCGTTCATCGGGTCGCCGTCGCCGATGATGGTGACCGGCCAGAGGTTGCTCTTGAAGGTGTTGTTGATGGCGATGTGTCCGCCCTTGGCGCCGTAGAAATAGATACCGGTGATGTTGTGGGCGATGATGTTGTCGATGAAGACGATCCGGTTGATCGGGTTCATCGGCGAGTCGGCCATGATGCCATGGGCGCAATGGACGATTTCGTTACCCTGGACCAGGGCGGCCGAGGTTTCCTTGAGCGCGACGCCGGCACCCGAGGCATCCATGGCATGCAGGATGCGGTTGTTGCGGATGATCAGGCCGTCGGAATTGAGTGCGATGATGCCCGTCGAGTTCTTTTCGAGCAGATTGCCTTCGATCAGGCTGCGGTGGGCGAACAGGAAGTTGAAGGCGCGTCGGCTGTCGCGGATGGTGTTTCCGGTGTAGCGATTGCGCGGCGAATTGCTGACGGTGACATCCCGAATCTGCGCGATATCGTTGTTCTCGATGCGGTTCCCCGTGCTGTACCAGAGGCGTATGCCATCGCCTCGGTCGGCCGAGTCGACGGGGCGGGAGCGAATCCGGTTGCCGCGAACGACGCTGTCATTGCTTTTGTGCAGCGAAATGCCGAACAGCACGTTTTCGAGTACGTTGTTTTCGATCAGCAGGCCGTTGCCTTCGGCCATGATGCCGCCGTCGATCGCGTCATGCGAGTCGCCGCTGTCGCGTATGACGAGGCCGCGCACGGTGACCTTGTCGGACTTGATGGTCAGTACCGTTCCTTTACCGCCGCCATCGATGACGACCTTGCCCTGGGCTTCCAGCGTCAGGGGCTTGCTGATGGTCGCCGGGCCGCGGTATTGGCCGGCAGGAAGGCGCAGAACGCTGCCCGGCAGCGCCATGTCCAGCCATGTCTGCAGGGACTGCTCGGCAACGGCCGCCAGGGAAAGGCTGAGCAGCGGAAGAATCAGGAGAAATCGGAGGCGCATCGGGCGGGATTGTGCCGTTTGCCTTGGCGATGCGCCGCAATCTGCATCAAGTTTCTGCCGATCCGTCGGCTATTCCCAATACTCGGTCACTTCGCTGGCCCATGCCGTGGCGGCGAGCAAGGCGCGATTGACCATGTCCGGGCTGACCCCGGCAGCCTGCGCTGTATCGGACATGCCTGACTGATTGAGTTCTTCGGATTGTTCGGCGACAGCCAGCAGCGGCGCATAGGGGCCGCTGCGTTCGAGCAGTGCCTGGCGGATTTCGTCGGCAATCGGCAGGGTGGCGAGAATGTCGGCAAGCGGGCGATGCAGCAGTCGATTGAGGCAAGAGAAGATGCCGGTCAGGAAAAACGGGTCGTGCGGCTGCCCCGGCATCAGGCGTTCAGCCAGGAGTTCCATCAGGCGGCCGCGGGTCAGCGCGTTCTCGACGAGCAACCAGTCGCTCATTTGCGGTTCACGAACGGAGAACAGCAGTACCGCCAGCCAACGGGTGAGACGCTGCCGGCCGAGAATGATCAAGGCCTGCTCGAGCGAGTCGATGCGGCGTGTCAGTCCGAGCATCGGTGAGTTGAGGTAGCGCAGGACGCGAAAGCTGAGTACCGGGTCCTGCTTCATCGCGTCGGCGATCTCGGCAGTCTCCGCATCACCCTGGACGAGGCGCAGCAGGTTCAGCAATTGCGCCTTGTGCGGGTCGCCGCCCGGATCTTGCTGCAGGATGGCGGATCGTTCGGCAAATCGCCCATGGCAGGCTTCGAAATGCCATTGCAGGCAGAGCTGATGATCGTCGTCGGTGTCGATATTGCAAGCCAGGAGATGGATGGCGTTTTCCCGGACGCCTGCCCGTACTGCTGCCGAAAAGTCGCGGATCGAGCCAGGCTCGCTGCCGGCCACGTCGATTGCGGCATAGTCGACCTTCTGAATGATCTTGGTGAATGCCGGATTCTTCGGTTGCCGGAACAGCCCGAACCGGTAGGCGCGTTCGCGCAGGCGCGCGATGGCGTCGGAAATCAGGTCGGCTTCGGCATCGGAGGCCAGCTGGATGAGCAGTACCACGTTGCTGCCGTTGAGCTGCTCGAGCACGGGAGCGTCGAGGCTGGCCGAGCTCAGTGGAATGTAGGCCGGGATCTTGTTCCACGCTTCGTCGCTGGCGAGCAGCGCGTCGAACAGGGCATCGTCGTGGGCCCGCTGCAGGTCGCCGGCGGCATTGGCTGTGCTCGAGGATTGCTGCAGCCGGAAGAGGTGGCCTGCAAGGCGATTGTTGCGATCGAATACGGCTTCGCGATGCAGGAAGGGAGGTTGGTCGGCACAGTCCGGGTTGCCGTTGCCGTCGTCGGCCGTTTCATTGTCGCTGCGGCTGTCGGCCGATTTTCCGAACAGGTTTTTCAGGCGGCTGAACACGATGTCCTCTCCCAAAAAGAAAATGCCCACCGAGGGTGGGCATTTTCCGGACCACACTGGGTGTGGTGATTTTCGCATGCGGTGTCGGGTTTTAGTCGACCTTTGCCTTGCTGCGCAGTTCCTTGACCAGATTCTCGATTTGCTGCTGGCCGGCGCGCTGTTGAAGCTGCGGCTTGACCTGGTCGAACGGCGGCGGCGTGGCCGGACGGGAGTCTTCGAGCTGGATGACGTGATAGCCGAAGTCGGACTTGACCGGGGTCTTGGTGTATTCACCCTTCTTCAGCTTGGTCAGCGCTTCGCCGAACGGCTTGACGTAGGCGGCCGGGGAACTCCAGCCGAGGTCGCCGCCCTTGTCCTTGGAGCCCGGATCCTTGGATTGCTTGGCCAGTTCGGAGAATTTTTCGCCCTTGTCGAGCTTGGCGATGATCGCCTTGGCGTCTTCTTCCTTTTCAACCAGGACGTGGCGGGACTTGTACTCGGTGCTGCCAAGGTTGTTCTTGATCAGCTCGTATTCCGCCTTCAACTGGGCTTCGCTGATCGGGTGTGCCTTGACGTAATCGGAAAGGAAAGCGCGGATCAGCACGGCCTGCTTGGCCAGTTCGATCTGCCCCTGGATGTTCGGGTTCTTATCCAGGCCTTTCTTTTTGGCTTCCTGGGCGAGGATTTCACGGCGAACCAACTCTTCCTTGATGGCGTCCTTCAGTTCCGGAGAATCCGGCGTGCCCTGGGCCTGCTGTTCGGCGGTGAAGGCGTTGAAAACGGTTTGCGAAATGGGCTGGCCGTTGACAGTGGCGACAGCCTTGCCCTTCTCGGCAGCCAGTACCGGGGCGGAAACGATGGCACCCGCGACGAGCAGGGCAGCCAAACGGGAGAGCTTATGCATGTATCTATCCTTGGGTGGAGAACAACCTGAAAATTATACTGCGCCGGGTATTTCCGCGCAGATGCTGAGTGCATGGATGGGGCCGCGCATCAGATCACCAGCGGCATCATAAATCATGCGATGGCGGGTGACGGTGTTTTTGCCGGCAAAAACCGCGGCGACGATATCGACATGGTAGTGACCGCCGCCACTGCGGGCTCCCGCATGGCCGGCGTGCAGGTGCGAGTCGTCGCGAATGGTCAGGGAGAGCGGTTGCAGCACGCTCAGGCGCTGGCGGAGCAGGTCGACCGTAGCGCCGCTCACCCGGGCAGTACCTTCTTGAACGGCTTGACGGTGACCTTTTCGTAGACGCCGGCCGCAATGTAAGGATCGGCGTCGGCCCAGGCCTTTGCGGCATCGAGCGAGGCGAATTCGGCGATGATGATGCTGCCCGAGAAACCGGCGGGTCCGGGGTCCGGCGAGTCGATGGCGGGGCAGGGGCCGGCCAGGATCAGGCGACCTTCCGCCTGCAAGGCCTGCAGGCGTTCCAGATGAGTCGGTCGCGATGCCAGCCGCTGCTCGAGCGTGCCGGCCCGGTCTTCACCGATGATGACGTAGAGCATTACTTTTCTTCCTCCATGTATTTGGACAGGAACATGCCTTGGGCAAGCACGAATACCAGCATCAGGCCCATGCCGCCGAAGAGTTTGAAATTGACCCAGGTGTCGGTCGGAAAATTGAAGGCAATCACCAGATTGAGTACGCCCATGACGGCGAAGAAGGCGATCCACGACAGGTTGACCTTGTTCCAGACAACATCCGGCAAATTTAGTTGCTCGCCGAGCATGGCCTTCATCGGATTTTTCCTGAGGACAAGCGCGCTGAAAGCCATGCTCACGGCGAACACCCAATAGAGGATGGTCGGTTTCCACTTGATGAAGGCTTCGTTCTGGAAAGCCAGCGTCAGGCCGCCGAAGACGACGACCAGGCCGAGGCTGATCCACAGCATCTTGTCCACCTTGCCATGGCGGAAATGCACCCAGGCGATCTGTGCAACGGTGGCCGCGATGACGACGACCGTGGCGAGCAGGATCGGCGCCTGCTTGGCATCGACCAGCGCGGAGCCGAGCAGTGTGGCTACCCATGTGGCGGCGGTTTCGGGATTTTTTTCCGAATACTTGAAGGCCGCGAAAAAGAGAATGACGGGGAAGAGATCGAAGAGCAGTTTCATGGCGGGGCATTATATACTCGTAGCGATTACTCCCCTGCAAGCCGAATCTGCCATGCATACCGTCTTGATCATCGACGACAGCGATATCAACCTGACCCTGATCAAGGCCCTTGTCCTCAGGCTGGGTGAGTGCAGTCCGGTGCTTTTCGACAATCCGCTCAAGGCGCTTGAGTGGTGCCGGGAAAACGTGCCCGATCTGGTCATCGTCGATTACATGATGCCGGAGATGGACGGACTCCGGTTCATCAGCGCTTTCCGCGCACTGCATGGCCGCAACGAAATTCCGGTATTGATGATTACGGCCAACGACCAGAAGGATATTCGTTACGACGCCCTGCTTGGAGGTGCCAACGATTTCCTGACCAAGCCGATCGATCGCATCGAGTTTTCGGCACGGGCTCGCAACATGCTGTCGCTGCGCAGCGGACAAAAGTTTCTGGCGGATCGCGCCAAGCATCTCGAAAAGCTGGTCGATGAGCGAACCAGCGACATTCGCGAGCGGGAAAAGGAACTGATTTTCCGGATGTCGCGGGCAGCCGAGTTCCGCGATCCGGAAACCGGCGCCCATATCCAGCGCATGGCGCACTACTCGCAGATTATCGCGCGCGGGCTCGATCTCAGCCCGGCCATGGGGAAGCTGATTCTCGAGGCTGCGCCCATGCACGATGTTGGCAAGATCGGTATTCCGGACTACATTCTCTTGAAGCCAGGCAAGCTGACGCCCGAGGAGTTCGATGTGATGAAGGGGCACGCCAAACTCGGCTACGAACTGCTCAAGGACAGCGGTTCGGAAATTCTGCGTGCCGGCGCCGAGGTGGCGCTTTCACACCATGAGAAATTCGATGGTTCTGGCTATCCGCAAGGTTTGAAGGGGAGCCAGATTCCCCTGTTCGGACGCATTGTGGCGGTCGCCGACGTCTTCGACGCATTGACTTCGGAACGTCCCTACAAGCGAGCCTGGTCCCTGGACGATGCCTGCCGCTTTCTCGAGGAAGGGCGGGGCAAGCATTTCGATCCGATGTGTGTCGAGGCATTTCTCGCCGGCTGGGAGGACGTTCTGGAGGTGCGCCAGCGTTTTCGCGACGAGGAAATACCCCAGATCTGATCCGGATTGGGAGGGTGGTTCAGGATAAAAATCCAATGGAGAGAAAAATGGCAGGGCCTTTCGTTCTTGATCGTGTATCCATTCTCGACCGTCTGGGCGGGGACGAGGAAATCTATTCGATGATGGTCGACATGTTCCTCGACGATGTGGATGCCAACAGCGCCGCGCTGGCCAATGCGTTCGCGTCCGGCAAGGCGGCGGAGGTCCAGCGGGAGGCGCATACCATCAAGGGTTTGCTGGCCACTTTTTCCGATGACGATGGAGCAGCCGAGGCGCAGGATGTGGAAAAAAAAGCCAAGGCCGGCGAGCTGGACAGCCTGGACGATGCCGTCGGCAATCTCCAGCGACGTTTGCACGAAGTGGCGAATGCGCTACGCGCCGGGTAGCGTCAGGTAGCTTGCGGCACCCGCCGGGCCGCCTGCCGGGGCGTGAGGGACCACGCCGAGCAGCGGGGCCCGCAGACGGGTTCGCAGCGCAGCCAGGTTTTCCTCGAAACGCGACATGTCCGGGTCGATCCGGTTGGCGACCCAGCCTGCCAGCGTCAGGCCGCGGGAGGCGATGGCTTCGGCGGTCAGCAGGGCGTGGTTGATGCAGCCCAGGCGCATGCCGACAACCAGCAGGACCGGGAGCGCCAGTTCGACCGCGAGGTCGTCGAACCCCCTGTCTTCGCCCAAGGGGACGCAGAACCCGCCGGCGCCTTCGACAATGACCAGGTCGGCCTGCAGTCTGGCTTGATCGACCGTTTTCACGATCGTCGGAAAATCGATGGCAAGGCCGCTCTCGGCCGCCGCGATGTGCGGCGCAATCGGGGGGGCGAAGCAATACGGATTGAGCAAGTCGTCCGGCAATACAACGCTGTTGGCCGCCCGGATGTTTTCGACATCCTCGTTTTTGCCATCGGCATCGGTGCCCGCTGCAATCGGCTTCAGGCCAGCGGCGCGCAGGCCATGGCGCCGGGCGAGGTGGAGCAGGGCGCAGGTGACGAAAGTCTTGCCGATCTCGGTATCGGTGCCGGTCAGGAAATACGCTGAACTCATACGTGGGCGATCAGGGTGATGACGTCGTAGGTGAGGGGCAGCCCGTCGGGGGTGCGCTGCATTTCGTAGGCGGTTTCGGCTTGCTGGAAGGCGCTGCGGCTCATCAGGCTGGTCCGTCGGCCACTGCCGACCTGGTTGGCGCCGATGGCCTTGACCGCGCGCAGCAACGACTTGAAGTCCGCGTAGCAGGCGACCTGCGGGTATTGGTCGATCGAGACTGCCGCCAGTCCGGCATCGGCGGCCATGCGGCGGACATCCTCGATGCTGTGGAAGGGCAGGGTATGCCGATAATCGTCGACGCCGGCGAAAGCCTGCCGCAACTCATGAAAAGTGGCCGGGCCGAGGCTGGCCAGTGCCAGCGTACCGCCCGGTTTCAGGATGCGCCTGGCTTCGCCCAGGGTGGCCGGAAGGTCGCACCACTGCACGGCCAGGCTGGACCAGAACAAGTCGACGCTTGCCGTGGCCAGTGGCAGATGTTCGAGGTCGGCCGCGACCCGGAAGCATGGCTCGGCGACCTGGTGCAGCATGGCCGGCGACAAGTCGAGACCGACGACATGGGCTTGCGGGAAACGCCGGCGCAGCAGTGGCAGTGCATAGCCGGTGCCACAGCCGGCATCGAGCAGGCAGCGCACCGACCCGATGGGCAGGCGGTCGATCAGGTCGTGGCAGATGTGGCGCTGGACGGCGGCAGCGCTGTCGTAGGTGCTCGCCGCGCGCTCGAAGGATTGCCGGATGCGTGCCTTGCTCGGTTTAGTCATTCAGGAAGCGACGAGTCCGGGCCAAGAAGTCGTCCGGGCGGGACATGAAGGGGGCGTGGGCGCAGTCGTCGAAGCAGGCGAGTTGCGCATCGGGGATCAGCGTGGTCAAGGTTTCGGCGGCACCCAGCGGCATCAACGGATCGGCGGCGCCATGCACGAGCAGCGTCGGGCAGGCGACTTTGGCGGCGTCTGAGCGCAGGTCGACGTCGCGCAGCCAGTTCAGTCCGGTGATCAGCGTGGCGCCGGATGGCCGAGGGTCGGCCAGTTCGAGCAGTTCGGCGGTCACCCTTTTGGCGCGGGCATCGCCGCGGTTGAAGCCGCCGACGAAGCGCGGCAGCATGGCCTCGACATCGGCGGCGGTGCCGGCGGCGAACTCGGCCAGCATGGCCGGCGGCATGGCATGCGGCCAGCCGTCGCGCTGGACGAAGGAGGCCGTGCCGGCAACCAGCAACAGCTTGCCGACCTTGTCCGGATGACGTGCGGCGATGGCCAGCGCCATCTCCGCGCCGAGCGACCAGCCGCCCAGTGCGGTGCCGGGTTGCAGGCGGGCCGCATAGGCGTCGATAGCCGCGTCGAAATCGTCGATCAGCGCTTCGCTGCCGTAGCCCGGCAAGTCGATGATGCTGCCGCCCAGCGCGTTGACGGCGGCGGCAACCGGGCTGCGGCCGACGCACCAGCCGGGCAGGAAAACCAAAGGCGCGCTCATGCCAGTTCCTTCAGGGCGGAAAGCAGTTGGTCGATATCGTCGGCCGTATGGGCTGCCGAGATGGAAATGCGCAGCCGCGCCGTACCCTTGGGAACCGTCGGCGGGCGGATGGCGGGCACCCACAGGCCCCGTTCCCACAGCGCTTTCGACAGGGCGACGGCGGCTTCGTTGTCGCCGACGATGTAAGGCTGGATGGCGGTGGCCGACGGCAGTAGCGGCTTGCCGGCCAGGCCGTTGCGCAACTGGGCGATGCGGGCCATCAGATTGGCGCGCAGGGCGTCGCCGTTGCGAATGATGTGCAGGCTTTTCGACAGCGCGCAGGCAGTGGCCGGCGGGGCGGCGGTGGTGAAAATGTAGCTGCGCCCCTTCTGCAGCAGGTATTCGATGGCCGTGTCCGAACCGGCGACAAAGGCGCCGCCGACACCGGCCGCCTTGCCGAGCGTGCCCATGAGCAGGATGCGCGGCGAGGCAGGCAGATTGAAATGGGCCAGGCTGCCTTCGCCGTGCGGGCCGAGCACGCCGAAGCCGTGGGCATCGTCGATGACCAGCCAGGCATCGTGGCGTTCGGCCAGTTCGAAGATGAGCGGCAGCGGGGCGAGGTCGCCGTCCATGCTGAACACGGCGTCGGTGACAATGAGCTTGCGTGTCGCCGTGCTGGCGGCCAGCTGGCGTGCGAGCGCGGCGACGTCATTGTGCGGGTAGCGCTGCACATCGGCGCCGTTGGCCTTGGCCAGCTGCATGGCGTCGATCAGCGAGGCGTGGTTCAGCTTGTCGGCGAACACCGCATCGCCGCGGCCGGCCAGCGTCGGGGTGACTGCCAGGTTGGCCAGGTAGCCGGTGGAGAAGGTCAGGGCGCGCGGAAAGCCGGTAAAGGCGGCGATTTCCCGCTCCAGTTGCTCGTGCGGCGTCAGGTGGCCGCTGACCAGATGCGAGGCGCCGCTGCCGGCACCCCATTGCACGGCCCCGGCGGCCATGGCCGCGGAGATGTCGGCATGGCCGGCCAGACCGAGATAGTCGTTGCTGGCGAAATTGAGCAAGGGCTTGCCATCGACCGTGGCGATGCGCCCGGCTGGGGAATCCAGCACGCGGCGGCGGCGGGTCAGGCCGGCAGCTTCCATGTCGGCGAGCTCGGCTTGCAGGCGGTCCTCGATCATGACAGGGCCTCGTTCAGGGCGCCGTCGATGGCCTTGGCGAGATGGTCAATCTCGTCGTTGCCGACGATGTACGGCGGCATCAGGTAAACCGTGTTGCCGATCGGGCGGATCAGGGCTTCGCGGTCGAGGGCGGCGCGGTAGAACTTGCGCGAGAAGTGCGGGTCGTCGGTGGCGACATCGAAGGCGGCGATCATGCCGCGCTGGCGCAGGTGGCCGACCTGCGGATGCCCGGCCAGCGGGGCGAGGGCGTCGCCGATGAGCCGTGCCTTGAGACGGTTGGCGGTGATCACGTCGTCCTGCTCGAAGATGTCGAGCGTGGCCAGCGCGGCGCGGCAGGCCAGCGGGTTGCCGGTGTAGCTGTGCGAATGCAGGAAGGCGCGGGCCACCGAGTCGTCGAGGAAGGCGGCGTAGAGGGTGTCGCTGCACAGCACGATGGAGAGCGGCAGGTAGCCGCCGGAGATGCCTTTCGACAGGCACATCAGGTCGGGGCGAATGGGGTTGCCATCAATCTCAGCCTGCTCGTGGGCGAAGAAAGTCCCGGTGCGGCCGCAACCGACGGCGATTTCGTCGCAGATCAGGTGTACCTCGTGGCGGTCGCACAGCTGGCGGGCGAGGCGCAGGTATTCCGGGTCGTACATCGCCATGCCGGCGGCGCCTTGCACCAGCGGCTCGACGATCAGCGCGGCGATGCGCTCGCCGTGTTGTTCAAGGTGCTTTTCCAGTGCGGCAGCAGCGCGGCGGGCCACATCGGCCGGCGATTCGCCCGACTCGCCCAGCCGGAAATCGGGCGAGGGCAGCACATGCGCGGCGGCGCGCACCAGCGGCGCGTAGGCATCCTTGAAAATGGCGACGTCGGTGACGGCCAGCGCGCCGACCGTTTCGCCGTGGTAGCTGCCGGCCAGGCACAGGAATTCGGCCTTCTCCGGCCGGCCAACGTTGCGCCAGTAGTGAAAGCTCATCTTCAGCGCGATTTCGGTGGCCGAAGCGCCGTCCGAGGCGTAGAAGGCGTGGCCGAGGGCGCCGCCGGTCAGGGCCGACAGGCGTTCCGACAGCTCGACCACCGGCTGGTGCGTGAAGCCGGCCAGCATGACGTGTTCCAGCGTTTCCAGCTGTTCCTTCAGCGCGGCGTTGATGCGCGGGTTGGCGTGGCCGAACAGGTTGGTCCACCACGAGCTGATGCCGTCGAGGTAGCGCTTGCCGTCGAAGTCGTGCAGCCAGGCGCCGGCGCCCCGGGCGATGGGCACCAGCGGCAGGTAGGCCGGCGAGCCGGACTGCGCGTGGTGCTGCATCTGGGTGCACGGATGCCAGACGGCAGCCTGGCTGCGCGCCAGCCAGTCTTCGTTCGACGACATGCCCATCAGTGCAGGATCTGCGATCCGGTGGCCGGCTGCTCCGGCATCTCGGTATGCACCAGCTCGCCCTCGCGATTGGGGAAGAGCGGGGCGCCGCAGTCGTCGCAGAATTCCATCGGGAAATGGTGGTCGAGGAAGAGCACTTCCTTGACGCCGGTTTCGCGCAGCACGGCCTCGATTTCGCCAGCGGCATCGGTGGCTTCGTCTTCGGCGCCGAGCAGCGGCCAGACGATGCCGTGATAGACCTCCTCGCCGGTCTTCGGGCCGAGGCTGACGCGGTATTCCTCCATCCGGCGGTCGTAGCAGGGGCCGACGACGGCGCGGATGTCGGCCGGCATCAGGCCGAGCATGGTCTGCAGGAAGGCGACCGAGGCCTTGACCGAATAGGGGCGCGACAGCTTGTCGGCATTGCGGCAGGCGGCGTGGTAGGCATCCGGCAGCAGCGGTTGCCAGGCACAGCCGGTGAGCAAGGGTTCGAGATTGGGGCTGCCCTGCTTGAGCCATTCCTTCAGCGCATGCTCCTTGTTGCCGTCCGCTTCGTTCCAGCGGAACAGCGGCTTGCCGCGCGGAATGGCGATGGTGCCGACGAGGTAGCGCACGTCGGACAGGAAGCGGTTGGTTTCCGGCATGCCGCTGGTGTCGATGCCGAGGTGGCCGCCGGCCAGGGCCGCTTCGCCCAACTGCCTGGTCAGTTGCCAGGTGTCGCAGAAGCTGCGCGGCAGCTGATCGGGGCTGAACAGGAAGTCGGCCAGCGCCAGCTTGGCATCGCCGCCGAAAACATGGGCGCCGAGTTGCACGGCCAGCGCCTGCAGGGTGCTCTTGGGCAGTGCGCAGGCGGGGATGGAGAAGCGCGACCAGGCAAGGACCGGCGCGGCGAAGAGCTGGATGTCGAATGCCTGACCCTGGGCCTCCAGGCGATGCGTTTCGGCGCGCGACTCGACCATGTCGGCCAGTTCGTCGTGGGCGCGCGGGTTGGCTTCGAACAGGCGGTCGAGGGCGGTGTTGATGTCGTCTTCGGCGCCGTTCTTGAGGAGACCATCGACGGTGTCGGCCAGTTGGGTTTCCCAGTAGCTGTCTTCCAGCTTGCCGCCGGATTCGGAAAGGCCGGTAGCCAGGCGTTGCAGTTCTGCCGCTTCGCGGGAAAGACGGTCGCGCGAACCAAAGCGGGTGCGTTTCATCGGTGATCCAGACAATACAAAAACGGAATTTTACCAGCCGCGTATCGGCTTGCGCGGCTCAATCGGTATCGCCGGGATGCTTCACGCCGGCGATACCGAGACCGCTCAATGGTTTTCCAGCCTGCTGTAGTCGAGGATACCGAATTCGACCGGTCGCGCGGCCCGGTAAGCGTCGTGGATGGCGTCGCTGGTCGGCCAGAAGCGACGGTCGGTGCGGCGTATGCCGTAGGTGTCGGTCAGGCGGACAAGATCGGCCTCGCTGCGCAGGGCTGCGACGGCGTCGGCGAAGCGGCCGGCATTTTGAGGCGTGATAGAGAAGATCGCATTCGGATAGGCGCCGACGATGCCGTTCATGGCCAGCAAGGTGTCTTCTTCCGGCAGCCGGCGATCGGCTTCGCTGAAGATCTCGGCGACGTTGGTGTGGGCGCTGTTGCGGATCAGCGAAAAGACACGAGGCTTGCCGACGGCTGGCTGATAGACGATCAGGCTGTCCTCCGGCATCTGCGAAGCGGCCAGGCCGCGGATGGCGGACAGTCGCCGCAGTGCGGCAAGGTCGCTTTCCGGCAGCCCGCCGGCCTCCAGCTCCCGCGATCGGTCGCGGGATTTGGCGGTGCGCTGGCCGAGCAGCTCATAGAGTTCGTTCAGCGTGTCCTTGCTGCGATAACGGATGCCGGTTTCCAGCGGAAAGTAGCGGGCAGCGTCGGCGAGATAGTCGTTGTGCGGCTTGCTGCGTTGGCGATACCAGTGGTCGAGAACCGGCTGGCGATCCTTGATCGGCAGCAGGGCGAGAAAATTCAGCTCGCTCTCCATGCGCAGGAAGTCCATGTACAGGCGGGTTGCCAGTTGGTGCCCGATGTTGCCGTAAACGTCGAAGCCGGCGACCAGCAGGTAATGCATGCGTTCGAGCACCGGATAGCCGATGAGGAAGCTGGTTTGCGGCCGTTCGCCGGCCAGCCCCTTGATTACCGAGGCGCTGTCGAAATGCCGGAAGACGGTGAGCGCGACGTTGGGGTTGGTGCCGTCGCCGTCCCAGACGTCGTTCAGCGTCGGGCGGGTGTCGCCGTACTTGAACTTCGCGGTGATTCGACTGCGCTCCTCGGTGTATTTGCGTTGCAGGCGGGAGTATTCATTCCAGGCGAGCAGGCCGGCCGTACTCTCGCGTTCGGCGGGGAGACGGAGCACCGGGCTGGCGGCATCGATGATCGCCTGCATGAATTGGGAGCTCTTGTCGTTGGGGGCGACGAAATAGACCCAGAAGTGATCGTTGATCGAGTTGAGCGCGAACTGGCCGCGGCAGACCGGGCCTTTCATGAAGCCTGCCAGCGTGAATTGCGCTTCGTCGAGCATCAGGCGATAGCGGGCGACGAGAGGCAGGTCGCGGAAGGTGACGAAGGGATTGGCCGCGCTTTCCGGATCGTAGCCGGGCAGGCGCGCCACGGCGTAGTCGGGTTTCAGGAACCAGTCGCGCAGACGCTCCATGCGCGCGGCGTCGAGCTGCATCGGCATGTGGGTCTTGGCGGACGGTGTGGATTCGATCCGGCGCAGGCGATACCACACGCGGTCGACACCCGGGGCGTCGTAGGGGCGGCGCGTGGCGATCAGATCGACGGGCTGGCCGGGCGGCGTGCGGCTGCGCACCAGTTCGAAATACGTGTCGGGCTGCTCGGCGAACCACAGCTGGCCGATGAACCAGTGTTCGTAGATGTAGCGGGCGGTCAGCCGGGCCTTGTTGTCGTCGGCATTGAGGAAGGCTTCCCAGTCGGCAACCTGGCGCAGCAGGGCGGCGGGCAGCGGCGCAGCCGGGCGGTAGGGGGCGCCGGCTTCGAGCCAGCGGGCGAGCGTGGCGTGCTCGTCGGCGGCGATGGGGGGCAGGCCGAACGGCATGCCGCGCGTCGGATGGCGGCGCGTGTATTCGTCCAAGCCTTCGGCCGGTACGCAGACTTGCGCACGGTTGAGCGAAAAATCGAGATCCGGATCGTTCAGCTGTCCGCCATCCGGTCCGGGGTGAATCTGTTTGAGGGCGAGCAGGCGGGCCATCGCACTCGCTTCGCGGTTGGCTTGCGCTGTCGGCTGGCGTTCGTTGAGAACCGGGAAAAAGCCCATGTCGCGCCATTGGGCGTTGGTCTGGGCGTCGATGCCGAGTCGTGTCGGCGCGCCGGCCAGCAGGCGGTCGGCAAACACGCGGTTGCTACTGGCACCGCGTGTCAGGCCGCTGTAGCTGGCGAGATTGAGCTGGCAGGGGGCGTCGTAGCAGGCATGGCAACTGACGCAACGATTGTCGAGTACGGGCCGGACATCTCGCCAGTAGTCGGGGGCACCGGTCGATACGGCCGGAAGGCGGTCGAAACGGGCCGGGTCGGCCGGGCCGAAACGGTCGTCGAGACGTAGCGTGGCAACGGTAGCGCAGGCCGCGAGGAAGAGGAAAGGCAGTGGGGCGAATAAGCGCAAGACAGTCTCCGCAGAGCAACGGGAAATGTGCACGTCATGCACACCAAGGGCAGCATCGTATCAAAATACGCGCTGTTCGCCGGAGCAGTCGTCGATCCGCGCCGGGCACCTGCCGGCTGTTCGTCCGGAGGGACTGTCGCCGGTAGAATGTCGCGCAATTCCACCCCGCTATTTTTCGTAAAGCAGCCATGCTCATCTTTCTTTCGCCAGCCAAATCGCTGGATTACAAAACGCCACCGCATGTGGCGGACTTTACCCAACCCGCTTACCTGAAACAGTCGGAGACCCTCATCAAGCAGTTGCGCAAGCTGTCGCCGGCCGACATCGCCCAACTGATGAGCCTGTCCGACCCACTGGCGCTGCTCAATTTCGACCGTTATGTCGGCTGGTCCTTGCCCTTTTCACCGGAAAACGCCAAGCAGGCGGTGCTGGCCTTCGACGGCGATGTTTACGACGGGCTGGCGGCGAAGACCCTGAGCGCCGACGATCTGGCATTCGCCCAGCGGCATGTGCGTATCCTGTCGGGACTCTACGGCATCCTCAAGCCGCTGGACCTGATGCAGCCCTATCGCCTGGAGATGGGAACGAAATTCGCCAACAAGGCCGGCAAGGATTTGTACGCTTTCTGGGGCGAAACCCTGCTCGATGCGATCAATGCCGAACTGGAAAGCATGCCGCGGCCGGTGGTGGTCAATCTCGCATCGGAGGAGTATTTCAAGGCGGCCGTCGGCCGCAAGATTCGGGGAACGGTGATTCAGCCGGTGTTCGAAGACTGGAAGAACGGCAAGTACAAGATCATCAGCTTCTATGCCAAGCGTGCCCGTGGCCTGATGACCCGCTATGCCGTCGCGAACCGGCTGGTCGATCCCGAAGGGCTCAAGGCCTTCGACAGCGACGGCTATGCCTACGTGCCGGAGGTCTCGGATGCGACGACCTGGGTATTCCGTCGCCGCGAAGGGTAAGTCCCTACAGCTTGAGCCTGAAGGTCTTGGCGATGGCCTCGACGGCCTCGCGGCTGTCCCATTCGTGGGCGCCGTAGTACTTGCCGAGCACCTTGCCGTCGGCATCGACCAGAACGGTCAGCGGCAGGCGGTTGGCGCCCAGCATGTTCTCAAGCGGCCAGGGTTTGTCGTCGATGAACATCGGGAACGATGTGCCGGATTTCTGCAGGAACATCCGGGCGTTTTGCGGGTAGTCGTCGGTCGATATGCCGATGACCGTGAATTGCCTGCCGTAGCGCTTGGCCAGCCGATCCAGCGAGCCCATCTCGGCCCGGCAGGGACCGCACCAACTGGCCCAGACGTTGATGATCAGCGGTTTGCCCCTGAAGTCGGAGGGTTTTCTTGCCGGTCCGTTCAGACCCTGCATCGGCAGGTCGCGCAGGGTACTGCCGACATCGACCTCACCCGGGGTCTTGGCGTGGACGGGGGATAGCATGGTCAGAGCGGCGACCAGGAGGAAAGGGACGAACGGCTTCATGGAAATCCTGCAACGGGAAGTTGGCGGATTGTAGTGGATTCCGCCGGTCGTTCCGCAACGATCGCGCCAGGAAACTGCTTGTCCGCAGCAGGGGGCGCGCCGGAGGATCAAGTCCTTCGTGGCGCCAGCCACTCCAGAAGGGTGGCGAACAGCAGGTTCGGCTCGACCGGTTTGCCGATGAAGTCGTTCATGCCGGCTTGCCGGCATTTGCTGCGATCTTCGGCGGCTGCGTTGGCGGTCATGGCGATGATCGGGACATCGCCATAGCCGCCGATCGCGCGAATTTTACGGGTCGCCGCCAGCCCATCCAGAACGGGCATCTGGATATCCATGAGTATCAAGTCGAAATGCCGGGCTTGGGCCAGTGCGACGGCGGCTTCTCCGTCGTCGGCGACGGTGACGGCCAAGCCGGCTTCGCTGAGGAATTCGTTGATGATGCTCTGGTTGATGGGCTCGTCCTCGACCAGCAGAACTTTCGTGCCGCCGTATTCCCAGCGCAGGCGAAGGTCGGGGCGGGCATCGGGCGTGGCGGCAGGCTGCGGCGAGCGGGAAAAAATTGGAATGATCGCTTTCTGCAGGATCGCCTTGTTGATCGGTTTGACCAGCACATCGGCAAAGCCTGCGGCGCGTGCCGACATGGTGATGCTGCTGTCTCCGGAGGCAGTGACGAGAATGCAGGCTGGCGGGCGTTTCAGATTCAGTTTTTGAATCGCGGCCAGGGTATCCATGCCGCTCTGGTCCGGCATCAGCAGATCAAGCAACAGGATCGAAAACGGATCGTTATCGGCATCCGCCTGCAGGATGGCCGCGATGGCTTCCTGGCCCGAGGCCACGGCGTGAGGGACCAAGCCGATCTGGGTAAGCAGGTGGGTGTGCACCATCTGCGTGATTTGCAGGTCGTCGGCAACCAGCGCCCGTCGCCCGGCCAGTTCCGGTTCGAGCGGCAGCGGTTCCTGATGCGCCTTGCCCAGATGAGCCGTCATCCAGAACGTGCTGCCTTCGCCCGGCGTGCTGGTG
>CALJZP010000309.1 GCA_937983545.1 uncultured Azonexus sp.
CCGCCACCTGTTGTGCCGTGCCAGCCAGTTCGTTCGCCTGCCGCGCATTGTCGGCATTCTGCTTCACCGTGCCCGTCAGCTGCTCCATGCTCGAGGCCGTCTCTTCCAGGCTGCTCGCCTGTTCCTCCGTCCGGCTCGACAAATCCTGGTTACCCGACGCAATTTCCTTGGCCGCCGTGTTGATGGCGCCAGCGGCATCCTTGATCGAGAAAATGATCTGTTCAAGATTGTCGACGGTTGTGTTGGCATCATCCTTCAGCGTACCGAGCATCCCCTGATAGTCCGCATCGATTTTCTGCGTCAGGTTGCCTTGCGCCAACCGTGCGAACATGGCGCCGACATCCCCCAAGGCTCGGGTATTGGCCTCCAGCAGCGCATTGATTCCGTCGGAAATCTGGCTGAAGAATCCATTCATCTTGCTACTATCCAGGCGCCGGCTGAAGTCTCCGCTGGCCGCCGCGCTGATGATGCTGGCGACCTCCTGCTCGACGAGAACCTCGGCAGTACGATCAAGCCACTCGACCACGGTTCCCAGTCGCTCACCATCGGCGTTCAGGATGGGCGTGGCAACCAGGCTGAAGTGCCGGCCGCCGATATTGATGGAGGCGCGGTGCGTTCCTTTCAGCGCAGCCAGCAAATTGCGCTGACGGCTCGGCTGACTGTGGTAGATATCGAAACTCGAACCGAGAATGGCATCGGCGCGGAAATTCGGCAATTGGGAACGAATGTCGCTTTCCGCGGCACGCATCATTGTCAACACCGCCTTGTTGCAATAGATGATCTTCCCGTCCGGGTCTGCCACCATGACACTGTTCGAACTAACATCCAGCGCCACCTTGATCCGCAAAGTGGCATCGGCCGCTTCGCGTTCCGTGGTCAGCCGATTGCGCAACTGGCTCTGCATCTCCTCGAGACGCTGGATCATGTGCCCGATTTCATCTTTGCTGGTAGCAACCAGCGGAACATCAAGGCGCCCGCCCGCAATTTGATCGAGGGCTTGAGAAACGTCGAGAACCGAGCGGTTGACACGACGCAGGATGACAAAACCCGCCCCAGCCGCCAGTGCAATCAACACAGCCGCCAATGACAGCACCAACAGGCGCTGCTTATGGACTTGATCGCTGCGTTTCTCCAAAGCCATGTCCAGATACTGAGCAGCGCTGTCGTAGAGCTTAAACAAGGCATTGATACCCTGCGTGGTCTCGTCAAAATAACGCGCGGGCTCGTAGCTCAAGGTCTCGGCTCGCAAAATATTGAGCTGAATATTGGTCATGAAGGTATCGACGCCGACTTTCGCAGCGTCAAAGGCGCTCGTCAGGTACTCCCGTGCCGCCGGATCCTCAGCCAGCACCTTGTCGCCGTCGGCCATCATCTGCCTGTGACGGAAAGATACCTCTGCAAAACCGCCAATCAGGGTATCGCGCTGAGCCTGATTGATCGACTTCTCCGACAGCACAAGGGAGCCCATGGCACGCGCCTGCCCCATGCGCTCCGTGACATAGGGCAATTGCAGAATGGCCAGGTCTATCGTGAAATAGGTAATGACTTCCGGATCAAGCAACAGCTTCGAGTTCTCGGCCACCTTGTCCATGATCCCCATCAGCCGCGCAATCAACTCGGTATGACGCTTCGAATTCTCCTGCGGGCCAAGGGTTGAAAACTCTCCCTTAAGGCTTTGCCAACTCGATTTGAACTCGCTCCACTCCGGCAAGCTACCGAGTTCCGCTTCATTGGCGGCAATCAACGCGTCGGCCTTCGTAATGGCCGCATCGGTTCCCGTTCTGGCCGTATCGGCGCGCTCCTTGAATTCCTGCTTGCCAAGCAGCAACGATGTCGTTGTGCCCCGATGTCGCTGCGCGTCCTGCAGCACAAAGCGCAATTCCTTGTGGACCGCCACACCGGCGCGCTCCTTATCCACCAGACGTACCTGCTCGTTCAAACCACCGACCAAGGGCACCATGGGCACTGCAACGGCAACGGCCGTCAACAAGCCCAAACCTATGAATTTATTTGCCAGTTTTTCGGATTTCATCGAAATATTTCCCGTTCCGAATGCGTTTCTAGGAGTGCTACCCGCTTCGTTGATCGCGTCATGCCGCCGCGCTGTCAATCAGCTCCATATCGGCACTGGTCATCAGGCGCTCAATGTCGGTCACGATCATCATCCGGCTATCCACGGTCGCCAGGCCGAGGATGTACTTGGTATCGAAGGTGGCCGAGAAATCCGGAGCCGGGCGAATCTGCGCACGGGTCAGAGAAATGACGTCAGAAACGCTATCGACGACGGCGCCGATCACCCTACCGGCGACATTCAGAATGATGACGACTGTAAAAGGGGTGTATTCGATCTTGCCAAGATTGAATTTGATGCGCAGATCGACGATGGGGACGATCGTTCCCCGCAGGTTGATCACCCCTTTGATGAAGGCCGGCGCATTGGCGATCAAGGTAGGCGGTTCATAACCCCGTATTTCCTGAACCTTGAGGATATCGATCGCATACTCCTCGCCACCCAGCGTAAAGGTCAGATATTCACTGGCAACCAGATCCTCTTCGCCTGCCGCGTTTCCGCTCTGCGTCATCGCTTCCATCTCATGCTCCTCAATTCAGCCGTCAGCCGGCTTTCTGAACATTGCTCTTGGCCATGCCGGCAATTGCCGACACATCCAGAATCAACGCCACATGACCATCACCCATGATGGTGGCGCCGGAAATTCCCTGCACCCGTCGATAATTCGCCTCCAGGCTCTTGATCACGACTTGGTGTTGCCCCACCAGTGCGTCGACATAGAGCGCCGCCTTGATGCCATCGGCGTCGATCACGACCATGATGCCCTGCGTAAAATCGCCAGCGCGCGGTTTGATGTTGAACACCTCGTGCAAGGCAACGACCGGCAGGTACTCGCCCCTGACCTGGATAACTCGTGCCTGGTTGGAGAGTGTCTTGATATCGCCGGTCTGTGGCTGGAACGACTCGATCACATACGACAGCGGCAAAATATAGGTCTGGTCACCGACGGCAATCGACATGCCGTCCAAGATCGCCAGCGTCAGCGGGAGCCGCACCGTCATCCGCGTACCGACCCCGAGCATGGAATCGATTTCGACACGCCCACCCATGGATTGGATGTTGCGGCGGACTACGTCCATCCCGACCCCCCGGCCGGAAACATCGGTCACCTGCTCTGCGGTCGAAAATCCCGCCTCGAAGATCAGGTTGAAGACTTCCTGATCGGTCATCTGATCGGAAACCTGCAGACCCCGCTCACGAGCCTTGGCCAGAATCTTGTTGCGCGGCAAGCCGCCACCGTCATCGCCGACCTCGATCACGATATTCCCGCCTTGATGATAGGCCTTCAGGGTAATCGTCCCGACCGGACTCTTGCCTGCAGCAATGCGCTTCTCCGGGAGCTCGATACCGTGGTCCAGACTGTTGCGGATAAGGTGCGTCAATGGGTCCGCGATACGTTCGATCAGCCCCTTGTCGAGTTCCGTCGTTTCCCCGGATGTCTTGAGCTCGACCTGTTTGCCGAGCTTGCCCGACAGATCGCGAACCACACGCGGGAAGCGGGAAAACACAAAGGAAATCGGCAGCATGCGGATCGACATGACCGACTCCTGCAGATCGCGCGTATTGCGTTCCAGCTGGGCCAATCCGTTGACCAGGCGGTCCGGTGCGTTTTCCTGCATCTGGGCAGCCGTCTGCAGCAGCATGGCCTGTGTAATCACCAGTTCGCCAACCAGATTGATCAGCTGATCGACCTTTTCAACACTGACCCGAATGGAGGAATCTCCACCCGCGCCAGAGGCCGATGCTGCCTTGGCCGCCCGTGCTCTCGGCTCCGCAACCGGCTTTTCCGGTGCCACAACAGCCACCGGCGCTGCTGGCTCGACAATCTGCTCGACAGGAGCGTCCGCCGGCGACGACGGCGAAGACACCACCTCTGGCAAGGGAGCGAAGAAGCCAAACCCGTCGCCTTCCTCGGCCACCACTGGCGGCTCGCTTGGAGTAGCAGGCAGCGGTTCGAAAAAACCGTAGCCATCTCCCTCTTCCGCACTCACTGCTACATCATTCGAGCTCTCGGCCACCGGTAACGGCTCGAAAAAGCCATAACCATCGTCCTGAGTGTTCGCAGCAGGCGGATTTTGCTCGACCGGCGCGTCAAGTGGCGCAAAGAATCCGTAGGCAGCGTCCTCTTCGGGCGCTCCCGGCGAATCATCGAAAAAGCCGAAAGCCCCATCCTCGGATTCGCTGATCTGGCGGCTCTCAAGCACTCTCCAGGCACCGTTGTCCGCGACAAAATCGATCTGATCGGCAAATGCTTCCTGGCCGCAATCGCCTCTCAGACGCAGCTGCCAGTAACCAACGTTGTGCACGCCCTCATCCGGCTGACTCAGAATTTCCAGCTCGCCAAGCGAACGCAGCTCGGCCAGCAGGTTCTTGACCCCCTCGCCCTTTGCCGAAACCTCCGTCGGCACGAACTGAATGTCGAACACCCGCACTTCAGGTTTGGGTGCAACAGCAGGAAGAGGCGTATTCCCTTCAGCCGCCGGCGCAGCAATCTGCGCGTCCGTGGATAACTGGCGCAGACGGGCACAGATCGCTTCGACCGCAGCCCCATCGACTTCACCGCGACCCTGATGCGCCTCCAGCATGTCACGCAGGAGATCGCCGCTCTCCAGAAATGCATCCACCATTTCGGCCCGCAAACCAAGCTCCTGTTTGCGGATGCGATCCAGCAGGTTTTCAAGAATATGTGTCGTTTCCGCGAGATCGGTAAACCCGAATGTCCCCGCACTTCCCTTGATGGAGTGCGCTGCGCGGAATATGGCGTTCAGTTGCTCCGGATCCGGATTTTCTATATCCAGATCGAGCAGCAACCCCTCCATTGCCGCCAGATGTTCCGCCGACTCATCGAAGAACACCTGATAAAACTGACTCATGTCGATAGCCATGCTACCCCCCGAGCACAACCGCCACCCCTTGGCGGCCGATATTGGTATGCAAACGACCTGCCTTTGGCAGGTAGATCGGCCGCTAGTTAGCCGATGACTTTGCGCACGACTTCAATCAGTTTTTGGGGGTCGAATGGCTTGACCAGCCATCCTGTCGCTCCCGCCGCCCTCCCCTGTGCCTTCATGGCATCGGAAGATTCTGTCGTCAGCATCAGGATTGGTGTCTTTGCGTACTGAGGCATGCTGCGCAGGCTCTTGATCAGTGTCAGCCCGTCCATACGCGGCATGTTCTGATCCGTCAGAACCAAATTGATGCTTTTGGTTTTGGCCTTATCCAAGCCATCCATTCCGTCCACTGCCTCGACCACGTCGTAACCAGCGCTCTTCAAGGTAAATGAAACCATCTGGCGGATGGAGGCGGAATCATCAACTGCTAGAACGGTTTTTGCCATCGTTACCTCTCGATATATTCAGAACAACTCGACTTCGCCACTGGCGAAGCCTGTTTGATTAACCGGATTATTATCCACCTTTTGAGAAATCACACTCATTTTTTGCGAAATCTGGTCAACATGAAGGCAGATTTCTGACAGTGCAGCCAATGCAGCACCCGGATTGGCGTTATCGCTCATGATGCCGGCCATACGCTGCTCATCGACCAGAATTTCATCCAACACATCCAGACGAGCACCGGCATGCCCCAACAACTGAGTCACCATATCCTGAAACTGTAATGACATGATGGCCTGATTGAGTGATTTCTCCACCTGATCCGCGATGGTGTTCAACTCGGCCACACTCCCCTCGGTGCGCCGATTCATCTCGGAAATGCCGACCATCGCAAGCTCGACATCACTCTTCGAGGTCAGGGCAAATGTCATATCCTGCGCCGCCATCTGGTTGATGGCCTTTTCGGTAGCCTCGATGGTTGTCTGCATCTTGCCCAGAGAATCCCGAATCTGCTGGCTGAAGTGATTGGTCCGACCTGACAGATCCCTGACCTCATCCGCCACGACGGCAAAGCCCCGCCCTGCCTCACCGGCGCGA
>CALJZP010000310.1 GCA_937983545.1 uncultured Azonexus sp.
AAGGTATCGATGATCGCGCGATCGATGGCGTCGAGTTCACGCATAGCGCGCCCCGTTCTGCTTGAAACGGGTGAGCGAAAAGAGCGTTTCGTGCGCGCAGTCATCCAGGCCATGGCGCTGACGCAGGTCGGCGATGGTCGCCTCGACTTTGTCGCGCGCCTTGCCGTGGATCATGCAGAACAGGTTGTACGGCCAGTCAGGCAGGCAGCGGGGCCGCCGATAGCAGAGGGTAACCGCCGGCTCGACGGCCAGGGCACGCCCCAATTCGCTGACCCGATCATCGGGGATGTCGTGCACCAGCATGGCGTTGGCCCGAAAACCGAGTTCGTGGTGACGGACGACGACGCCGAAACGCTTGATCGCTCCCTCCTCAAGCCAGGCCCTGATGCGGCCCAGCACGTCGCTCTCGGAACTGCCGACACGATTGGCAATCAGCTGGAAAGGCCGGATGAACATGGGCAGCCCCTCTTGCAGTACCGAAATCAGGCGGCGCTCGATTTCGCCGATCGGCTGCACGGGCGCTACCGGAACGGCGGCCACTTCGCGCTTCTTCCGCTCGCCATCGAGCGAGAAGCCGAGGTCGATGTGGAACTCTTCCAGCAAGGGCAGGGGCATCAGGCGGTAGCCGGCGGCCTGTTCGATGGCGCCCAGCGTCGCCTGCAGGCGCCCCTCGCTGGCTGCGGTGACGACAAACCACAGGTTGTAGCGATGTTCGCGCTCGTAGTTGTGGTTGACCTCCGGGAAGCGGTTGACCGCTGCAGCCACCGCCGCCAGTTTTTCCGGCGGCACAGCCATGGCCGCCAGCGTCGAGGCGCCAATCCGCTTGGGTGCGAAGACCGCGCCGACCCGGGAGATTTTTCCTTCCCGGCGCAGGTTGTCGAGGCGCCCGAGCACCACTTTTTCGGCAACCCCCAGCCGCGCCGCCAGTTCGGCGAAAGGTGCCGGACAGAGCGGAAAATCGCGCTGAAAATCGTTCAGCAGGTGAAAGTCGAGTGTATCGTCCATCAGAAGCCAATGCGTACGGCGCGCGAGGTGAAGAAGATGCCCGAGGGGCTGTCCGCCGCGATCTCACCCTGCTTGGTGAAATTCTCGGTGTTGTAGATGACGACCTTGTTGTCGTCACGCACCGAGAGCCAGACGTTCTCGCCACGCGGCGCAAACTCCATGTGCAGGATGCCCTTGCCCGGCTCCATGTTATGCACGACCTTGCCCGCCAGCGTATCGATGACATCGATCTTGCCATTGTCAGGGAAGGCGAAATTGACCCAGATCTGCCGCCCGTCGGGGCGCGCCATCACGAAGACCGGCTGGCCGCGCACCGGAATCCGCCCCACTTCCTTCCAGGTCGCCACATCGACAACCAGCACTTCATGCCGTCCGATTGCCGGCAAGTAGGCCTTGCCCTGTGCCACGGACCAGCCGCGCAGGTGCGGCATCTTGAACACCGGCAGCTTTTCCTCGCCGCGTCCGTACTTTTCGAGAATCTTGCGGGCGCCCTTTTCCGGCTGCCAGAGGTCGAGCATGGCGACACCGTCCTCGCCGAACAGACCGGCCAGGAAATAGCGGCCATCAGGCGTCACCAGACCGTCGTACGGCTGGCTGCCGGCTGGGAAACGCTGGGTCTTGGGCTGTTTCGGGTCGCTGAAATCGGTCACCCGGATTTCGCCCCCCTCGAACAAGGCATAGGCGAACTTGTTGCCCGCCGTATCGGCCAGGCCGACGACCTTGGAGAATTTGCCCGGCGCGTATTCGGCCGGCACTTCGGACAGCAGCTCAAGCGTCTCGGCATCGAAGGCCTTGATGCCGCCCGGCGAATAGTTCTGGGCGACGACAATGCGGCCATCCTGCGAAATCGAGCCGCCGATGGCATTGCCCGACTGGATGACGCGCTTGACGATCTTGGCTTCGAGCAGGTCGATCTTGGTCAGGCCGCCGTCGCGGCCGAAGATGAACGCATAACGGCCATCGCGCGAATAAACGGCCGAGGCATGGGAAAGATCACCCAGGCCGGCAATCCGTGCGTAGGGCTGGCGCGAGGACGTATTGACCAGCGTGACATGGCCACTCGACCGTTCGATGATCAGGCCCAGATCGCCGGTACCGCGCAACTGTGGCCCGGCACAGGCATTGAGCAGGAGGACAAGGAACAGACTCAGCAACAGGCGCATGGTGATCTCGCAGGGGCTTATTCGGGAAAGGCAGTCATCAGTTTATCGACAATCCAGGCGGCTTCGGCCTCCGACATGAACTGCTTCCACGGCGGCATCGGTGTTCCCGGGCGGCCGTAATAGATCGTTGCGGTCAAACCCTCGGCCGGCTTGTCGCGCAAATTCTCCGGCAGCAAGGCTGGTCCGAGCCCGCCTTTCAAACTCATCCCGTGACAAGAACCGCAATCCTGCCGGACCAGATGCACTAATTCCTTCTGGCGCGCCGCGTTGGGCTCTGATCCCCAGGCGACACACGATACGGCGAGCAAGGCAAGCGCCAGCTTATTCGGAGACAAGGACGCTCCCTTTCATTTCCGGATGGGGCCCGCAATGATAGTCATGGCGACCCGCCTTGTCGAAACGGCGAATCCAGCTCTCGTCCGGGAACAGGCGCTCGGACTCGAGACCCTTGTCGGCCGGAAAAAGGACGGAATGACTGGTCCGCTTCTCGCGATTCGTCCAGCGGACGCTATCGCCGACCCGGATACGGACCTCGGCCGGCTCGAAACGGTAGCCTTCGATCGTCACGTCGACGGTCGTTTGCGCAGTCGCCGATGAAAAAAGGAGCGCCAGCACAGCCAGCGCCCCTCCCTGACTGGGCCACCCGGATCGAGCAGTCGGTCTTCCGGATGGCATGGGCAGCTTACTGCTTGGCAGCCTTCACGTCGCCGTCGGTACCGAGACCGATGGTGTGACCGAAGGAGACGTGGTGGAAGCGGCCGGCCGCATTGTCGGCGTGGATGGCGATGCCGAACGGCACGGCCTTGCCGGGAGC
>CALJZP010000311.1 GCA_937983545.1 uncultured Azonexus sp.
ACCTGGCAGCTGCGCAAGGTCTACGTGCTCGAAGCCGCACCGGTCAACACCAACCACCCGGTCAGCAAGCGTGTCTTCTACATGGATGCCCAACTCGGCAACCTGAACGGCGCCAATGAGATCTACGACCGCAAGGGCGAACTGTGGAAGGTGTTCATGGTCGGCAAGTCGCACGCCGACTCCCACCTGCCGGTCAACAAGGGCGCCGGCATCGGTATCGACGATGCCTTCTCGATGGTCGACCTGCAGTCGAAGCACTGCACCACCGGCCAGTTCAAGGGCCAGGTCGATCCGAAGAAGAATCCGCCGGGACTGTTCCAGGTGCAGAACCTGCGCGGCGGCGACTGATCTTTTTTTCCTGCACCCGAACGGGTGTCTCTGCGGGCGGGGAGCCCTACTGCGTTGGGTTCTCCTCCATCCTTCAGGGGGCTTCGGCCCCCGTTTTTTTGCGCCTTGCACCCGCCGACGGCGCTTCTCGCTCAGGCCTCTGTTTCCCGGTGATCCGCCGGCCGGAGCAGCGAAGCAGTGAATATTTCACGGTTCACGCAAAACTTCGTCCAACTATTACTTTTGGACTATTTTTCATGCCCTCGTGAGGGTATCCTGTGTATAGATGTTTTTTCTCAAAGACAGGGTTTCGCAAGACAATGAAGATACTGCTGGTCGACGATTCGCGCGCCGTTGTCATGGTGATGCGCGCTCGCCTGGAATCATTCGGTCACGAGGTACACTACGCCTTCGACGGGCCATCGGCGATCGATCTGTTCCGGAGCGAGGCGTTCGACCTGATCCTGATGGACATCGAGATGCCGGGCATGAACGGCTTCGAGGCAACTACCCGCATTCGTGCCCTGGAAGGCCATGAGCCGTGGGCGTGGACGCCGATCATCTTCGTCACTGCCACCGATACCGACAGCAATCTGGTTACCGCCATCGAGGCCGGTGGCGATGATTTTATTTCCAAGACCGTGTCGGAGGCCGTGCTGCAGGCCAAGATGAAAGCGATGTCGCGGATTGCCGGACTGCGTACGCGGCTGTCGCTGGCCAACTCCAAATTGCAGGACCAGGCCAACCGCGACGGCCTGACCGGCCTGCTCAATCGCCGCGCCATGGATTTGCAGGTCGACACGCTGTGGGAACTGGCAACCCGTGGCGGCCGGCCGTTCAGCCTGCTGATGGTCGATGTCGACCATTTCAAGAAATACAATGACCACTACGGCCATCTGGCGGGCGACCATTGCCTGCGCGCCGTTGCCTCCTGTATCGACGGCTGCGTGCGACAAGCCCATGACGACCGGACGGCATTCGGCGCCTTCGTCGCCCGTTACGGTGGTGAAGAGTTTGCCGTGGTGATCCCCGATGTTCCGGCGGGAGTCCATGCCGGCCTGGCGGCGAGCCTGGTCGAGGCGGTCCAGGCTTTGCGCATTCCGCACGAGCAGAACGGCGATCTCGGCGTAGTGACCATCTCGGTCGGCGGTGCCTGCGCCGAACCCGCCAGCGGCGAAATCAAGACGCTGTTCCGCCAGGCCGACGAACTGCTCTACAAGGCCAAGTCGGCCGGCCGCAACCGGGCCGAGGTTACCTGATTCATCTCGGGCAGGCGGGCTGCCATTAAGGGGTTTGCAGTCCGGCTATCGGCGAGCATCAGGGCGAGCAGTGCTGGCCGGTATCTCGTTCAGATCGGTGCCCAGTACATGCTGGCGCCACCAGTCGAGCAGAAAATCCAGTAGCTCCTGCGGCACATTGATGCCGAGGGATGCTTGCAGGCAGTGGTTGGCAATGAATTCCTGAAAGCGCACATGCTCCTTGACGTGGTTTGCGCTCAAGGCCTTGCCTCTGGAGGCAAGCATCATTTCCTCGTGCACCAGGTTTTCGAAAGCGTGAGCGGTTAGTTCGTCCAGGATGTCGGTCATCGCCTCCGCGTGAACGGGTTGGTTTCGATGACGGTACAGGCGGTCGATCAGAACGGCGAGCCGGCGGCTATCCGTATGGAGGCAGGAGGGCGGCCGCAGGAAAGGGGTGTCGCGTATGGAACTTTCGCTCATGGCCGCCGATGTTCGTTAAATTTCTTTACTCAGCTTGGGGTCTTTACGTACCATTCGCTCGAGATAATCTTTCCCGTTTTGTTTGCTGTGGTCGTAGAGCCCGCGCCGGGGTGTGCCGTCACTGTGGTAGCGACTCGGCCAGATGGTTTGCGGGGAAACGCCGATGACTTCGGCAAGAATGGCCTGCGCTTTGGGTAAGGGACGGTGTAGCGCTTCGGCGAAGTAAGTTCGGCTGACCGCGTGTCGACGTGCCAACTCGCGCAGGGTGTAGCCGGCTTTCTCGATGGCTGCCTTGATGTCGGCTTTGTGCCAGTCCGGAGGGGCTGGTTTTTTTGGGTTTTTGAACGTTGTCATGTACACGTTTTGTATTGAAAAATTACGACACTTGCGAATTTCTTGGGTGGCGTTCCGCTATTTTGGCGGTTTTCGTGATTTTTCATGGCTTCACGCTGGATTGACATATGAATTATTGCATACTTTTTAAATAACGTTGTATGAAAATGAAATTCGGTGACCGCTTTCGCCTGGTTGTTGGCGAGCATCCATTTGCCTGGGCGCATGCCAGGCATTTTCCGAAGGCGACGATCCAGAGCTTTCTGACCTGCAAGATCCGTCCGCAGAAGGCCAATCTGGACAAGCTGGTCCAAGTGACCGGCATTCCCGAAAGCTGGTGGCTGAGCGGTGAGGGGGAGCCTCCCCTGGAGAAGGGGTCGCTCTTGCGAGCCGAGGCATTGCGGGCGGATTACGTTGTGACAGAGGCTGGCGGAGTGGCCGGGGAGGCGGCCGTCCTGCCCGAGGAGCTGGCACTCTCGGTGTCATACGCCACGCGCGTGCTGCGGGTGGTGCAAGCGGTGTCGTGGTTTCCGGCGGGCTACGACGATGCCAGGATATCGGCCTTGATTACCCGGTCTCTCGGTTTGCTGGCCAGTTGTGCCGCTGGCGACCGGAGGCGCCTGGAGCGCTTGCTCGAGGGCGATACTGCGGTCGAGGCCGCTCTGCGCTTGGCCCTTGCGGCAGAGAGTCTGGCGGAATAGTCCCTTAATGCAGCAGGTGCCGGCACCGCGCAACTAAGGCGGCGAGCCGGTCAGGGGCGGTGCTGCAGGCAATCCTGAGCCTGTCGTTTGCGAGCGGGTTGTGAGGACGGGATAGAGGGGTCTCAGTCGGCGCTCGTTGATCGGCGCCCGGCCTTGATCTCGGCGCGTCGTCCCTTCTCCGCCAGCCGCCGCTTGATCGAGCCGTGTGTCGGCTTGGTCGGCCGGCGTTTGCGCGGTAATACGGCCACGCTATTCACCAGCTGTTGCAGTCGGCGCAGCGCCTCGGTCCGGTTCTTTTTCAGGCTGCGGAATTCCTGCGCCTTGATGATCGCCACGCCGTCCTTGGTGATCCGCTGGTCGCCCGACTTCAATAGACGTGCCTTGATTTCCGGCGGCAGCGATGAGCCCGGAATGTCGAAACGCAGGTGAACGGCATTCGACACCTTGTTGACGTTCTGCCCGCCGGCCCCCTGCGCGCGGATGGCGGTGAATTCGATTTCGGCGGGCGGGATGGCGAAGGTGGTCGGCATGGCGGAGGCGGCGCATCGCACACGCTGGGTGGCGATGTCTCTGGTGGGCGGATGCCTGGCTTATCCGGAGGGAAGTGCCGTGTCGAAACCGGCTATCCGCACGTCGACCGTCATCGACAGTTTGCTCAACGCTGCCGCCCGGGCGCGGCCTTCGGGGCTCGCGCGGTAGAGGTGGGGGGTCATCGCCAGCAGGTCGGCAATCTGCTCTTGGCTGTCGAGCGCCAGCGTGAAGCGCACGGTTTCGACCTGCGGCGCGCGGAAGCCCGGCGGCGCGGCGGTATCGGACGGGCGCTGCGGCTTCAGCGTCGGGTAGATGATCTCGCGCAGTTCGCGCAGGTGGTCCGGGCCGGCGTCGACCTGGATCAGCCGCCCGCCCGGCTTGAGGACGCGGGCGAATTCGGCATGGACCGGGAAGCCGAACAGGCACAGCACGCGGTCGAGGGTGCCGTCGAGTACCGGCAGGCGGGCATTGGTGCCGACCACCCAGTTCGGTTGCGGGTCTTGTTTGGCGGCGGCCAGCACGGCCCATTTGGAGATGTCGAGGCCGAGAATGGCCAGCGACTGTCCCAGTCCGCTCGCGGTGGCGGCCAGCTGGCGCAGGTAGTAGCCTTCGCCGCAGCCGGCGTCGAGACAGGCGGCGTTTGCCGGCAGGTCGGCCAGCGCGGCGCGGGCGACGGCTTCGGCAATCGGCTGGTAATGGCCGGCATTGAGGAAGCGGCGGCGGGCGGCGACCATCTCCTTGCTGTCGCCGGGGTCGAGCGAGCGCTTGTGCTGGACCGGCAGAAGGTGCGTGTGGCCCTGGCTGGCGACGTCGAAGCTGTGGCCCGTAGCGCATTTCCACGCACCGCCTTCGCGGTGCAGCGGCGCACCGTCGAGGGGGCAGGCGAGGGCAGTGAAGGGCTGGATGCTCATGGGCTTCGCGGTGCAGGAGGCCGTCAGGCCGCCAGTTTGGCCTCTTCGCGGACGCGCTTGGCTTCGTCGAGCAGGTAGCGCTGGTAGTCCTCAAGGTCGCCATCGAACGGGCCGACGCCACCCTTGGAGACCAGCCAGAATTCGTCGCACACCGAGCGGAGCAGGGCGCGGTCGTGGCTGACCAGCATGACGGTGCCTTCGAATTCGTTGAGGGCGACGGCCAGCGCCTCGCGGGTGGCGAGGTCGAGGTGGTTGGTCGGCTCGTCCATCAGCAGCAGGTTGGGGCGTTGCCAGACCAGCATGCACAGCACCAGGCGGGCTTTTTCGCCGCCGCTCATGGTGCCGACGGCCTGCTTGACCATGTCGCCGCCGAAATTGAAGGTGCCGAGGAAGTTGCGCAGCTCCTGCTCGCGGCCGGGCAGGCTGCGGTTGCCGGCGGCCAGCGCTTCCTTGGCCAGGCGCGTCATGTGTTCGAGCGGCGTGTCCTGCGGGCGCAGCACGTCGAGTTCCTGCTGTGCGAAATAGCCGATGTTCAGGCCCTTGCCGACGGTGACTTCGCCGCTGATCGCCTTCAGGTCGTTGGCGATGGTCTTGACCAGCGTGGACTTGCCCTGGCCGTTGGCGCCGAGGATGCCGATGCGCTGGCCGGCCATCACCGAGCGGTTGATGCCGCGCACGATGACGGTCGGCGGCGTACCGGCGGGGGCGTCCTCGGGTGGCGGGTAGCCGATGGCGGTATCGACCATCGACAGCATCGGGTTGGGCAGGTTCTGCGGTTCCTGGAATTCGAAGCTGAACTCGGCTTCGGCGAGCACCGGCGCGATCTTTTCCATGCGGTCCAGCGCCTTGACCCGGCTTTGCGCCTGCTTGGCCTTGCTGGCCTTGGCCTTGAAGCGGTTGATGAAGGATTGCAGGTGGGCGATCTTCTCGGCCTGGCGCGCGGCGGTGGCCTGTTGCAGCACGATCTGCTCGGCGCGCATGTCTTCGAACTTGCTGTAGTTGCCGCCATAGCGCACCAGCTTGGCGTTGTCGATGTGCAGCGTGACCTGCGTGATGGCATCGAGGAATTCGCGGTCGTGGCTGATCATGACCAGCGTGCCCGGGTAGCGCTTCAACCAGGCTTCGAGCCAGACCAGGGCATCCATGTCCAGGTGGTTGGTCGGTTCGTCGAGCAACAGGATGTCGGACGGACACATCAGCGCGCGGGCCAGCTGCAGGCGCATGCGCCAGCCGCCGGAAAAGCTGTTCACCGGGTTGTGCAGCTCGCTGACCTTGAAGCCGAGACCGAGGATCAGCGATTGGGCGCGCGCTTCGGCATCGTGTTCGCCGGCATCGTTGAGCGCCATGTAGGCTTCGGCCATGCGCATGCCGTCGTCGCTCGCCTCGGCAGCGGCGACTTCGTTGCGGGCGGCGAGCAGCGGGGTGTCGCCGTCGATGACGAAGTCGGTGGCGCTTTGCTCGGTTTCCGGCATGTCCTGCGCCACCTGGCCCATGCGCCATTGCGCGGGAATCGAATAGTCGCCGCCGTCCTCGTGCAGGGTGCCGTTGAGCAGGGCGAACAGGGTGGACTTGCCGGCGCCGTTGCGGCCGACCAGGCCGACTTTCTCGCCGGGGTTGATGGTGACGGATGCCTTGTCGAGCAGTGTCTTGGTACCGCGGCGCAGCGTGACGTTGCGGAGGATGATCATGCGTGAAACTTTCGGGGAGGGTCGGGCCGCCTGGTTGCGTTTCCGACAAGGGGCGAGATTGTATCTGATTGATCTCGCGAATGTTTTCTCCGATGTCCGTTTTGCTTCAAATCGGGCAGCGAAACCGCTCCCGGCGGTTTGTTCACAGCCGGTTTTTCGTCAATCGGCCAGTCGCTCCATCTGGCGCGGCGCCAGACCGACCAAGATCAGTTGTGTTCCCGCGTCGCCGTTCCGCCACACCGCCACCCAGCCGGTACCGTCGGCGTCGATACGCTCGATGGCGCAGCGGGCGCCGATCAGGTCCATGAACATCTCCAGCCGGTCTTCTTCCAGTTCCGGGTCGGGCGATATGTCGAGGACAAGAACCATGTCACCGACGGCGACGCTGCGGCCATTGACGTCTTTGGTTGTGAATTGCATGGCGGCCTCCTGGCGGGGGCTGTCAGCCGTGTTGCAAAACCGACAGCAGACCGGCGTTTGACCGCAGGTTTGCGACAAACGTGCCACGCCATGTCATTCGGGCATTGACCGGTACCCGGCACGACAGCTTAAGTACCGGCTGGATTCCGGGCCATGGCGCCTCCGGCGGTGCGCCTGGCGGAGGGCCATGGGGGAGCTATCGACTCGCGCTTTCAGAGATACCTTGCGAACGCATTCCGCCCTGCATAGCTGGCAGCCCCGCCCAGGGCGCTTTCGATCAGCAGCAGGCGGTTGTACTTGGCGACACGGTCGGACCGCGACAAGGAGCCGGTCTTGATCTGGCCGCAGGCGGTGGCCACGGCCAGGTCGGCGATGGTGACGTCTTCCGACTCGCCGGAGCGGTGCGAGAACACCGCGGCGTAGCCCGCCGTCCTGGCCATCTGCACGGCAGACAGGGTTTCGCTGAGCGTTCCGATCTGGTTGAGCTTGATCAGGATGGCGTTGGCAATCCCTTTGTCGATCCCCTCCTGGAGGATGGCGGGGTTGGTCACGAACAGGTCGTCGCCCACCAGCTGGACACGGCGCCCCAGACGGTCGGTCAGCATGCCCCAGCCGGCCCAGTCATCCTCGGCCATGCCGTCCTCGATGCTGACGATGGGGTAATTGCCGACCAGATCGGCCAGGTAATGGCTGAATTCGGCGCTGGACATGGCGCGGTCCTCGCCCGCCAGGGCATACCTGCCGTCCCGGTAGAACTCGGAGGCGGCGCAGTCCAGCGCCAGGCCGATCTGCGTCCCGGGCTGGTAACCGGCCATGACGATGGCCTCGACGATGAGATCGAGCGCCTCGCGGGTGGATTTCACGTTCGGCGCGAAGCCGCCCTCGTCACCGACGGATGTCGGGAAGCCCCGGCCGTCCAGCAGTTTCTTCAGGGTATGGAAAACGGTTGCCCCGGCCTGCAGGGCATCGCCGAAACGCTCGAACCCGTAGGGCACGATCATGCATTCCTGAAAATCGAGCGAATTGTTGGCGTGTGCGCCGCCATTGATGATGTTCATCATGGGCACCGGCAAAACCGGCGGTGCGCTGCTCATGGCGGCATGGAGTTCGACGCCTTGTGTTGCGGCGTTCGCCTTGGCAACCGCCAGCGACACGGCGAGGATGGCGTTGGCGCCGAGGCGCGACTTGTCGGGCGTGCCGTCGAGTTCGATCAGTTGCCGGTCGATGGCGGCCTGATCCGCCGCTTCCGTGCCGATCAGCGCTTGCCGGATTTCGCCATTGACGTTGTCGACTGCCCGCAGCACGCCCTTGCCCAGATAGCGGGACTTGTCGCCGTCGCGCAGTTCGAGTGCCTCGCGGCGGCCGGTGGAGGCGCCGGAAGGCGAGATTGCGAAGCCCCGGCTGCCGTCGGCCAGGACGACCTCGGCCGCGACGGTGGGATTGCCCCGGGAGTCCAGCAATTCGTAGCCCCGGATATGCTTGATGCTTGCCATGTATGCCTCGTCAAGAATTCAGTTGATGTGCGCAATGCGCAGCAGGTTGGTCGTTCCCGGCGTGCCGAAGGGCAGGCCGGCGACGATGGCGATGGCCGCGCCGGACTCGCCGAAACCTTCGGCATGCGCCGTATGGCAGGCGAGATCGCTCATTTCGCGGACATCGAGCACGGTCGGGCAGAGCACCGGATAGACGCTCCACGCCAGCGCCAGCCGGCGTGCCGTGGTCAGTTTCGGCGTCATGCCGATGATCGGCGCCTGCGGGCGTTCGCGTGCCATGCGCAAGGCCGAGTACCCCGAGGTGGTGTAGGCCACCGAGGCGGCGACCGGGAGCGTGCTGACGGCGCAGCGCATGGCCGCCCCGATCGCCTCGGCCGCGTCCGGGCGGGAGGGGGTACGCGTCGCATCCAGCCCTTCCCGGTAGTGCGGATCGGCTTCGGTGTGGGCGATGATGCCGCTCATCATGCGTGCCGCCTCGACCGGATAGCGCCCGGAGGCCGATTCGGCCGACAGCATGACCGCGTCGG
>CALJZP010000312.1 GCA_937983545.1 uncultured Azonexus sp.
GTGTTCGAGGGCAAGACGACGGGGACGCCGATCGGGTTGTTGATCCGCAATCAGGATCAGCGCAGCAAGGACTATGGCAACATTGCCGAGACTTTCCGGCCAGGGCATGCCGACTATACCTACACGCAGAAATACGGCTTCCGCGACTATCGCGGCGGTGGTCGCTCCTCGGCGCGTGAAACGGCCGTGCGCGTAGCAGCCGGGGCGATTGCCCGAAAGTGGCTGAACGAGCGTTATGGCGTGGCGATACGGGGTTGGATGTCGGCCCTGGGGCCGCTCGATATTCCGTTCGTTTCCGCCGACGACATCGATGGCAATGCCTTCTTCGCCCCGAATGCAGCCATCGTGCCTGAACTCGAAAGCTACATGGACAATCTGCGCAAGTCGCTCGATTCCGTTGGGGCAAAGATAACCGTGACCGCCACCGGGGTTCCGCCCGGCTGGGGCGAACCGGTGTTTGACCGGCTGGATGCCGACATTGCCTACGCGATGATGGGTATCAACGCGGTCAAGGGGGTCGAGATCGGCGCCGGGTTTGCCTCGGTCGCGCAGAAGGGTAGCGAGCATGGCGACGAGATGACGCCGCAGGGGTTCGCCAGCAACCATGCGGGCGGCGTGCTCGGCGGAATTTCCACGGGGCAGCAGATTGTCGTCAATATGGCGATCAAGCCGACCTCCTCGATAGCGCAGCCGCGTCGTTCGGTGGATGCTCACGGGAATCCCATCGAAGTGGCGACCCAGGGGCGTCACGATCCCTGCGTGGGCATTCGCGCGACGCCCATTGCCGAGGCGATGCTTGCTCTGGTTCTGATGGATCATGCCTTGCGGCATCGTGCCCAATGTGCCGATGTCGTCTGTGCTACGCCGCGCATTCCCGGGGAAATCGCGTAAAATCTTCAATCAATTGCCGCCCTTGGGGCGGGTTTGTCGTTACAGGGGGAAACATGCAAGTCGATCACCACGATCTCCATCACGATTTTCCGGAATTTCACGATGCAATCCATGCGCTGAAGACCGGCAATGCCCACTTTGCCAAGCTGTTTGCCACCTACAACCGCCTGACTGGCAAGGTGGAGGATCTGGAAGAGCACGACATGCCTGTTGCGGACTTCACGATGGAAGACATGAAGAAACAGCGCGTCAAGCTCAAGGATGAGCTCTACCACATGCTGCTGGCCTTCCGCGCCGGCCAGCAATCCGTCAAGGCCTGATTCGGCCTTCGCCCGCTCATGCATCCGGTAAAATCGCCGGATGCATTCCTTGCCTTACTGGCGCCTCTCGGGCTATTACTTTTTCTACTTCGCCTTCATCGGCGCATTTTCGCCCTATTTCGGGCTCTACCTCCAGTCGTTGAGCTTCTCGGCGTGGGACATCGGGCTGCTGATGTCGCAGATGCAGCTGATGCGCCTGTTCGGGCCGAATCTTTGGGGGTGGCTGGCTGACCGCTTCGGTCGGCGCCTGCTCATCATTCGCTTGGCAGGAGTGATCGCGCTGGCAGGATTTACGGCCTTTTTCTGGCTCGATCGCTTGCCCGGCATGCTGCTCGCCATGGCAGTGCTTGCCTTCTTCTGGAGCGCCGCGCTGCCGCTGGTCGAAACGTTGACATTCGATCATTTGCGCGAGGAGCGCGGCAGCTACAGTCGTATCCGCTTGTGGGGCTCCGTGGGTTTCATCGTCGCCGTCATGGCCACTGGCGCCTTGTTGGACTGGACGTCGGCGGGCAGCGTGCTATGGGTCTGCTGGACGATTCTGCTCGGCATACTGGGTTATGCGCTGACCTTGCCCGAGTCGCCACCGGTGATCCATGCCCGTGAAACGCAGCCGATTGGCGACATTCTCCGTCAGCCGCGGGTGATGGCCCTGATGGCTGCCTGTTTTGCCATGTCGGCGGCGCATGGCGCGTTTTACGTCTTCTACTCCATCCATCTTGATGCACACGGGTACAGCAAGACGGAGGTCGGGCTGCTCTGGTCGCTCGGTGTGCTGGCCGAGATCGTCGTATTCATGTTCATGGCGCGCCTGTCGAATCGTTATTCGCTCAGGAGTATTCTGCTCGCCTGTTTCGCCGCTGCCGTCTTGCGTTTTCTGATGATGGGCTGGGGTGTCGAATCGGTATCGGTCATGATCCTGGTGCAATTGCTGCATGGGCTGACCTTTGGGGCTTACCATGCTTCCGCGATTGCCGCCGTCAATCAGTGGTTTCCCGGCAAGGTTCAGGGGCGGGGGCAGGCCTTGTATTCGAGCCTGTCGTTCGGTGCGGGCGGCTTGCTGGGTGCCTTGATCAGCGGGCGAACCTGGGATTGGCTGGGTTCCGGCTGGACGTTTACGCTGGGCGCCCTGTTTGCGCTGGCAGGCTGGTTCCTGATTTGGGGCTGGGTCCGGGACCGCCCGGCCGCGTTGCCTTCCGCAAGGGAAAAATCGACGCATCCTGTGCAATAATCCAAGGTTTTACGGCCAACTTTTCCTTCCATGCCGAAGACACTTTACGACAAGCTCTGGGAGAACCATGTTGTCCATCAGGAAGCGGATGGCACGGCACTTCTCTACATCGATCGTCACCTGGTTCATGAAGTGACCAGCCCGCAGGCTTTCGAGGGCCTGAAACTGGCCGGTCGCAAACCGTGGCGCGTTTCGTCCATCGTCTCGACGCCGGACCACAATACACCGACCGATCACTGGGATGAAGGGATCAAGGATCCGATTTCCCGTCAGCAGGTCGAGACGCTGGACGCCAATATTCGCGAAGTTGGCGCGCTGGCCTATTTCCCGTTCAAGGACCCGCGCATGGGTATCCTCCATGTGGTCGGCCCGGAAAACGGCGCCACGCTCCCCGGGATGACCGTGGTGTGCGGCGATTCGCATACCTCGACGCACGGTGCTTTCGCCTGTATGGCGCATGGTATCGGCACCTCCGAAGTCGAGCATGTGCTGGCCACGCAATGCCTGCTGCAGAAGCGTTCGAAGACCATGCTGGTTGCCGTTGAGGGCAAGCTGGGTAAGGGCGTGACTGCCAAGGATGTCGCATTGGCCATCATCGGCACCATCGGCACGGCCGGCGGCACGGGCTACGCCATCGAATACGGCGGCAGCGCCATCCGCAGCCTGAGCATGGAAGGTCGCATGACCCTGTGCAACATGGCCATCGAGGGAGGCGCCCGTCTCGGTTTCGTGGCGGTTGACGACACGACCATCGATTACCTCAAGGGCCGCCCCTTCTCGCCGACCGGCGAAACCTGGGATCGGGCCGTGGCTTACTGGCGCACCCTGCATTCCGATGCCGGCGCGCAGTTCGATCGTGTCGTCACGCTGAAGGCTGAAGACATTCGCCCGCAGGTGACCTGGGGAACCTCGCCCGAAATGGTCGTTCCGGTTGATGCCGCCGTCCCCGATCCGGCCAAGGAAGCGGATCCGGTCAAGCGCGAAGGCATGGAGCGAGCGCTGCAATACATGGGCTTGAACCCGAATACCCCGATCAACCAGATCGCCATCGACAAGGTCTTCATCGGTTCGTGTACCAATTCCCGGATCGAGGACTTGCGTGAGGCTGCCTCGGTGCTCAAGGGGCGTCATATCGCAGCCAACGTCAAACTGGCGCTGGCGGTGCCGGGGTCGGGGCTGGTCAAGCGTCAGGCCGAGGCAGAGGGACTGGACAAGGTTTTCCTGGCCGCCGGATTCGAGTGGCGCGAGCCGGGTTGCTCGATGTGCCTGGCGATGAACGCCGATCGACTGGAGCCGGGCGAGCGTTGCGCCTCGACGTCGAACCGCAACTTCGAAGGCCGTCAGGGTCCGGGCGGGCGCACGCACCTGGTCAGTCCTGCGATGGCTGCCGCTGCTGCGATTGCCGGTCGTTTTGCCGATGTTCGCGAGGTCCTGTAAGAGATGAACTCCATGCGTTTCTTGCTGATTGCAATGCTGGTAGCGGTGTCGGCTGCCTGCAACACGGCGCAAGGCGTCAAGAAGGATGTCGCGATCGGTGCCGAAAAGACTGGTGAAGCCCTGCACAAGGGCGGAGAGGCAGTTGGCGAGGCCTTGCAGAAGACGGGTGAAGCCGTTGGCGGCGCCCTCAAGAAAGGTGGCGAAGCCGTACAGAAGGTGGTGGATTAATGGATAAGTTTGTTCGTTTGGAAGGCCTGGTGGCGCCGCTCGACCGCAGCAACGTCGATACGGATGCGATCATTCCGAAGCAGTTTCTCAAGTCGATCAAGCGTTCCGGCTTCGGCCCGAATGCCTTCGACGAGTGGCGTTACATGGATGTCGGCCAGCCGGGGCAAGACAATTCGCAGCGGCCGAAAAATCCGAATTTCGTCTTGAACCAGCCGCGTTATCAAGGTGCCGAGATCTTGCTCACCCGCGCCAACTTCGGCTGCGGCAGTTCGCGCGAGCATGCGCCCTGGGCCTTGCTCGACTATGGGTTCAAGGCCATCGTCGCCGAGTCGTTCGCCGACATCTTCTTCAATAACTGCTTCAAGAACGGCATCCTGCCCATCGTGCTGCCATCTCCGGAAATAGAAATGCTGGTCCAGCAAGTCGAGGCAACGCCGGGCTACAAGCTGGTGGTCGATCTGCCTGCTCAGGCGGTGGTTCGTCCGGATGGCCACGGCATTTCTTTCCAGATCGACGCCTTCCGCAAGGAATGCCTGTTGAATGGCTGGGACGATATCGGCTTGACCCTGCGGCATGCCGAAAAGATTCGTGAATTCGAGGCCAAGCGCCGTGTCGAACAGCCGTGGCTGTTCTCCTGATAAGGAAGAGAGATGAAGATTTGTGTTTTGCCGGGTGACGGCATCGGTCCGGAGATCATGGCGGAAGCCGTTCGTGTCCTGAAGGCGCTGGATCTCAAGTTCGAACTCGAAGAAGGACTGATTGGCGGCGGTGCGGTGGATGCAACCGGTACCCCTTATCCCGACGCAACGAAAAAACTGGCGGCTGAAGCCGATGCCATCCTGCTCGGTGCTGTCGGTGGCCCGAAATGGGACGTGCTGGCACGCGAACTCCGTCCAGAGCGCGGTCTGCTCGGTATTCGCAAGGACCTGGCCCTGTTCGCCAACCTGCGCCCGGCAATCCTCTATCCCGAACTGGCCAATGCCTCGACCCTGAAGCCGGAAGTCGTTGCCGGCTTGGACATCCTGATCGTCCGCGAACTGACCGGCGATATCTATTTCGGCCAGCCGCGCGGCATTCGTGAGGAAAACGGCGAGCGCGTCGGCTTCAACACCATGGTGTACAGCGAGTCCGAAGTGCGCCGTATCGGCCATGTGGCCTTCCAGGCCGCCCAGAAGCGCAACAAGAAGCTGTGCTCGGTGGACAAGATGAACGTGCTGGAAACCACGCAGCTCTGGCGCGACGTGATGATCGAAGTCAGCAAGGACTATCCGGATGTCGAACTCAGCCACATGCTGGTCGACAACGCGGCGATGCAACTGGTGCGTGCCCCGAAGCAATTCGACGTGATGGTCACCGGCAACATGTTCGGCGACATCCTGTCCGACGAAGCTTCCATGCTGACCGGCTCGATCGGCATGCTGCCGTCCGCCTCGCTGGATGCCAACA
>CALJZP010000313.1 GCA_937983545.1 uncultured Azonexus sp.
CATAGATGTGAGAAACCTTGCGAACAGCGATCGTACCGAAAAAGACGATCGCATAAGCCACCCAGACCAAGGTGATCAGGATATCAATCGGCCATTCCAGCTCGGCATACTCCTTACCAGTCGTCAGACCCAGCGGCAGAGAGACGGCGGCCAGAAGAATGACCAGTTGCCAACCCCAGAAAGTAAAGGGAATCAGCGGACCACCCCACAAACGGGTATGCCCGGTGCGCTGAACGCACCAGTAAGACGTTGCAAACAAAGCGCAGCCACCAAACGCAAAAATAACCGCGTTGGTGTGCAACGGACGCAGGCGACCGAAGTGCAGCCAAGGCCCGAAGTTAAGTTCCGGCCAGACTAGCTGAGCCGCGATGATGACACCGACAAGCATACCGACGATGCCCCAAATGACGGTCATGACGGCAAACTGCCGTACGACCTTATCGTTATATGTGGTTTGCGTTCCAGACATGAACCCACCTCTCGTTAATAAAAAACGGGATGCCCACCTCCCTGAGACCAAGGGGGCACATAGAAACGGATGGTATTCTAGTTGAGTGACGGTGTTTTGACCTAGATCAACCTACCGATTATCTAAGTCAAATTAGTCCCAATTACCTAGGCAGGCCTTGCAATTCGGGGCTAAGCGTAGACAAAAAAAGGGTGCGTCGTAACGCACCCCAACCCCAACAGAGAATAGCTGCAGAACATCAGTTCTGCGATGAGCGCATTATGGCTTTTGGCGCAAATTGCACGTTGACACAGGTCAAACTTTCTCTGTTTTCTCTGATTTCGTCTCTTCAACGGAGGACTGAGGCGGATTGTCATCCATCAACACTCTGAAGCCAGGCCCTTCCAGATCATCGAATTGGCCGCTGCGCACCGACCACCAAAAAGCAAGCGCAATCCCGAAAACGAGAAGCACTGACACCGGAATCAACAGATAAACGCTCTCCATCAGTCGTCAGCCTCCTGGCGCTGAATGCGCAGAGAATTGAGAACGACCAGCAGGGAGCTGGCCGACATGCCGATACCCGCCAGCCAGGGAGTTACATATCCGGCGATAGCCAAGGGCAAGGCCACGAAATTGTACGCGAATGACCACCAGAGATTCTGCCGAATGATTACAAGACTGCGTTGCGCACGTCGCAAACCATGGCGCAGGTGATCGAGATTTTCCGAGAGCAGAACGAAATCGGACTGCGTACGCGCCAACTGAGCCCCCCCGCCCATGGCCACGGAAACCTGCGCCTGTGCAAGCACCGGGGCGTCATTCACGCCATCACCGACCATCGCCACCACGGCACCTTGCGCCTGCAAGGCCTTGACGCAATCGTGCTTGCCTTGCGGCGTCACACCGGCACGCACATCATCGATCCCCAACGCAGCCGCTATACGGAGCGCCACACTTTGTGCATCCCCGGTCAGTAGAACGATATGCTTACCAAGTCCACGCAATTCGGCCACCAGGCGCACCGACTCGGGACGCAATTCATCACCAATGCGGAACAAGGCAAGGCACCCCGTCTCGCCACCAAGGACAACGACAGTGTCGCCACTCAGCAACCAATCGCCAACCGTATCGGGCAAATGGGCGCCCGAAAGCGCCAAAGCGTAATCTGGTCGCCCGATCCGGTAACGCCTGCCACCCACCTCAGCCTCCATGCCCTGGCCCGGCTCGCTCCGGGCATTTAGCGTTGCCCTTGGTGCCGCCCCTGAAGCAGACTTCAGCGCCGTAGCCAGCGGATGCTCCGAGGCATGCTCAAGTGCCGCAGCCAACGCAAGGCACTCTTCCCGACCAAGCTCCGCGGTCGGCAAAACGTCCATCAGATGCATCCTGCCGGTCGTTAGCGTCCCCGTTTTGTCGAATACAAAGTGAGTCGCCCGGGCCAGCGTTTCGATGGCATGCCCGCGCGTCACCAGCAAGCCGTCCTTGGCCAGCGCCCCGGCAGCGACCGTCAGTGCAATCGGCGTCGCCAGCGACAAGGCACAGGGACATGTCACAACCAGCACCGAAACAGTGATCCACAATGCACGCGACGGATCAATCACATACCAGGCAATCGCCACCAGTATGGCAACAGCCAACAGCGCGGCAACGAAATAACTGGCTACACGATCTGCCATCTCCACGATTTTGGGCTTTTCCGCAGCCGCGCGTTCCATCAGCTGGATGATGGCGGAAAGGCGAGTTCCCTCGCCCACCTGCTCGACGCGGACCACCAAGGGGCTTTCGGCATTGATCGAACCGCCGGTCACCAGATCGCCGGGCATTTTCGTCACCGGCTTGCTCTCGCCCGTCAGGAGCGCCTCGTTGGCACAGCTCCGCCCCTCGATCACCCGGCCGTCGGCGGGAACGATGTCGCCGGCCCGCACCAGCACATGGTCACCGGCTTTCAAGTCGGCAACCACGCACTGCTCAACCGAACGATCCGCCGGGAAGCCCTGCATCTTTTCCGCAAAGGCAGGCAACAGCTTGGCCAAGGCCTCGGTCACGCCAACCGCTTTCTGGCGCGCCGCCATCTCAAGAAAGCGCCCACCAAGCAGGAAGAATACGAACATGGTGACCGAATCGAAATAAACTTCGCCCCCCTGGACAAAGGTTGCCCAGCAGCTTGCCAGAAAGGCCGCCCCCACACCGAGCGCCACCGGCACATCCATACCCACCCGGCGCAGCTTGATATCCCTCCAGGCGTTCCGGAAGAAAGGCGCCGATGAATAGAAGATGACGGGCAGCGTCAGCAACAAACTGGCCCAACGCATCAAGCTCTCGATATCGGGCGCCATGTCGCCATCGGCGATATACACCGGATAGGCATACATCATCACCTGCATCATACCGAAACCGGCGACCCACAGGCGCCACAGGGCATCGCGACGCTCCCTGCGGGATATCTCCTCATTCTTCGCGGCATCGTAGGGATACGCGCGGTAACCGATGGCTGCAACCGCGGCGAGAATATCGGAAAGTTTGATGCGTGAATCGTCCCAGCGCACCCGCGCACGCCGCGTCGCATAGTTGATGTCGACGGCAGTCACGCCCGGCAATCGACCGACATGCTGCTCGTTCAACCAGATGCAGGCGGCACAGGTAATCCCCTCAAGCAACAGCGATGCTTCGCGCTCCCCTTTGGCAAGCTCCTTGACGAAGCTCTTCTGGAACTCGACATGGTCGTACAACGCCAATTGATCCAGCACAGCGGGCATCGCCTCGCGCGGCGACTCCGGAAGCGCATCGCGACTGCGATAGTAGTCCTCGAGGCCGTTGTCGACGATCGACTGCGCCACTGCCTGGCAACCATAGCAACAGACTGCTCGCGCTTCTCCCGTTATCTTGACGGACAGATCGATGTCATCGGGAATGGGTAGACCGCAGTGGTAGCACGAACTCGGGGACATAAAAACCAAAAAAGGCACCGAAGTGCCTTTTGAATCAAGGGCGGAGCCGAAGTATAGATTATTTGGCCCCCATCCGGATGGCGCCGTCCAGACGAATGACCTCGCCATTGAGATAAGCATTTTCGGCAATGTGCTTGACCAGCGCGGCGTACTCCGCCGGCTTCCCCATACGGGTCGGGAATGGAACCATCTTGTTCAGCGCATCCTGCACTTCTGCCGGCATACCAAGCAGCATCGGCGTCTCCATGATGCCCGGGGCGATGGTCAGACAGCGGATACCGCTGCGCGCCAGTTCGCGCGCCACCGGCAGTGTCAGGGCAACAATCCCGCCTTTGGAAGCGGCATAGGCAGCCTGGCCGAGCTGCCCCTCGAAGGCAGCGACGGAGGCCGTATTGATGATCACACCGCGCTCTGCGCCCGCGTCCGGCTCATTCTTGAGCATCGCTTCGGCGGCAAGGCGGAGCATGTTGAAGGTTCCCACCAGATTGATATTGATAGTGCGCGCAAAGCTTTCCAGCTTGTGCGGACCTTCCTTGCCAACAACTTTTTCGGCCGGAGCCACACCGGCACAGTTCACCAGGCCATGCAAGGCACCAAACTTGGCCACAGCGGAATTCACGGCATTGACAGCAGACGGCTCGCTAGCCACATCTGTCTCGACAAACAGCGCATTGCCCCCCAACTCGCCGGCCAGTTTTTCACCGGCCTCGCGGTTGAGATCGGCCAAAACCACTTTGGCCCCCGCCTCAATCAGCGCGGCCGCAGTCGCAGCCCCCAAACCCGAACCGCCGCCGGTTACCAGGAAAACCTTATCCTTGATCTGCATTTGCCGCTCTCCTCTGAGTTATCGGCCGCCATTCCAGACGGTACCGTATGGTAAAAACGGACATATTACTCCGGGATGGGCGAAAGAAAAATCCCCGCACCGGGTCCGGTGCTATGATGAGCGAGTGACCATCTGCAGTCCGCCTTCCGAACATGCCTGATCGCCTCTTCGCACGCGCCAGCCACGCCACCGTACTGGTCATCGATCCATCGCTGGCTGATCGCGCGCAAATTTGCGAATGCCTGAATCAACTACCGGACATCAAAGTCATCGCCGCAGGAGACGCCGAGCAGGCATTGCAGATCGTGCGCGAAGCCTATCCGAGCATGATTTTGCTCGACAGCGCACAAAAAGGAATCGACGGAATCTCGCTGACGCGTGCCATCCGCAGCTGGGAACAGAGCAGCAGCAACGCGGCTTACACCCCGTGGACACCGATCATATTTCTCTCATCGGTGAACGATGAAAATCTGCTGGCACAGGGAATTCTGGCTGGCGGCGACGACTTCATCTGCAAGCCGGTCTCTGAAGTCGTGCTTCTCGCCAAGGTTCGCGCCATGCTGCGCATCGCTGCCCGCCAGCGGGAAATATGCGACGTCCATCGCCAACTCAAGGATATCGCGACCCTGGACAGCCTGACCGGGATTCCCAATCGACGCTATTTCGACGACACACTGGCTGTCGAATGGAAGCGTTGCCTGCGCACTGAAATGCCGCTCAGCATCGTCCTCAGCGACGTCGACTTCTTCAAGCAATTCAACGACATTTATGGACATCAAGCCGGGGATGCGTGCCTCAAGGCTGTTGCCAGCACGCTGAGCGAATCGCTTTTCCGTGTGGAAGACAGCGTTGCCCGTTACGGAGGAGAGGAATTTGTCGCCATCCTGCCCGGCACGGACGCCGACGGCGCTTATGCGGTAGCCGAGCGCATGCGACAATCGGCCCGTGAGCTCTGCATTCCGCACGAACGCGGCATTGGCGGCCAGCTATCCTGCAGTTTTGGTGTCGCCAGCATCCACCCGCGCGCCGACAAAGCCCCGCAGCAACTCCTGCGCTTTGCCGACGCAGGGCTGTACGCGGCAAAACGCGCCGGAAGAAACAGGGTCGAGATCAACAGCGATCTGGCCTGTTGCAACTGACCCGCATCCCTCAATGGGGGAAGCCCCCCCAAAAAACCGAAACGACTATTCGGCCGGCTTGCTGGCCGGCTTGCGCCCCGGGGCCGGCTTGGGGAAGTAGCCGAAAATACGGCACTGGATAGCCTCGACAGGCTTGCCGTTCTTGAAGCTGGTCACGCTGCACATGGAGATTTCCTGTTGGGCGGAAAGCTCGGAGAGTGCGGCACGCACTTCCTCAAGGGGAATCTTGATCGCATTTGCGATTTCGAGGTCGAGCAACTGCCCGTGCTTTTTCAAGTGATCAAGAACCTTGGGAGTAGTCATCGCCAATCCTTTACTTCGTTTATTGCATGGTGCCGCCCAACATCTTTCACGAAAGAAGGCTTTCGAGCCAACCGCGCCAGAAACAGCGGAACCACGCAGATGAACGCAAAAAGGCCAACTCCGCAGGAGTTAGCCCAAGTGCATGGAATTACTGGTGCCGTTGAAGTGAATCGAACACTCGACCTACTGATTACGAATCAGTTGCTCTACCAACTGAGCTACAACGGCACGCTTGCCGAAAGCCCTGAAACATCAAGCTTTCGCCGCTTCCGAAAAAGCAGAGCGTAGAATTATAGCTTTTTCGCCCACGTTCAGGCAACGTCACCAACCAATGAATCTGCTTCGCGCACTGGCCACGGTCAGCGGAATGACCCTGCTATCAAGAATTCTCGGCTTTGTTCGCGATTTCGTCATCGCTCGCGCATTTGGTGCCGGACTGGCAACCGACGCGTTTTTCGTTGCCTTCAAGCTGCCCAACCTGCTCCGCCGCATGTTCGCCGAAGGCGCGTTTTCCCAGGCGTTCGTCCCCATACTGGGGGAATACAAGAACAAGCGGAGCCTGGAGGACACGCGCACGCTGGTCGACCATGTCGCCAGCCTGCTGTCGATGCTGCTGTTCGCCATCACGGCTGTCGGCATCGCCGCCGCGCCGCTGCTGGTCTGGATTTCAGCCCCCGGCTTCAGTGCCGACGCCGGCAAATTCGAGCTGACCGTCACGCTGACCCGCATCACCTTCCCCTATATCTTCTTCATGTCGCTCGTGGCGCTGGCGGGCGGGCTGCTCAACAGCTGGAGCCGCTTCGCACTGCCCGCCTTCACTCCCGTGCTGCTGAACATCTCGTTCATTGCCATGGCCCTGTTTGCCGCGCCCTACTTCGATCCGCCCGTTCTGGCGCTGGCCTGGGCCGTCTTCATTGGCGGTCTGTTGCAGATGGCAATCCAGATTCCGGCGCTGAAAAAGATCGCCATGCTGCCACGGCCAACGCTGAACTGGCGCGCCGCCTGGGCCGACCCCGGCGTACGGCGCATCGCCATGTTGATGGGTCCGGCGCTGATTGGGGTTTCGGTGTCCCAGATCAGCCTGCTGATCAATACGGTCTTTGCCTCCTTCTTGAAGACGGGCAGCGTTTCGTGGCTGTATTACGCCGACCGCCTGATGGAGTTTCCCTCCGGCATGCTCGGCGCCGCACTCGGCACGATTCTGCTGCCTTCGCTGTCTCGTTGCCATGCCAGCGGCAACCATGCGGAATACTCCCGCCTGCTCGACTGGGGATTGCGCCTCACCCTGCTGCTGGCTGCCCCGGCCGCCGTTGGGCTGGCCATCCTGGCCGTCCCCCTGATCGCAACCCTGTTTTTTCACGGTGCATTCTCTGCCGAGGACGTTTTCCGAACCCGCGAAGCCCTGGTCGCCTACACCGTCGGCCTGACCGGACTGATCCTGGTCAAGGTTCTGGCACCCGGCTTTTATGCCCAGCAAAACGTCAAGACCCCGGTACGCATTGCGCTGATCTCGCTCGCCGCCACCCAGATCATGAATATCGCCTTCATCGGCTGGATCGGGCACGCCGGACTGGCCTTGTCCATTGGGCTGGCCGCCTGCCTCAACGCCGGCATGCTCTATCGCGGCTTGCGCCGCCTGAATATTTACCGCCCCCAACCGGGATGGACCGGCTTTCTGCTCAAACTGACACTTGCGCTGGCGGTCATGGCCGGCGCACTCTGGTTTGCCATGGGCAGCGAAACCGGCTGGCTGGAGGCCACCTTCATGGCACGGGGCATCCATCTCGCATGGCTCGTACCGCTTGGCGGTGGCGCTTATTTCGCTACACTATGGCTTCTCGGCTTCCGGCTTCGCGACTTCAAAAGACGCACGGCCGTCTAATCAGGAGACTTCGACGATGAAACTGAGCAGCACCAGTTTTTCAGATGGCCAAAAAATCCCGGGCGACTTTGCCTTCTGTACGCCCGACCCGGCGCACCACGTCTGCCTCGGCCGCAACGCCAACCCGCAATTGACCTGGAACGACCCGCCGGCCGGGACCCGATCGTATGTGGTGATCTGCCATGACCCCGACGTTCCGAGCAAGGGTGACGACGTGAACCAGGAAGGACGCACCGTGCCGGCTTCGTTGCCGCGCGTCGATTTCTTTCACTGGGTACTTGTCGACCTTCCCGCCTCCGTCACCTCGCTGAAGGAAGGCGAGTTCAGCAACGAGGTCAGCCCGCGCGGCAAACCGGGCCCCCTGGCCGCCCACGGCGCACGCCAGGGGATCAACAACTACACCGACTGGTTTGCCGGCGACAACGACATGCGCGGCGACTACTACGGTTACGACGGCCCATGCCCTCCGTGGAACGACGAGATCGTCCACCGCTACGTCTTTACCGTCTTTGCTCTGGACTTGGAAAAACTCCCCGTCGATGGCCGGTTCGGTGGCCCGGAAGTGCGCGCCGCCATGCAGGGGCACATTCTTGCCGAAGCCAGCCTGACCGGTACCTACACACTGAATCCGCAGTTGGCGAAATAAGGCGCATCGGGAATGCAAAAGGCCATGCGCAAACGCATGGCCTTTTAACTTTCGGACCGCCGACTGCTGGCGGCCCTGCCTATCGTCAGCGTACAGGCTTGCAGCCGCCAACCGTATTGCCGACGCAAGGCACCGAGCTTTCGCGGTTGATCAGCCACTTTCCACCGACACGGATCATTTCCAACGTCTTCTGGGTCGTATCGCGGAAGGCATTCGAACTATAGACCTGGCGGAATTCGGCAAAGGCGCGATCATTGCCATCCATGCGCACCTTGAGGTCCTGAATCTCGACGCTGATGTCGGCACGGGTTGAAATCCGGCTACGCCGCAACTGCGCCCAATCCTCGCGAGACAAGCCACCATCCGGCGTGAAGCTCGGCGCGTAGAAGCCCGAATAGGCCGAATAATCACGCGCCGACCACGCGGCCGCCCAGGATCTGACACGGCTTTCAATCTCGGCATCCGGACCGGCAACCACAACCGGAGCCGGCGCGGAGACAAGCAGTGGACGCGTCGCATTCATCGCTGCCGCCCTGGCGTCGAGCGCTTCGCGATCAGTCACATCGAGCGCAATCGGATCCGTCGGGCAGAGCAGCGCCGGATCGACTTCGGCCAGCTCGCCCGCTTCCGGCGTCCTGGCGTCGAGACGTTGCAGGCCCAGGTACTGAAGCAGCGTGCCCATGCCGGCATACGTCCGCAAATAGGCCAGGGTCAGATCGCTATCGGCATTGACGGCCGAGCGACGCGCCGACAGCAGTTCGTTTTCGGTATCAAGCAAGTCCAGCAGGGTGCGTTGCCCGACATTGAACTGGTCGCGATAAGCATCGCGGGTCTTCTCAAGCATCGAGACCTGGCGTGCATGATGGGCCGATTGTTCCTTCAGGCGCAGCACATCGTTATAAGCGATGAGGAGCGTCTGGCGGGTGTCGCGGCAAGCCTTCTCGCGCATGTCGAACGCCAGGTTTTTCTTTTCGATGGTCTGCTTTTCGCGGGCGCGATCGGAGCCGCCATTGAACAAATTCCAGCTGACCACCAGTTCGGCCACGTTGTAGTCGCGCTGACCGGTATCCCCGAGATAGTTACGCGTCTGGTCGGTGCGCGCCCGGAAATCGAGCTTGGGCGAATAAGCTGCACGACGCGCGTCGATTTCATACTGGCTGGCTTCGATGTTTTCGCTGGCTGCCAGCAGGGCAGGGTTATTGCGATGCAGCGTGTCAAGCGCAGCCTTGGCCTGCGCCGGGAAGGCTCCATTGACCTGCGTCGGGGCGACGATCGCACCGGCGGGCTGGGCGCCGACGAGACGCTGATAGCGCGCCGAAACATCGTGCAGATTGGCGTTCTCGGTAACCAGATTGATTTCAGCCAGGGCCAGACGGCTGCCCGCCTGCTCAAGATCCACGCGACGCCCGACGCCGCTCTGCACACGACGCTGAATCTGATCGTGGGTGGCCTTGTGCTGGACATAGTTGTCCTTGGCAAGATCGACGAGATGCCGGTAGCGCAGCACATCGATGTAGGCGCGAGACGCTTCGAGCGCCACATTCTCGGAAGCATCGAGCAGTTCGTAGTAGCGAACCAGCCTGGCCTTGTCGAGGCGGCGCACCTCGCTGCGCGTCGCAAACCCGTCGAAAAGCATCTGATTCAGACTGAGCACATAACCGGTACGGTTATAGTCTCGCTCCGCTGCCGATGGCGTACGCAGACTCTCGCGCCCTGAACCGGCGGTCAGATCGATACGCGGGAGATAGCCGCCGCGAGCCACGCCGATTTCCTCTTCGGCAGCCCGATAGTTGTGCCACTTGGAAGTCACCTCCGGGCTGTTGATGACTGCGCGTTGCGCCACGTCCTTCAGCGTCGCCTGCACCGGCGCTGACGACGAAGGCACCTGGGCAATCGCCGGCACGGCGGAAAGCATACAAAGGGCAGCAATGGCTTTGTTGTTCATGAAAGGCAACCAGAAAGTTGAAGCTGATTGTGGCGCCACCGAGCAGAAAAAAATGACCCTAAAGCGATCGCCACGCAAACTTGATGCCTGCAATTATAGGTAGCAGGTGCTATGTGATTGTAAGAATTCGTAAAACCAACCGAGAAATAAATCACGCACCGGCCAATATTTTTGGCCTTTCGCATTCCGAGCGCCAGCAAAAAGTCGCACCAGATGGGAGAAGTCCGATTTATCACACCACCTCAAAAGATAGCGAACCGGGCACAATAAATGCCAAATATTTAGCAAAGAATAAAATCACACAAAACAATCAATAAAACCCACAAAACAAGCGAGTCATTTATTCACAAATAATCCGTAATCCATTGAATAAACACAAATAAATACATGCCATTGGCGTATCAACGAAAATCAAAAACATGATTTTTTAGATCACCCCGCTCTTCCTGCTACAGAAAAGCACAAAAATCGACACCACATCCCGGCCGCCGGCAAGCGGCCCATTACCAAGCCGGTGATCGCAAAACAATCGCTCCGAACGCGCATCGCGGGGAGGGGCAAGGGAAATCACTCGCCGAGCCGCCGATTCATGCACCCAGCTGGCACTCAACCCGCGACATCGAAGCCTGGTGGCCGCCTCTTCAGTCTTCCGGCGATCATTCCATGCGCAGCGCCCTGAGCTTCCGATACAGCGTCCGCTGGCTGATCCCCAGGCGCTCGGCCAACAGCGCGGCGTTATGGTCCGACCGTGACCGGACCCAATCAAGGTAGCGACGCTCCAGCACATCCAGGGCAACCGGCTCGCTGATCACGAAACCGCCGTCGACCGGAGCCGCAGGTGGCGGCAGGTCGTCGGCCAGCTCCATCAGATGCACGCGGTCGATCACCTCGCCATCGGCAAGCAAGCTTGCGCGCTCGATCAGGTTCCGCAGTTCGCGGATGTTGCCGGAAAATTGCCGCCCCGACAGCCAGGCCAGGGCATCCGCCGACATGCGCCGGCCGGACTTTCTGTCGACGCGCTCAAGCAGGGATTCGGCCAGCAGCGGGATGTCGTCTCGTCGCTCGTGCAATGCGGGCGCGCGAATCGGAAAGGTATTGATCCGAAAATACAGATCGCGGCGAAAGGTTTCCGCCTGCACCATGGCCCGCAGGTCGCGATGTGTGGCGGTCACCAAACGAAAATCCACCGGCAGCCAGTCCACACCGCCCACCCGGCGATACGTTCCCGTTTCCAGCAACCGCAGCAGCTTGACCTGCAGCGACAGCGGCAATTCGCCAATTTCGTCCAGAAACAGGGTGCCGCCGGACGCCGCCTCGACCAGCCCTTGCTTCCGCGTCATCGCACCGGTGAAAGCCCCCTTTTCGTAGCCGAACAGCTCGCTCTCGAACAGCGTTTCCGTCATGCCGGCGCAATCGACCGCCACGAACGGCCCCTCATCGCGCGCGCTGGCCTCGTGAATGGCACGTGCCACCAATTCCTTGCCGGTCCCCGTTTCGCCCAGCAGCAAGACTGCCGCATTCGAATTGGCAACCCGCAAGATCTTTTCCAGCATCCCGACAAAAGCCGGCGAACGCCCAACCAGGCCTTGCGCAGCGGCCCTGCTGCTGGCCTGGCGCACGACGCGCATGGTTTCGACGAAATAGACAATCCGCCCGTGATCGTCGCGGATGGGGGTCGTCTCGACGGCGACATGCTCCTCGCCGCGCGGCGTGTGATGCAAATGCAGGACACGCTGCGGATCGCCGCTTTCCAGACTCAAGCGCAGCGGACAAGACTCTCCGGCCTGATCGCACGGCACCTCGAAACGATGCGACACCTCATAACAGAAGCGCCCGGGAAGCGGCTTGCCGGCCCCGAATTCACGCATGTAGGCGGCATTCGCGGCAACAATGCGGTAATCGGTGCCCATCACAATGCGCGGCTCCGGCAGTCCGTCGAGAAAGGAAATGAGTTCGCTTAGCGCCTGGGCAGCCATGCCAATAATGTCACCAATGCCATTTAATAATGACATTATTGACACAAAAAGCACACCCAATACAAGCCCACGCTCCCCGAACAAACACAACACATTGATTTATTTATGCTTACCCTGGCAAAAAACACCAGGCATGCATCTTGTTAAGAAGCCACGCGAAAGCCGGCCAAAAGCCCCACCCCGCTTTCCACCCCGACCACAGACATACGAGGACCAATGAGCCAGCCAGAAGCCACCACGCAAGCGGAGACCGCTGTGAAAGTCTCCCTTTACGAAAAGCGCAAGAAGATCTACGCCAAGGGCATCCGCGGCACCTTCGACAACTGGCGGATCGCCCTCGTCCTGTTCACCCAGATCGTCTTCTACGGCGGCTTGTGGCTGGAATGGAACGGTCGCCAGGCCATCCTGCTCCACTTGGTCGAACGCAAGTTCTACATCTTCGGGGTGGTCTTCTGGCCGCAGGACGTCATCTACCTCGCCGCGCTCCTGATCGTGTCGGCCTACGCGCTGTTTCTCGTCACCGCCATTGCCGGAAGGTTGTTCTGCGGCTATGCCTGCCCGCAAACGGTCTACACCGAGTTGTTCATGTGGATCGAAAACTGGATCGAGGGCGATCGCAACGCGCGCATCAAGCTGGACAACGGCCCGCTCAACGCCCGCAAACTGCGACTCAGGGCGATCAAGCATCTGCTCTGGCTGCTGCTCTCGCTGTGGACGGGGTTCACGCTGGTCGGCTATTTCACGCCGGTCAGCGAACTCATCAACAACGTACGAACCGGCAACCTCG
>CALJZP010000314.1 GCA_937983545.1 uncultured Azonexus sp.
AAGCAATTCAGATGCGCAAAATCATGGTGGCCAATCCCAAAGGTGGATGCGGCAAATCAACCCTATCCGTTCACATCGCCAGCTGGTTTGCCCGACACGACGAGATTGTTTACTTGGGCGACCTGGACCGGCAGCAGTCCAGCCGTCACTGGCTGGATGCACGCTCCAGCAAGCTTTCGCCCATTCGGCACTGGGAAGTTGCCGAGGACGATTTCAAATTGCCACCCAAGCATTGCAACTTCGCCATTCTGGACACTCCCGCCGGTTTGCATGGAAAACGCCTGAAAGAAGCCCTGAATGCCGTGGACAAGGTGGTCGTACCGGTTTCCCCATCACGTTTCGACATGCTGGCGACCAGGGAATTCTTCGCGGAGCTTGCAGCCACCAAAGCCGTCCGCAAGGAGCGGGTCGACATCGGTGTTGTCGGAATGCGCGTCGATGTTCGCACCCATGCCTATGCCCAATTGCGGGAGTTTCTGCAGCAATTTGACCTGCCCGTGATCACTTGCATTGCCCAATCTCAACGCTACCTGCAAGCCGCCGATACGGGCATTACGCTTTTCGACAATGACGAGAACTCGACGACCGTAGACATCCAGTGGCGGCCATTGTTGAATTGGCTCGTACGCCGACACTAGCCCATCGGCTTGCCCGCGCTGCCTTGCCGAACCAACCAGGAGACACCTCACATGATTCCCATCGAATTCTTTTCGCACAACACCGCCAAAATCACGATTCAGGCTGGAGAGGCGCTTTTCCGGGAAGGCGACGAAGGCAATCGGATGTATGTGCTCGAAACCGGCGTTGCCGAAGTGTTTGTCCAGAACCGGCTCGTCGAAACCCTGCAGCATGGCGGCATCGTCGGGGAAATGGGCCTGGTGTCGCCAGGTCCGCATTCGGCTAGCGTGATCGCCAAGACCGATTGCGAGTTCGTGGCCGTCGATGAAAAACGTTTTCAGTTTCTGGTACAGCAAACCCCCTATTTCGCCATTCAGGTCATGCGCCTGATGGCCGAGCGCCTGCGAGCCACCAACAAACTGCTGAACCCCTGATCGATGAACTGACCAAGCGGATGAGCCGTGCGTCCTGCCTCAGTGGCGCGCGGCCTTCTCGAGCAAGCCCTTTTTGATGGCAAGCGAAGTCGGACTATTGAATCTGGCGGGAAGTTGCTTGGCCTTGAACCAGCGGAAATCACAGTGTTCGCGATTGAGTCGCGGCGTAAATTCCCGATCGGCCTTGACGACAAAGTAATGCAAATCCCGCTCATCCTGTCGCGAGCGAAGCCGCCGAGTGAGCGTATCCAGTTTGGTCAGGTGGCGCGGCTTGATGCTTAGCCCCGCCTCCTCGCCGAGCTCCCTGGCCAGAGCCTCTTTGGGCTGTTCGCCGCTATCGATGCGCCCTCCGAACAAATTCCATGCGCCGCTCTTGTTGACCTTGGCCGAGCGTTTTCCCAGCAGAAATTTATTGGTTGCGGCGCAGTAAATAACCGCCCATGCGCCAGATTGCTTGTTTCCCTTGTCCATATCTGAAATTGGCAGCTTCAGTTGCAGTAGATTGGCTTCAATCAATGTAAACGATTTATATCATTTAATTATCTCCGCCGGATGACATGGTTTTGATCGGAGCAGATGGATAATCGTCCGGTGGTCCCCCATGGAACACGCGGATACCCGCCGAACCAGCCCATGAGCGTTGGCAAGGCTTCACCTCATTGCAGCCGCAGGGTGACGCGGTATAGTGGTGACCCTCCCTTCCTTCGAGCTTTTCCCATGTTCGCAGTCATCGTCGCCCTTGTTCTGCTCGTCGCCGGCGTGGCGGTCATTTATCAGATATTGAAGAACATGAGCGAGGACGGCGTCGACATTGCTGCACCGGGAAGTTGCAGGCGGAATGGCTGCGGTTCGTCGAAGTGCGCTCCGCCGCCGGAATCGAAGGACGCACCGTTGCTCGCCGAAGAACCGGACGGTCAGGGCAAGGCGAATTCCTGAAGGCCCGCGTCGTTGAGGCGTACCACCCACCGAGTCACGGCCAGCCCGGCCAAGCCAGCACGCTGACCGCTCAAGCGCTGGCAGCCAGTCCGGCCAGCGCCGCCTCGGCGAACGCCACGTCCTGCGCCTCGCTGCCACCGGAAATACCGATTGCCCCGACCAGCACGCCGTCGTGCTTGACCGGCAGGCCGCCGCCGAAGCCGACGAAGCGGTCGCGCTGCATCAGGCCGTGGCGCAACATGTCCGAGCCTTTGGCCAGGCGGGCGTCCCACTTGGCCGTGGCCGGGCCGAAGCTGACCACGGTGTAGGCCTTGTCGAGCGCGATGTCGATGGAGTGGAAGGGCGCCCCTGGGTGGCGCTTGAAGACCAGCGGGTAGCCGGCGCGGTCGACGACGGCCACGCAGATCTTGACGCCGGCTTCGCTGGCGGCGGCCAGGGCACCGTCGGCGAGTCGTTCGGCGCTACCGAGGCCGAGCGAGGCGATCATTTCAATGTCCATGCGATGAATCTCCGTGAGCCTTGGCGACCTGGGCCAGCAGGCGCTGTCGCCGGGTAAAGAGGAAGACGACGAACAGCAGCAGGGCGCCGCCTTCGACCAACAGCGTGTGCCCCGCCCCCAGCCAGGAAGCGACGAAACCGGCCAGCAGCCCGCCCAGCGCATCGAAACCGAAGCGGGCCGAGGTGAAGAAGGACACGATCCGCCCGCGCAGCGTTTCCGGCGCAATGCTTTGCAACACCATGTTGATGCCGACATTGCACACCGAAATGCCGAACCCGAGGCCGATCATGCCGGCCAGCGCCAGCGGCAGCCAGGCGGTCAGCGCGAAGGCAAGCATCGATACCATGCTGATCGCGACGCCGGCCACGATTGCCGACACCACGGCCGGCACTGCCTTGCGGGTGGCCAGGTAGATGGTCGACAGGAAGGCGCCGCAACCGGCCGCCCCCCACAGCCAGCCGAGGGTCGTCGCATCGCCGGCAAAGACATCGCGGGCGAATACCGGTAGCAGCACGGCGTAGGTCGAGGCTGTCAGATTCAGGGCAATGAGCGTCAGGATCAGGGTACGGACGCTCCATGTCTGCCACGCGTACTGCAGCCCCTCCTTGAACACCTCGCCCATCGAGCCCTTGGCGCGCGGCGGCGGCGTGCCCCGAACCAGCAGGATGCCGGCGATCAGGGCCAGGAACGAAAAGCCGTTGATGGCGAAGCAGAAGGCCTCCGACGTCGTGCCGAGCAACAGGCCGGCGATGGGCGGCCCGACGAAGCGCCCGGCATTGAACAGCATGGCGTTGAGGGCCAGCGCGTTGGGCAGGTCCTCACGACTACCGACGAAGCTGCCGATCAGGGACTGGCGCAGCGGCGCGTCGAAACTGCTCAGGGTGCCGAGCAAGAGGGCCATCAGCACGATGAAGGGCGTGCCGATCCAGTCGGCCCAGGTCAGCCCGGCGAGGACGAATGCCTGCGCGGCCATCAGCGCCTGCACGCCGACCAGCCATTTTTTCTTGTCCTGCCTGTCGATCCAGGCGCCGGCCAGCGGCCCGACCAGCAACTGCGGGATCAAGCCGCAGAAAGCGGTGGCGCCGAGCAAGGCGGCCGACCCGGTCAAGCGATAGACCAGCCAGGCGAGGGCCACCTGCTGTATCCACGAGCCCAGGATGGAAACGGCCTGACCGGCGAAATACAGGCGGAAGTTGCGATGCGCCAGCGCGCGCATGCCGGCCGGCAAAGCCATGCCTAGACTCCTGCAACCATGGCCAGGCAAAGCCCCGCGCCGCAGAGATAAGTGCCAAGCGCGCCAATGAAGCGCGCCGGGTTCGGTCGGCCGAGACGGGGCCAGGCGACCAGGCCGATGACGAGCAGGAAGCGGCAGGCCGTGGCGGCGACGATCAGTCCGAGCACCAGATCGGACGGCCCGCGCCAGCCGAAATAGAGAAACAGGACAGCCAAAAAGGGAGCGAACTCCGCGGTATTGGCATGCGCCCGAATCACCTTGTTGAGCAGGGCGTTGCGCTCCGGCGCCTCACCCACCCCCACACCGCCTCGGAAGCGCAGGATGGACACTGCCAAACCAAGAAGAAACAACAAGGCGCCGAGCGCGGCGGTGCAGAAAATAACGAGGGAGTTCATGGGGCAACCTGAATGAAAAGAGGGGCGACAGCACTACCACGCCATCGATTTCACTAACATATTAACGTGAATCTCCCCCTCTCGTCTGCCCTCAGCGGGCTGCCAGACTGCGACGGATCAATTCCGATAGGAGGGATCGATGCGGTCAATGATCCGGGTCATCGCTGCCAGGGCATCCTCCCCCGCACCATATTTGGGATCGAAATTCAGGGAATCGGCCACGCACTTGTTCAGTACCGGTTCCGGAATCTCGACCACCGCCCCCATGGACTGCGAGGCCAGTTGTATCTCGCAGGCACGATTGACCAGCCACATCAACGAGAATGCTTGCGCCAGGGTCGCCCCGATCACCACCGGACCGTGATTGCGCAGCATCAGCACCGGCTTGTCGCCAGCGCTGGCCAAAATGCGCTGGCCTTCATCGAGATGAACGGTAATCCC
>CALJZP010000315.1 GCA_937983545.1 uncultured Azonexus sp.
GTCACCATCTGGTCGCTGGCCTTGCCGGAATTGGCTGCCAGACTGGAATCGACCTCGAAATCGAAGGCATCGGCGCGCAGGCCCTGGATCGAACGGAACCATTCGGTCCATCGTGTCTGATTCTGCGCCCACAGCGACAGGCTGCGCTGGGTCACCTTGTCCTCGCGCACGGTACCGATGGTCTGTCGGGCCGACGTCGCATAAAGACCGACCGGATTGAGTTGATCGGCCCGGCCCTGCAAGCCGATGCTATTTTCCACCTCGAAAGCGCCCCAGCGGTCGAACATTGCATGCGATACCGCAAAGCCGCCGGCCTGGCGCCGCTCACGCTGCTTGAACTGGTCGCCGGTATCGCAGGTGCCGCTAGTGGCGTAGTCATTGAGGCAGTATTGGAAATTGGACCACAGATCGAGGCTGGACTGCAGCCACCAGACGTTGGCCTTGGTCTGGGCATTGGCCCAGCGCTTGGCCCATTCGCCGGACAGGCTGTAGCGGCTGGTTTCGCCGCCGGCGGTCGGATCGAGCGTGCCGAAGCGGCCAACCAGTCCGCTGTCGATGGCACGCTGGGCAACCTGGTCGGTGGACGTCCATTTGCCCCGGTAAGCCATGCCGGTCAGCGAGAACCCGTCGTTGCGTGTCCCTTGGCTGTAGCGCAGGACGCCATTGAATTTACGGAAGTTCTCGGGCACCTCCCAGGGGCCGTCGTTGTGGAACAACTCCAGGCCATACAACAGATTGCCGCCGCCCCATTCCGGCGAGCCGGCCAGCAGGCTGCGCCCGTAACCATTCTTGCCGAGCGTGACTTGTGCCAGTGACAAATCCATGCGGCGGAAATAGTCGATATGCGCCGCGCCGGCCGATGAGAAATCGCCTTCCTCGGCAAAGTACGGCCCCTTGCGGAAGCGGATACGCTCGATCAGTTCAGGGATCAGGAAGTTGAGGTCGGTATAGCCTTGGCCGTGGGCATGCGTCGGCATGTTGACCGGCACGCCGCCGACCGTGGTGGCGAAATCGGTGCCGTGATCGAGGTTGAAGCCGCGCAGGAAATATTGGTTGGCCTTGCCGTCGCCAGCATGCTGCGTCACGATCAACCCGGGCACCATCTCCAGCGCTTCGCCGGGGCGCAGGATGGGCACGGCAGCCAGCCGCTGACTGGAAACCAGACCCTCGCTGCCGGATGTGGCGATGCCCTCGAGATTCTCGGCCTTGGCCCGCACTTCGACGGCAGACAGCTCGGCGGACTCGTGAGCGCCGACGCCAGTCATCGCCAGCAGGATATATGAACTAATTAATTTTTTTCTTACATTCATCGCTGAAAAAAGCCGGTTGCCCGGCCTCCCTTCCCATCTTGGCTAGACCAGAACCGGCCGACGCGTCAGGCGCACAGCCACCACAAAGCTGACGGCAATGATCGCCACCAGCGTGAAACCGAAAATCAGCTCCTTGCCCTCGCTCCATGCATCGATAGCCGGCGACAACATCTTGGCGGCGCCAAAGGCAGCAACCAGCAGGCTGACGCCGGACACGACAAGGCCCATGACCCGCGAGGCGATCAACGCGATCTGGTCGGCACGGGCAATCAGCCGGGCGATCCACAGGCCGTTGATGCCGTCGGTGAGCATCATGCCGAGCATGAACAGCGCAGCGAGCAGCAGGGCATGCTGCCAGCCGCCGAATTGGGTGGCGGTCAGGGCGAAGAATGCCGCTTGCGACAGGGTGTCGAAGGACAGCGCGAACAACGCGCCGACCAACGCCACCAGGCCGGGGTGCGAAACGTGACGCAGGCTGCCGAGTAGACGCCCCTTGACGCCGACCGGCTGGACAATCTGGTCGGGCTCGGCACGGAGCACGGCGGCCAGGTTGAGGCTGCCCAGCGCCACGAGGAAACCGATGGAAATGACGCCACCCAGCGTCCCGAACCAGACCGGCACCTCCCACTGGCCAGCCAGCGCCGATACGCCAAGCGCGATGACCATGACCACGGCGCCGTGGCCAAGCGAGAACAGGGTACCGCAATAACGTGCCATACCCGGCCTGGTGCGGGCGTTATGGCGGGTCAGTCCATCAATGGTTGCCAGATGGTCGGCGTCGAAGCCGTGCTTCATGCCGAGCACGAAGGTCAGGATCAGCAATGACAGCCAGTCGGTGGGTAGCGTATCCATGAGCAACTCGTAAGAAGGATTTGCACATCTTCATACAAGGAGCGTGCCAGATCAATAAGTCATTGTTCGTATTGATCTCACACTTTTTAACCGCCCCCGCAGGAAGCCGAAATGGTTAGTGACTATCCACCGGAAGTGCAAGGACGAATTCCGCCCCGCCGGCAGCGGCATTGCTGACACTGAGCTTGCCACCATGGCGATCGACGATGCCGTAGCTGATCGACAGGCCCAGTCCGGTCCCCTGACCCACCGGTTTGGTGGTGAAAAAAGGTTCGAACAGGCGGTTCAGATGCTCTTCCGGAATGCCCGGACCGTTGTCGATGAAGCGCAGGACCGCCATCCCCTGCTCGACGCCGCCGCAAATCTTCAGGCGCGGCTCCGGCTGTTTGGCGGTAGCGTCGCAGGCGTTCTGGACGAGGTTCATGACCACCTGCTGCAACTGGCCGGACGAACCGGAACACACCAGCTCGGGCGGCAGGTCGATATCGACGGCGAACTTGGCCGAGGCGCTCTGCACTACCCAGCGCACGGAACGCTCGACCACGTCGTTGAGATTGACCCGTTCGGGTGTCGCCTTGTCCACCGCCGAGAAGCGTTTCAGGGCATCGACGATATCGCGCGTGCGCTCCGCCCCTTCGATCATGCCGTCGATCAGGTGCGGCATGTCGGCGAGGATGCGGTCGATCCGCAACTCCTCGCGCATCGACCGCAGGGCGCCATCCTCGGCGGCATCGCTGCCATGCACCGCAGCCAGGTAGCTTTCCAGGCGGCTGGCGTAACGCTTGAGCGACAGCACGTTGCCGAGCACGAAACTGATCGGGTTGTTCAGTTCGTGCGCGACACCGGCCACCAGGCGCCCCAACGAGACCATTTTTTCGGCATGCAGCAACTGGCCTTGCGTGCGCTTCAGATCGTCGTGCGCCTGACGCAACGCGGAATACGCCCGGCGCAGCTCGCCGACCGGTCGGCCGGTGACCACCATGCCCATCAGCTTGCCGGTCTGCGACACGCGCGGAGTGCAGTTCATCGAGACCGGGACGGTCGACCCGTCGCCGGCGCGCAGGAAGAATTCGCAGTCATGCACCCCTTCCCGGGCATAACGCGTGAACACATCGCGCGCCTTGGCCTTCTCGCCGTCATCGGCAAAGAGATCGAAGAGCGGCGTATGGACCAGTTCCTCGGCCGTCTTGCCAGAAATGTGCCGCAGGGATGGATTGACCTCCTCGATGCTGCCGTTGCGGTCGCAGACGATCAGGATGTCCGACATCGAGGCCAGCACGCTCTCGATGAACTGGTGCGACTCTTCGAGTGCGGCATTCTTCTCCTCGAGGGCGACTTCGTACTGCAGGAGGTCGTTATAGACCTCGTCCATCTTCTGGATGACTTCGATCCACGCCGTTTCGCCGCCCGGCGGCAACGGCGACTCGGGCAACGGATCAGCGGGCGGGACGGTAGTGGACATGGGCTTCGCCGTGTTCGTCGTGGGCGTGGTGATGCTCGGCTTCCAAGGCGACCAGGTTGAGCTTGCCGTGACGGACACCGCGCTCGGCCATCAGCGCGTCGGCGAATTGCCGGACATCGGCCGTCGCCCCCTTGAGGATCACGCTCTCCAGACAGTTGTCATGATCGAGATGGCTATGCAGGGCAGCCACCGTCAGGTCGTGGTGGTCGTGCTGCAGAGCGGTCAGACGCTCGGCCAGTTCGCGCTCGTGGTGGTTGTAGACGTAGGAGAGGTTGGCGACGCAGTGGCCGGACGGCGTTTCGCGCTGGCGGTCGCTCTCGATGGCGCCGCGGATCAGGTCGCGCACGGCTTCCGAACGGTTGCTGTAGCCGCGCTCGGCAATCAGCTGGTCGAACTGGCGAGCCAGCGATTCGTCGAGCGAAATAGTGAAACGTTCCATGGAAATTTGCTCCCTGCTAAATACCCGCCGCTTTGCCGCTGCTAGGATGGCCTGCATCGCATTCTAACGTTTCCCGCCCCGATGACCGCAGCCCCCGATATCGAAGTGATCCGCGACGCCCTGCGCCATGTGGCCGACCCCGAGATCGGGGCCAGCATCGTCGACCTCGGCCTGGTCTACCGCATCGCCCTGGAGGACGGCAAACTCTGGATAGACATGACCATGACCTCGCCGGCCTGCCCGATGGGCGGCATGATTGTCGACGACGCCTATGCCGAACTGGAACGCGTGCTGCCGGCTGGCCTGGAGGCTGAAATCCGGGTGGTCTGGGAGCCGCCGTGGACGCCGGCGATGATGAGCGAGCAGTGCCGGCTCCGCCTCGGCTGGAGCGATGCCGATGCCGGTTAGCGCATGGCCGACCTGACGCCGCGCCACCGCCTGCCGCTGCTGTTCTTCGGCATGCTGTCCCTGCTCGGCGGGGTGCTGGCCGGACTCGCCCGGCTCGGCTGGAACGTTCCGGCACCGGCCGCACACGCCGCCGGGCTGCACGGTCCGCTGATGATCGCCGCCTTCTTCGGTACCGTCATCAGCCTGGAGCGCGCCGTCGCCATCGGTCAGCGCTGGGCCTATCTGGCACCGCTGGCGGCCGGCTCGGGCGGTATCGCCCTGCTCGCCGGGGCACCCCTTAGCGTCGGCCAGGCCTGCGGCACACTGGCCGCGTTCGGGCTGATCGCCGCCAGCGGGATCGCCTGGCAGCGCCAGAAAGCCGTCTTCACCGTCGTGCTCGGCCTGGGCGCTGCCTGCTGGCTGGTCGGCCAGCTGCTCTGGGCCGGCACGGGCGACATCGGCGCCGCGCTACCCTGGTGGCTACTCTTTCTCATCCTCACCATCGCCGGTGAACGACTCGAACTGACCCGCTTTCTGCCGACCCCGCCCATGGCCCGCCAGCTGTTCATCGCCATCGTCGGCTGCCTGGTCGTTGCAGCGGGAATCGGCAGCGACCGGCTGTTTGCCGGCGGACTTCTCGCCCTGGCCGGGTGGCTGTTGCGCTACGACATCGCCCGTCGCAACATCGGCACGGAAGGGCTGACCCGCTTCATCGCCAGCTGCCTGCTCTCCGGCTACGCCTGGCTGGCCGTCTCCGGCCTGCTCGGACTCGCCGGCGCATTCGCGCCAGCCCACCCGTGGCGGGATGCCGCCCTCCACGCCATCAGTCTCGGCTTCGTCTTTGCGATGGTTTTCGGCCACGCACCGATCATTTTGCCGGCCGTCACCCGGATCAGGATTCCCTATCACCCGGTACTCTACCTGCCGCTGGCGCTGCTGCACTTAACGCTCGCCACAAGGCTTCTCGGTGGCCTGAGTGACAATTTCATACTCCGGCAGTACGCTGCGCTGAGCAACGGGCTCGTTCTGCTCATTTTCATCGCCACCATGGTGACGCTGGTACGCCGCAAAGCCTCGGGAGGTACTCCATGAAACGCCACGCAGCCCTGATTCAACACTCGCGCGATCATCATCACGCCCTCAAACTGGCCAGGCTGGCACGATTTGCTGCCGACTCGGGTTCTCCGGAAGCCATCGAACAGGCCTCCCGAACCATTGCCGATGCTTTTCCGCGTGCGCTGGAGCCGCATTTTCAGGACGAGGAAGCAGGTCTGCTCTCGCGTCTGGCGGCGGTCGGCCAGAACGAACTCGTCGAGCGCACGCGCGACGAGCATGCCCGTCTCCGCGAGTTGAACCATACCCTGACGGCCGACCCGACCGATGCGACGGCTATCTCAGCGTTCGCAGCGCTGTTGCACGACCATGTCCGCTTCGAAGAACGGGAACTGTTCGAAATCGCGCAAAATCTGCTCTATCCGGAAGACTGAAGTGCGACGGTAGCGTCGCGTTCTAGCCGCCCGGCGGGGTTCGCGCCGGACATCTGCTCAAGGCAAGCGCCGGAAGACGGTCGTCGTGCCGTCCCGCTCGCGAATGCTGAACTGGCCGGCGTCGACCGACAGCACGGCGGTCGGATCGTCGATGACACGATCACCCTGCTTGAAGCTCCAGATCAATTTCTTGTCCTCGTAGCGCCAGATGCCATACTGGAGGACAGTGCCGTCGTCTTTGCGGATTTCCCATTCACCGTTTGCCGCCAGGTGAATCGGGGTCACCGCGCGTGACGACTGCCATTGGCCGACAAAATCCTGTTCGCTGTAACGCTTGCACCCCGTCAGGCCGATCAACAGGAGGCCTGCAAGCAGTACGCCCCGGAAGCCGGCCACCTTCATGCCGTGATTCACTCGCTGCCCAAGCTCGAGCGGGAACGAAAACGGGCGATCTCCGCCTCGCGCTTCATCCGTTCGGCATCCTGCTGGGCCTTCTCCTGGGCTTCCTTGCGCCGCTCCTCTTCCTCGCGGGCACGGCGCGCCTCCTCTTCGGCGTGCAGATTGGCTGCCGTCACTTGCGCGCCCAAGCGCCGGGACTCTTCCTCGAAACGTCGCTGCGCGCGCTCCTGCTCTTCCCGCTGTCGCTCCTGATTCTGCTGTTCGCGCTCGGCAGCCTCCTTGCGCCGCATGTCGGCCAACAACAAGTCGGCCTCTTCGCGACTGGCCGCCCGAATACCGTAGGTTTGATAGAAGTCCTGCAAATAGGCCTTTTCGGCAGCCGGAGCGGTGGCGTTGGGGAGCGAGACTTCATTGACCCGCTTGTAGGTGTTGAACATCACCCCGACCTGAATAACCAGGCCGACAATCATCAGCGTCGCGATGATGCTCAGCAGCACACGCACCGGGTTGCGCCTCGTTCCGCCCAGAGCGATTTGGCCCGGCAGCAGCAACTCTCCACGGAAACTCAGGTTGCTCTGGCCGCTCAGCCCGTCATCGTAGGCTGCTCGCCGCACCGGGTCGGACAATACGTCGAAAGCCTGCTTGAGCTGCTGCAGCCTGACCTCGGCATCCTCGCCCCCGCTCGCCGCCAATTCGCGCGACAACCGCAGGTAGGCTGCGCCGACCTTCTCCAGATCGGCCTCCGGAGCCAGTCCCAACAAATCGTAGTAAGTCGCTTTCTGTGCCATGCCTGCCAATATGTCCGACTGAAACGATTAATGAGAATAGCAAAGTCGGCGCCCCCCAACCAGCAGGTCACAACGAAAACAAGATGCCCGATGGGCTTGATACATCACGCCCGACACACGCCTCCAAATATCCAAATCGTATAACGATGGATACAATGCCTCGCCACAAAATAAATCGTTCAAAAGGGAGGTGTGTATGAAAATTCGGAGCCTCATTGCGGCCGGACTGTCCGTTCTTCTCTTGAGTGCCTGCGTGAACCCGCGCTCATTCGTCGACCCCGGCCAACCCAAGCTCACGTACGAGGCTCTGAACAAGCGTTCAGAGCCACTGAAACTCAAACTCACAGTCCAATTCCAGCGCAATGGCGATCCGCTCCCCAGAGCTGACTCGACGCTTCGAGACAATACGGAGCGAATTCTGCGTGGCACCGGTGTCGTGACGCCTGTCGAAAATGGCCAGGAAGGCGAAATCAAGGTCGTCGTAAACAATATTGCCGATACAGGCCAGGCTGCCGCCAAGGGTTTTGGCTCAGGGCTGACCTTCGGGCTGGTCGGCACAACCGTCATGGATGCTTACGAGATGTCCGTGACCATCACGGCCAATGGCAAGACCGTGACCAGAACCGCCATCAAGCACGCGATATTTACAGCCATCGGAAATACCTCGCTGCCGGAGGGGATCGAAGCAGTACCCATCAACGTTGCCTTCGGTCGTGTTCTGGAACAAATGCTGCTCCGTGCGCTTCAGGATCTGCAACGTTCAGGGGATTTGGTCCATCACAACCTGATTTCGCCCATCCCCTGGTATCAAATCAGCGCTCTCTGAGCTCCGCAGAAAGTAAGTGGCCGATCCCCTTGATCGGCCACAATCCATCGGAATCACCCAGACGCCAACACGACGCCGCGGCGCAGCCTAGGGAACAAGCCCGCCTAACGGGCTTTGGGTATTGAGGTTCGAACCCCTAATGCACCGTACACACCATGCAAGGGTCGAACGAGCGCACGACATGTTGCACTGTTGGCAAGGCGCCATCGCCGGCAGGCAGGCCGACCAATGCCTGTTCCAGGGGGCCGGGCTGCTGGTTGCCGTCGCGCGGCGAGAAATTCCAGGTGGTCGGGGCGATGATCTGGTAGCGCTCGATACGGCCGCGCCTGACGCTCAGCCAATGGCCGAGGCTGCCGCGGGCAGCTTCGACGAGGCCGGTTCCGCTGCCTTCGTCGGGCATGTCGCCGTGGGTGCAGAAGGCTTCGCCGGGTTGCAATGCCTGCACCCAGCGCTCCATTTCAGGCACGATCAGCGCCAGTTCAAGCAATCGGGCGACGACGCGGGCCATGACGCTGCCGCCGTCGCGCGTCACCCAGTCGAGGATCAGGGGCTGTCCAGCGATGACCTGCCGCGCCAGTGCCCCGACTTCGTAGGCTTGTCGGGCATAGCGCGGCGCCTTGCACCAGGTGTAGGCAGCGGCCTTGTTCGCATCGACGATGGTTTCGCCCTGCTCCGGATGGCGGGGGTTGCCCTGTGCCAGCCAGGCATGGGTGGTGTCCTCATCGATGGCCAGCGGGTCGAAAGCGGCAGCCTCGCCGGCGCGCCAGGTGCCGGCTGGAAATATCCCGTAGGCGCCGTACGATAAGAAGGCGTCGCTCGCTCGGCCCAGCTTGTCTAGCCCGAGATCGCTTGCCGCTGCCACAAAGACAGGAAAGTCGGCAGGTCGACCGTCAGCCCAGGCCAACAGCTGCGCCTTGCTGGATAATCGGGCCACATTGGCCAGCGTATCGCCGAACAGGCGCTTTTCGAGGAAGCTGCGGAATTCCCGCAGTTGGGCGAGCAGGCGGATACGCTCGCCGGCTGTCATGGCGCGGGTGCTGCCGCCGGGCTGGATCGCCAGCGTATGCGGCCAACGACCGGCCAGAAAACCCATCAGCTTGAGAAACCCGGCGCGGGCCGGCAGCACGTCGGCGGATGCTTCGCCCCGCACCGCCGCGAAGCGCCGCGCCACAGCGTCGTGCCAAGGTCGTCCGGCGTAGGCCGGACGGGAAAAATCGGGCATGAAGAACAGGTAGAAGTGCGTCAGGTGATCGGCCAGGTTTTCGGTGGCCTGTATCAGATGACGCGCCAGCACGCCGTTCGGGGTCGGCACGATGCCCATGGCGTCGGCCAGCGCCGCCGCCGCCGCCGCCGACTGGGCGACCGAGCAGATGCCGCAGATGCGCGGCACGATGGCCAGCGCATCGAGCGGCGCCCGACCGATCAGAATCTGCTCGAAACCACGGAACAATGGGGAATTGACGTAGGCCGCCTTGACCCGACCATCGGCCATATCGAGGCTGACTTCGAGATCGCCTTCGACACGGTTGAATGGCCCGACGACAATACGCGTCACTTGCCGCCCCCTTTCTTGCGAATGGCCGGCAGGATGACCGGATGATCGGCCACCGCATTGTTGCGCACACGCTTCGGCGTCGCCGATTTGGATAGCGCGGCGAGCGCCACGAACCAGGCTTTCGGCATGTCGGTCGGCAGGCCGATCGGGATGCCGGCCAGCTTGGGGGTTTCCTGGAAGGCGTGGCCGGGCGACTCGAAGCCCGGCTCGGTACAGGCGATGCAGGCAAAACCGCCGCGCAGGCAGGAGCCGCTACCGTTCCATGGGCGGATGTTGCAATCGGCGTGGGCCTGCGTGCCTTTGCAACCGAGGTTTTCCATCAGGCAACCGAGGTCGGACTGCTTTTCGGCGCTGGCCTTGAATTCGTAATACTCGTTGCGGGCGCAGCCGTGATGGACCAGGCCGCCGGCATAGAGCAACGGCCTTCCGAATTCATCGAGGTCTTCCGGCTTCAGGCCTTCGAGGGCAGCCTTTTCCAGCGTATCGACCACCCAGCCCGGATGCGTCGGGCAGCCGGCGATATTGACCACCGGCAAGCCTTCCGGCGAGCGGAAATCAGCACCCAGCAAACCACCCCGCGTCTGCTCGTCGAATTGCAGGCCGCAGGCTTCCAGCGGATTGCCCGGCGTATTGGCCGAAAAACCACCGTAGGCCGTGCACGAGCCGATCGCAAACACCCAGCTTGCCCGCTGGGCCAGCCGTTCCACCCACTCGGTCAGCGGTCGGCCGCTGCCGGCCATCAAGTGGAACCTGCCGGTACCGTTCGGGCCGCGCAGCATGGCGCCTTCGACGCACAAGGCATCGAAGGCCAGGCGACCCTCGGCACAATCTTCCAGAATGGCCAGCGCCTCTTCGCCGCTTTCCAGCGACAGGGCCGGGTGCCAGAGAAACTCGATGCCGGCATCGCGCAATTCGTCGAACAGCGGGCGCGGATCGGAGCACAGCATGGACTGCGTGCATCCGCCACAGCCGCCGCTTTGCAGCCACAGCACCTTCATTCGGCCTGCTCCAGTCCGTGACGCACCAGCTTGGCGCGCAGCCCGACCCGCGACAGGCCGAGTTCGCGGGCCACCCGCGATTTGTTCCAGCGCAGGCGAATCATGGCTTCCTTGAGAACATGTTTCTCCAGCTGATCCATGCGTTCCTTGAGGCCGCCGGTAAGGCCGGCCGCCCAGACCAGGTCGTCGCTGGGCCGGGCTTCGTCGAACTCACCGATCGGCGTGCGCAACACCCGGGTAGACAACAGGTCGGCACCGAGCTGCGGCGTCGTTGCCAGGGCCACCATGCGCAGGATTTCGTTCTGCAGTTCGCGGACGTTTCCGGGCCAGCGGTAAGCGGCGATGCAGGCCAGCGCCTCCTGGGTGAAACCCTCGACCGGCTTGTCCAATACCTTGCTGCTCGATTCGAGCAGGCGTCTGGCGAGCAGCGGCAAATCCATCGGGCGCTCGCGCAACGGCGGCACGTGCAGGGCGATCGTCGCCAAGCGGTAGTAGAGATCTTCCCGGAAGCGGCCGGTGCGCACGTCTTCCTCAAGATCGCGGTTGGTCGCGGCAATGACCCGCACGTCGACATGCACCGAGCGATTGCTGCCCAGCGGCCTG
>CALJZP010000316.1 GCA_937983545.1 uncultured Azonexus sp.
TGGGTTGCCAGCCCCACAATACGGCGCCTTGCTGGAGGACTGCCTTGAACTTGCCGGAGTGGGAGTCGGCACCCGGGGTATTTACTGGTTGCTGGATGTCCTCGACGAAACCATCGCCAATTCGGCACCTGACCCGGGCAAACGGGACGCCTTCTGGTCAACTGTACATGGCCGCCTCATTCCCCTGCGCAACCATCTCACGCCTGGTCAAATTCTCGCAATCCGGCGACTCGCTGGTACGCTCGGCTGGAACGAGGCTTGCGCCGCCGAGGTCCTTCCAGAACCGGGCGATCTTGATACGCTCGGCGAATTGCGTGCCGCGTTGGCGGGAAAGAACATCGCCATCTATTCGCTGACCGAGGCCGCTACGCGCCAAGCCGAGTTGGCACTACGGGAGATGGCGCCAGATATCAGAATTTCGGTCTCACATGACCTAGTGGGTACGAATGCGCTGAAGGGCATGGCTCAGAACGCGGATATCTTCGTGGTCGCAACCGCTTCGGCTAAGCATGCCGCCACCGGGTTCATCCAGCAATGCCGGCCGCGTGAGAAACCTATCCTGTACGCCGCTGGCAGGGGATTTACCAGCATCGTCCGGGCGATCGAAGACTTTGTCCTGCGGCGGGCAGGTACGCAGACCCCGCTGCTGGGGTGAACGCTCATCCTACCGGCCATAAGACAAGGGCCTAGCGTATCCCGATAATCTTGTGCGTCTGCAAGGAGAGGCGCCACTGTGGATGAGCGGCGCAATAGGCGATAGCCGCGCTGGTGTTGTCGATGCGTTGGGGGCCATCCATTGGTTGCAGCAAGAAATGCTGGAAGTCCCAGTCGGCGACCGTGTCGGGCGGGAGTCCGGTTTGCGGGAACACCAGTTTCAACTCGTTCCCCCACCTCTGCACTACCGGAACACCGGCCTTCGGACTGACGCAGATCCAGTCGATGCTTTCAGGTACCGCCAGTGATCCATTGGTTTCCACGGCAATTTCAAAGCCACGTGCGTGGAGGGCGTCAATCAGCGCATCATTGACTTGCAATAGCGGTTCCCCACCAGTGAGTACGACGAAGCGATGTCGTTTATCGGCAGTCGGCCAGGCGGTGGTAATGCGCTCAGCGAGTCTCTCGGCGGTGGCATATTTCCCGCCCAGTGGGCCGTCCGTGCTGACGAAGTCCGTATCGCAAAAGCGGCATTGGGCCATGGCCCGGTCCTGTTCCCTTCCGGACCAGAGGTTGCATCCGGAAAAACGGCAAAAAATTGCCGGCCGTCCCACCTGCAGGCCCTCGCCTTGCAAGGTGTAGAAAATCTCCTTGACTGTGTATGACATGGGTCAGACAGGAAGAGCTGGGGAGTCCAGACTTTCCGCAACGATGGCGCCGCAGCCCTGGGTTTCGTAAAGATCTACCCGGGCCAACTGCGGCAGGAGTGGCTTGGCGGTACGGTAGATCCAATGGGCCAGACTGGTCGTGTCGCTGTCGGCGAGGCAGGCCAGATCATTCAGGGGGTGGTGATCCAGTCGCTTGAAAATCGGATCGAATATTGCTTTTACGTCGCCGAAGTCGATAGTCCAGCCCATGATCTGATCGAGGGGGGCGTGCAGATGCAGGCGCAGCAGGAAAGTGTGGCCGTGGAGGCGGGACAAGTGATGGCTGTCTGGGGCGCGTTTTACCTGTACCGCGCTATCCAGTGTGAAATCCTTCCAAATCCGGTAGCTATTCCCGTCGAAGTTGGCGCCACAGGAACCGGTTTCGAAGACGGTAATCCAGGAAAGCTCTGGCAGGGATTGCTTGAGACGCGACCATAACCAGGAGGAAATTAGTTCGCTGGTAGGGTTGCTCAATCCCTCGATATCGTTGAGGCAGTGATAATTCAGTTCAGCTTGGAGCGGCGCCCACATGCAATCGATATGGTCGTAGTCGATGCTCAGATGGCGGCTGCCTAGATCCTGGTTTGCATGAACGATGATTTCGAAGCCATGGCCGTGCATCCGGCCGCATTTGTGGCCGGGGGGCACGTTGGGCAACTGATGAGCGGCCTGCAGGCGGTAGCGCCGCCAGACATGCGCCATGCCGTGCCGATCCAGATCTACGCCCTGGTGCGGCGTACTCTGAATAGCAATCCGGTCGACATTCGGCAAGCGCAAGTGCTCCCTGACCCAGCGGGCCAGGTTTTCATCGGTCGGTTGGACCAGCACCTGGTTGAGGTGTTGATAGTTTAGGGGCGCCACCGTCGCCTCAAGTTCTCCCCTGCAGGCGGCCACTTCGCCGCCGGGAAAAGGTGAGTAGTCGCCTGGTAACTCCGCAAATGCAGTTACCTGAAAGCTATGTCCGTGCAAGTTGCGACAGGGGTGCCCTTCCGGGAGGATAGTGACGCTGCGTGCGGATTCGAGTGTGGTCGATCCGACGGTCAAGGTAACCAGGTTCATGCCTGGTCCCCGACTGCGATGGCAAGGAAGTTCCGATGGCCCACGCGGCGTAGTTCGCAGGCCGGACATTCGCCGCAACCGTAGCCCCAGGCGTGGCGGGTGGTGTGGTCGCCTATGTAGCAGGTGTGGGTGCATTCCTCGACCATCCGAACCAAGGCATCTCCGCCCAGATCCTTTGCCATGCGCCAGGTGTCGGCCTTGTCCAGCCACATGAGCGGCGTCTCGATAACCAATGAAGCTTCAAGGCCAAGGCTCAGGGCAACCTGGAGTGCTTTTAAGGTGTTGTCACGGCAATCAGGGTAGCCAGAATAATCGGTTTCGCACATCCCGCCGACTAGGACCTTTAGGTCGCGGCGGTAGGCGATGGTTGCGGCGAATGTGAAGAATAGGAGGTTCCGTCCCGGCACGAAAGTGTTGGGAAGACCATTCTTTTGGAATTCGATTGCCTTGTTCTGAGTGAGAGCGGTATCGCTTACCTGTCCTAGCAAGGAGAGGTCCAGAAGGTGATCCTCTCCCAGGCGTTTATCCCATGTTGGCGACATTGCTCGAAGTTCTTCCAGTATCGTCGCCCGGCAATCGAGTTCGACAGAATGGCGCTGACCGTACTGGAAGCCAATGGTTTCCACATGGTCATAGCGCGCTAGTGCCCAGGCCAAGCACGTTGTCGAATCTTGCCCACCGGAAAAGAGAACCAGGGCTCGTGTGGTCATTGCCGTTTCCTCATCTGTGTCGACATGGATGCGCTCCGTGTCATTTGCCAATCTGTCGTTTCGAAATGCCGACCAGATAGCTAGCTAAGGTCATGATGTCGGCCGGTACATTCTGAATCCGACTCCATTCGCGCTGGTCGGTGCTAGAGAAAGGCCACACGCCACTCGTCCAATAACACTGGTCGGCGATAGCCTCCAAGTGCTTGGTAAATGCCTCGGTAGTTGCCGCGCCGGTGCGGGCATAGAGGAATTCGAGTAAATAGCCCATGGCAATGATGCCTGCGCCATGCACCAGGCGAGATGTTTTCGGTTTATGGCCTCTCCAAGCGTTCGGAAACACTTCTTGTACGGCTGCGAAAAAATCGCTCAGCAATGCGAAAGATTTCTCTACATAGTCCTCACTATCCATAAACTGGCGCACGGCGCCATCGGTGACCGAGCCCATCACGATTTTCTGGATGGCGTTATCGCGAATGACACCCGTCGGATTGGTATGTTGATAAATTTGTCCATGTAGCGATGATGCCTCATCGTAATTGAGCATTTCGACCATCTTGGCGGCAAAGGTCCGCGTCGTGAAGCGCTCCGGCAGGTCTGGAGTCAGCGGCAACAGTTCATATATGAGCGCCTTCGGTAGTGGGCGCGTGTTGTTTAGCAAAACGAATTGCTGGCGCATCTCGTCGTAGTCTTCACAAATTAATGCCGAGACCAGCACTTCGAAATCCTTTTCCAGAAGGCCGGACAAAGCGGTCAGGCGTTGTTGTCCATCAACGACGAAGCCGGGTTTGTGCGCAGCCGTATTAATGGTCAATTCGACGATGCCCTGGTCGACCGGTTTGACCGTGGCGCCATCTACGAAGGCGATCACGATTGGATTGGGCAGAACGGCATTGTCCTGGCTCAGATAGCTCCGGATTTCCTTTATGTGGGGAGCGATTTGATGGCGCTGGAACCCTGTCAGGGTGCCGTCTGAGTCGCGCCCTATGCGTTCGATTTCCGCGAATTGAAGAATGTCGGCGGGTCTCGCGGCAAAAGACAAGACCTGATGGCCAGCGGATTGTTTGGCCTGGATTGCGCGGAAGGTAAAGGTTGTCATAGGGTGTTACCGAGAGTCGACTGAAGATGTTGGTAATAGATAGCCAGATTGTGGAAACCGCGCCGCTTGTTGCGATTGCTTGCCCGAAAAATTGCGACTTCGACGGAGGCATCCTGACAGACGCGGCATGAGCAGTTCTTCCAGGGCATGTCACGGATCGTCCGACTCGTGCGTTCGCGATATTTTTCGATTTCTGCCTCGTTTTTTTCTGATGTTTTCTTCAAATCCCAGAGCATTGGGCGGCTGTATTCGGTGACAGCATCGATCGCTTCGTCGGCTGACGCCTTCCCCTGGTCGTAGGCGCGTAGACTGCCCAATGCACACGCCTCTAAGGCGATGAGGTCTTCCTGGCGGAAATCACCTCGCTTGACGGCTTGCATCAGTCGCGGGTTTTCGATCGCCTGCGGAATCCGTATGGCAGAGTAGTAATCCAAGCTACCATCTTGCCGCTTCACATAGTAGTTTTTGTTGGCATCCTTGAAGGCGCGGATAAGCGGTGAGGTTGAATCGAAACTGGCGATGCCATAGTTCACGAATTCATGAATCTGTTCCGCCTTGGCAAAACCTAACAGATGAATGCTCGTCGCATTTGAGATGCGTCCCCGGATGGCCGTGAGGACTTCATGGATCTGTTTTGCCTTGAGGGGAACCAGGCCGCCGATCGCGATATACCGGTAGCCCATGCGTTCGAGTTCTCGGGCGGCAAGCGACATGCTCTCCGGCGACCATCCCTGTACGACGCCGACCGGCACGAAATCGTCGATGCGTGCGCTTTCCCTTAAGAATGCTTCGGCATTTTCCAGCGTGATGTCGTAACGCCGTTGCACGTCGGGCAACATCTCGGTGGCTGGCGGATTGTCGGAGTGAAAGTCGAAAATGATGTGGTCGATGGAGCAACCGTGGGTGAAGCCGCCGTCGCTATAAAAGTCGACCATGTCGGCGGCGGTGTAGGGGGGGCGCTCCATATTCACGTAGGAAAACGCGCCGCAGTCACCCATCATCATTTTCTCGCGGGATTCCGGGGAATCGAAGCGCAGGAACTTCCTTGCGCCTTCCCGGCGAAACCGCATCGACTGGGATGCGGTGTAATGGCCTTTAAAAAGGTGGTCGCCGACAATTCCTCGGGAAACCAGTATCCCATCGTAGGGCGCATAACCGAGTAGTTCATGAGGGTACTGGTCGTTCCAATAGGGGCGACGACCAGCAGCATTCCTGTCGTTGATAAAGTCGTAATTCGGATCTACGAAATCGAGACCGTCGGCAAATAGGAATTTCATCGAGTTGCTTTGCTGGAATAAATACGAATCAGCGTTTCTTGAAGTCTCTTGATGTGGGTGTGCGTACTCTGGATCTCATTCCAGGCAAGACCGAGCGATTCCCAGGTGCCGCTAGTCCAGCAGCAGTGCGGCGCCATGCGACCCAACTCCGCCTGGATTAACTCCCGGATATTGGTGGCGCCGGAATGCCGTGCCCACATTCTGTCCATAACAACCCCCATGGCCTCAATACCTGCAGAATGCATCAAGCGACTCTGGCGAGGGTCGACACCCCAGGCGGAATTGAATACGGTTCGGACTGAGTTCCAGAAGCTGATCAACACATCGTACATTCCCTCAATGTCGGCAGCTTCCGTACCTGCAGATTTAAAGGAGGCTAATGCACCGAGTGGGTTGTTTAGGCTATTTCGAATCATCGTTATTACTGCTGTATCGGTAATGACAGCTTCCTTGGTATTTTTTTCAGATATGCGTTTTATTAATTTGTAAAACGGTGATTGAGGGTCACGGTTTAATAGTTTGCACAATTCGCTAGGAATTTTTCTGTTATTAATTTCCTTGGGTAACAGAATTCCACGGGTTTCAGGAAGAAGTTCATTAATCAGTCTAGTTGGCAGTGGTTTGGCCTTATTGACCAAAATGAACTGCTCTCGCTGTATTTCCAATTCATCTGATACAAAGGCAATGATCGGGACGGGAATCTCTTTATTTTTCGCCTGCGCTAGGGCGATGGAACGTTGTTGTCCATCGACAATCCATGCCACGCGCTCGCCCTCCTGTCGAAGCGGTATCGTCAGAGTGCCGGAGATGGCGACATCGATTAAGCCATCCGGCTTGGGGCCTCGGGAGGCGGAAAATTTAACTGTGGGGGAGATCGCCAGAATGATGGCGTTAGGGAACAGGACATTGTTCTGATTCAGGTATTCGACGATGCTTTTGACGTGATTGCGAATTTCTGGACGCTGAAAACCTTTCAGTTCGTCGTTGTTTGTACGCTCGATACGACTAATATCCGCAATCTGCGTAATGTACGCACCATGCATGAAAAAGGCATAGACATCGAGATTGTTTCCTTGCTGGGTGTGTAAAGCTCGGACGATCAACTCTTGGTTGTCACTCGTGACTGCCATCGAAAATCCCTTGTGAGTTTTGCCGCCGTTGGCGAAGAGTACGAAATAGAAGGGCGAAGCGTTTTTGCTCACAAGCAATGGCAAGGTCGTCCCTAAGGAGTCTTAACATTAGGTGAGCCCGGCCATTCGTACGGTCCCAGTACTCATTCATGATTGTGATGAGTTCGATGTCGGTCTTTCTGGAACGCTTCGGAAGTTGGCGGAAGGTCAATTGACTTAGTGTTTTATTGACTTCAAGACACTCGCGTTCCAGGTCCGGATGCTCGGGAAGAAAAATGTCGCACACAAAATGGCGCATGGCACGCTGAGGAAAGTCTGTCTGGGTGCCAGGGTTGGGGGAGTCTATGCCGTCGAATCGCTTGTCATACGGCATGATGCTGTTGTGGAGATGAGTAGGGACGACTCCAGCGCTGCTCGGCGAAGTGAAAATCCTGAGACGGCAAGTGTCCTTGGGGGCAATTTTTGCCAGGTCGTCGTGAATTAACTTCAGGTAAGGCCTGGACAACGCCACGAACGCAATGGATGTCGTTTTTTTTGAAAGCAAACTGGAGATTGGATATGGGGAACCTAATTCGGCATTGATTGCATGCCACCAATCACAGGCGTTAAATGGACTTTCGATGACAACGTCTTGCAGACTGGAGTTCCCGGAGGCTACCGTAAGATCATACGGCGGGAGAGCGGAAGTGTCGGAGACCAGACCAAATCCCGTCGATGCAAAGAAGAGGTCGGCATTGATATGGGAGGCAGCCTTACGCGCTTCGCTGATGCTTCGGCCAACGTATAGATCTCCCGCAGTTGTCCTCCATGGATGGACGCTTGACAGCGTCAACCAGCGCTGAGCAACTGCATCGAGAGTGTCCTTCTTGAGATCTGTCGAACGCAGTGGTTCACCTAAACCACTACGTTTTCGTGAACTGCATGATGTTATTACGATGGTCTGCATAAATCTGTGGTGATGCGGTTTGCAGAAATTTCCCTGTGTCCGCATTGTACCACTACAGTTATTCTCAGTATTTTTTTGGAATGTTGTAAATACTGCGTCTGTTGAGGCGCGAATCAGGACGTCTCCCCCTAGGTGCCTCTGTGACGTCCAGGATGCAGCCACCTAGTCTTTGCCGTGCTTCACGGTGTCAATCTTGGCTTACCTTGTTTGCATTGCGGAAGCGAGTAGGTATGCTTAGCAGGCGAATCAATTGTTGAGTGCCCTATGGATTTGTCCCAACTAACTACTGATGAGTTGAGAACCCTGCTGACTCGTGTTTCGAAGGAAATCGAACAGCGACGAGAAGAAGAAAAGTCTAGGCTGCTTAAAGCTATTGAATCACTGATGCGCGAATATGGCTTTACCGCCAACGAGATTCTACGGGAGATGAACGGCGGATCTAAGTCCAGACCTTCCAGGGAGCATGCCAAATATCGTCATCCGGAAATCCCAGAATTTTCCTGGAGTGGCAGGGGGCGCCAACCGCGTTGGGTCTTAGCATTTCTGGACAATGGCGGAACTATCGATCAGTTGCGGCGTAAAGATGCTTACCCGACAAGGTCGCCATGATCTTTATTGCCTTCGTGATTCCTGTCGAAACTGCTGAGACTTCTTGAAGAGGTAACTTTGAGCGTCTTTTGCAGCGAAATTCATATAGCATCAGGAACAATAGTTCATTGATCGAGAGAAGTTGTTTCGATTATTACCTCAAACTGCTCAAGGACTTCTGGTCGCCGCTGCTTGATGTACCTGGCGACGGATTGATTCTCCAGCAGTTTGGCGAGATACCCACGCGCCAGCACGAGATTAAGGACGTCCTCGGCGTAGGTCTCCTCGACCAGTTTGTACTGTCCTTGCAGATTCGCCATCTCACGTTCCATCCGTGACATCTGCTCCTGCGTGACGCCGGTCAGTTTCTTTGGTTTGCGGCCATCGACCAACATTTCAGTCGGTGTGGCCACGAGCAGCGCCTCGGCGTAGGCGACGGTGATGTTGTTGGCCGAAACCATCAGTTCCACGCATTCGACCTGGCGGGTGGGTTTCATTTTTCGGATCACGCGGGAGATCTCGACCGAGAACTGCCGATCCTTCAGGAGATCGGTAGCCTCGGGGCAGATGCCGTCGAGTAGGGTCATTTTCTTGACGATGTGACTGACATCCACGTTGAGTGCTTTGGCCAGACGATCCACGGATAGCCCGCGCTCGACCGCGCGGCGGATCATGAAATGTTCCTGAATGGTCGAGAGCCGGTTGATCCGGCTGTTGTAGGTATAGGCCTCGTCGTCGGTGGCGACCAGGCACGGCGCCTCCTCGTAGCCGAGCTCCCGGAGCGCCACCAGGCGCACGTGCCCATCGAGCAGCAGGTGCTGGCCTGTCGTCGGGTTCGCCGTGGTCACCGACAAGGGCTCGATGAGTCCGACATCTTCGATAGACGACCGGATCTGTTTGAATTTCACGGACGCAATGAGTTCGGCGGGTGTCTTGCGTGAGGGGAGGAGGCGGTCCAGGGATACCGAGAGAGAATCGGGGATGAAGCCGAGGACGATTCCGGTCATGCTGAACTCCCTCCTGACCAGACCCGGTTGGCGAGATACTCGGGCAGGGTGTCGAGCCCCTCGGCACGCAGCAGATTGACGAAATTCTCGTCGGTGAACAACTGGCGCAGGGCGCTGACGACGAACAGCAGTCGCTGTTGGGTGAATTCCGCCTTCTTGACTGTCATCTTCTGTCGCTCGACTTCGCGCTGGTAGGTCCGGACAAGACTGGACGTCGAGACATCAGCCATTTTGCGCGGCGTCGCCCGAGCGACCGAGCGACCGAGAGTCTGCCGACGTTCGATGATCCGGCGTACCTCCATCAATTGCCGACCGCGTAGCTTGCCGCACTCGTAGGCCTCCTGAAGCGCTGCCTGCATGGCCTTGTCGTCGTCACCGGCGCCGACGATGGCGAGGGCGGCATTGAGCGGCACACGACCTTTCTCGACGGCGACGAGCAGCCGCTCCTCACCCTGCTGGAGTAGGGTGAGTATGCCTGTGATGTACTGGGCGGTGAGGCCGGTCTTGGCGGCAATTTCCCTCGGCGAGTAGCCCTTGTCGCGCAGCTGTTTGATGCCGGCGAGAATCTCCAGTGGTCGATACTGACGTCGAGCGATGTTCTCGGCGAGGCTCATGATGAAGGCGTCCTCGTCGTTGACCTTGACCACCAGTGCGGGGATGGTGGCTTCACCCAGGGAACGGAAGGCATTGAGACGCCCTTCGCCGCAGACCAGCAGAAAACGCTCGTTGCCGTCGTCTCCAGGGCGAGGGGTGACGGTGATCGGCTTTTTGAGGCCGATCGTCTTGATGTTACCGACGATCTCCTCGAAGACCCGTTTGTTACGGTCACGCGGGTTGAGGATGTCGATCCGGTCAACCGGGATCATCCTGACTTCGCTAGCGCGGTGCTTCGGGGTCATGCGGTCCTCCTGAGTCGTGCGCGGGCAGCCATGCCGTAGAGGTAGTCCAGGGTGTCGAACCGGTAGCAGTCGAACTCGAGCGTATTCTGGTCGGCAAGGCTGATGCGCGGTTGCCCGAAATCCAGCCGGGGCAATAGGTAATAGTCGAGGGGCGCCCGATTGGCGTGGTTGAGACGTACGGCGACAGTGATGTCCGGGCTCAGGCTGGTGTCGAAACGGATCTTCCAGCGGTGGCTGCCACTGTCGTGGGTCTGGCAGCGGGCGAGTACCAGCGAGACGCTGAATTCATCATTGACCCGCAAGATGTCGGTCGCCGGATCGCGCACCACAGCACTGCCGATGGCGGCGATCTGTGCCTCTGTTCGAGCGATTACTTCCGGATGGAGTCGGCGCAAGAAGCGATTGATCTCCAGATAACGGTAGTCACGGTCGGGCATAAAGCCCACCATTTGGTAGGCGCGGATCAGGCTGCCGAAGCGATGGACGTAGACCGACGCCGACGGCATGCCCTCCGCCTCGTCGATGATCAGGCCCGAGAGGATGCCGCGGCTCCGATAGAGGTTGCGCAGGCGCTCAATCAACTCATCGTCTGTGTAGCGCCGGGCACGGGCGCGGATGATGCCTTGGGCGGTGTAGAACAGATCGGGCGGAACAATGGGCTCGAAGGCGCCTTCCTTTCTGATCCACATGTCCGGCGGATTGATCACCCGGGTTTTCTTGAGCTTGAACGAAATGCGGTTGTAGACGTTATTGCCGATGTACTTCTCGTTGGTCAGTACCTCGTTCACGGTGGCACGCGTCCACTCCCGGTTGAGATCGGTACGGACCTTCATGCTGTTCAGGCGCCCGGCAATCTCGGATTCCGGCACCCCTTCTTCGATGAACCAACGGTAGATGAGATTGACGGTGTGAATCTCGTCCTCTGGGCCAGGCATCAGGATGACGCGATCAGTCTGAAGGCTCTTGTGTTCGCCGCGGGCGAGTTCGCCTTTCATCGAGCCCTGCTGGTCGACAAGAACCCGACGCAGGCCATAGCCAGCCGGGCCGCCCTGGCGAAAGCCGAGTTCGATTAGCCTGCACTGTCCGGCGAAAACTTTGGCCGACAACTCCCGGCTGTACTCGCCAGCCATCGCCCGTTTGACGCCCTTGACGATGGTGGACACGGGGGAGCCGTCATTCTCGAACTGCTCGGCGCAATAAGCGACCTGGATGCCGGCGCGGCGGCAGATGTATTCGTAATAGGCGCTCTCGTCGGCATCCTGGAAACGGCCCCAACGGCTGACGTCATAGACCAGGATGATCTGGAAATCGGCTTGCCCCGACTCGACATCCCTGATCAGGCGCTGCAGCGCCTGTCGCCCGTCGATGCGTAGTCCACTTTTCCCTTCGTCTGCGTAGGTCCGGACGATCTCGATACCGCGTCGGGCAGCGTATTCGCGGATTTTGTCGGCCTGGTTTTCGGTCGAGTATTGCTGGTGCTCAGTCGACATCCGCACGTACTCAGCAGCTCGAAATAATGGGGCCTGTGCAGTGTTTCCGTCGCTTAGTTCTTCTGTTTGCATTGACGCGATCACTTTCTTGTTAATTGGACACCTGGCTCTCGTGGCCGGGCCTCTTTTCGCGGCAAGCGTAGGGGTTGGGGACGTACAGACGGCCTGCCACTGCAGGGGATACCGAGAACTCGTGCGTGACGCTAACAGGCGAGCGCCGTGCTGCCGATTACGTCATATCTTTGCAATCGTCACGGACGAGCCGAAAAGGCGATGAAAGGACGGTGATTTCGACAATCCACTCGTCTCTTTTTGCAATGTCGTCATGGGATGCCGGAATCAGGCGGTATCGCCCCGTAGGCAAGGAAAGGGGGAGGGCTGGCGCGTCCATTTTTGCAATTTCGGGTGCCCGCTGCTTTTCATTGCGCAAGCGCTGCTGTTCGCGATTGCGTTCAACGTAGTCGGGGTTTGTCTGACGGTACTGTCGCCAATAATCAGGGTGGTCCTGAGCCCATTTTTTCTGGGATCGCATTTGGTTGTCGCGGTAGTCGGGATCGCTCCGCTGCTTTTCACGTTGCCAACGGCGGCGTCGTTCCCGCTGGCACTCAGGGGCGGAACAGTAGGTTTGGTCAGGAACCTGGGGTAAAGGATGAAATTGTTGGCCGCAAGCGGCGCACCGTCGTGACATGATGGGCGTCCCCGTCACCAGAGTTGAAAAGCTATGGCATATCGAGGACTCCGCGGACCTGACGTAGAGGGGGCAAATTAGCCGTTCGGTCGCGCCATCGGGCAGGTGAATGGGAACGGATCCCTGCCAGCCAGCAAATCGCCGACCTTGGTCGAGATATTCCCCATCTTGCCGTCGGCCAGGCTCTTGCTCACCATATCGGCCATGCCCAAGGCGACCAAGGCTTTCACTGCCGCCATCTTGTGCTGATACACCGTGGCATTCAGCATGACCCGTTTCAATAGTTCAACAGTGCCGAGTGCATTGCGGCAGACCAACACATTGGCAGCCAAGAATGGTGCGTATCCAACCCTCTCACCGGATACAGCATACAAGGATCCCGGAACGAGCATTTTGGCGATACCGGCTTCCAAAATCTGTACATAGGGATCGATCGAGGCATTGGCGGGTTCGGCTATCACCAGTGCCCGAAGTGCCGCGTGTTCCGTTTCACCCCAGGAATTTAGGGCAGCAAAAGGGGATGCGAGCGGCAGCACCTTTCTCAATGCCGGCGCAAATGCCGCAACCCGATGTTTCTCCACCCAGTAGGCCGCCGTCTTGAACTGAACGATATCGATGGGCGAAAGCGGCTTGGCGTTGAGGCGGGCGTCAATGTCGGCTGCGGTGGGCTCGACAAATTTGATCGCCCAACCATCCATGTGTATTTTCCTCGGACCATAAGACGAATCATCTCGATCGATGAATTTCGCCGACAGGGAATCGAACACGACCCCATCCGACCCCGCCAGGCGTTCATCGGTCTTGCTCCGATATCGCTCGTGGACCTTGCTGAGGCATTTCAGCGTCGCCTTGTCACCGGTGTAGTCGCCCGAGGTGTAGTAATCCACGAAAGGAGTGATCGGCTGAAGAAAGACCCAGTCGTCGCAATCCGCCCGCCGGAGCACCTGGAAGAACTGGGTTACCGGCACTTGACCGGTGAAGGCGACGTAGGCACCGCTCTTGTTGCTCGACGCCAGTACTTCGACGGGGCGGTTACCGATCAGGGGCGCTTTGCCCGGGGACGGCTGCAAGCGAATGCGGGGATTCGGGTTGTCGGGATCGTCCGGAACCGAGTTATTGACGTCCTTGCCCATGATTGAGGCGGCGGCCGTGCGGAATTCGGGCGGAGACTGCTGACGGTAGGGCGTGGCCGATCCCAGGCCGGTGCAACCCGCAAGGACCGCCACGAGGGGAAGGAGCCAGGTGGCATGCGGCACGATTTCTAGTTCACGGACGGTCGGTGCCGACGACTTTCGCATTCGTTGCTTTCAACTGGTAGAAAGGGGCCAGGGTGTTTTCCAGGACATCGGCGATGAGGACATCCAGTAACAGCTTCTCGTGCCAGGCCTGCGCCTTCACTCGCCAGAAGACGCCGTCGCCGTACACGCGCATCTCGACGTAGCTTCGGACCTGATTGCATTTCTCATTCAGGCACCAGCCACGCGGATCGCCGGTCAGCATTTCGTTGAAACGCCCGGCGATGCCGGTTTTCTGGCTGATCCAGAGCAGGAGATCCGGAACGGAAATGGCGCCGCGGTAGGCGCCGACCGCCCCGATCTGCAGGAGGTCGACGGTCTGGTAATGCGGATCGGATGGCTTGTCATCCACCTGGATCGTACGCTCAAGAACCTCGCCCAGCGGGCCGACGATGTCCTGCTTGGCCAGGGCCGAGATGATGTAGGTGCCGTTGAACCTGAACCGCGCGTCCGCCGACGACGAATCGTCGACGATGGCGAAACCCTTTGCCCTCAACTTCTCCTGGAGGATTCGGGTCATTTTCGGACTGCCGTCGAAACTGACGAATATTCGCTGATCAGCCGCGTCGGCTGGCGGCAAGCTCTTGCTGATAACTTCCCGCTGGATCTGGGGCGGCTCGGATGCCGGGGTATCCGAACACCAGCCGAGCATGGGTAGGGTGCCCAGGAGGAGCGCGATTGCTAGAGAACGGATCCCCGCGGAAGGGGAGGAACAAAATCGGTTGGCCGACAACTTCGGGGGATTATGGCTTGTCATAGCCCCGGGGCACCGATTCGTCGATCGCTTGGCGGGCCATCGCGCATTGCTCGCTGGTAAAACGCCTTCCTGCCGTGCGCTGATTGGCGTACATCTTGGCCGTGACCAGGGCGATGCCGACCTCCCGGTCAACGTCCTGATCGGCGGTGGGTCCATTGGCTTCCAGGCGGATCAGTCGGGCGAATTCCTTGGAGTAGTACTGGCCGATCGCCTCTTCCCGGTAACCACAGGCTTTGCCCAGAGAGGTAGCGTTACTAAATTCTTCCAGGAACCGCTTCGCCGACGGGGTGGCGGCAGCAACGGTGGCTGCGTCGGAGGCGGCGTTCGCAGGCGCTGAAGACAGGCAAACACTGATCGCTAGGCCATGGAGGACTAACCGGGCTACATTCATCGTGGATTTCATCATGGGTCGTTCACTCTTCTTTCGATGGTCACGTCGTCGGCCTGGCATCTGGTCCACGCCGGACCGTGGTCAGGCGTATTGCTATGGAATATTCATTGTACCGAAATGAGATGAATAAACAGTAGAGTTTTGAGCTGTAGATACAAAGGCCGTAGCGGGTCAATCTCTGCCGTACTATGGGTACGGATAAACATCAAACAGGGGAGGCTCGCCGGCGGATAGCTGTCAACGTCCGGCGGTTGAGAATGGAGAGGGGATTAAGCCAGGAGGGGATGGCCGAACAGGCAGATTTCCACCGAACCTACGTGTCGCAACTGGAACGCTGCGTCACCAATATCTCCATCGATGGGCTGGAGCGGCTCGCTAAAGCCCTGGACGTAGATGTCCTCGACTTATTAGCTAAGAATTAGGCATTGCCAGGCAAATACTGAGGACGATTTTAATCGATGCAATTTCCGGTTACGTTACACATGGCGAGACTTCAGTACTCGACTGTGCATTGGTGTATTTATTGAGTGGTTGAGCTCGAGAATAGATTGATAACAACCACTCCGGCGAGAATCATGATGATCCCAAATATCGCCGGCCAGTCCAAGTGTTGGCTGTAATACCATCGTCCAATAAGAGAAATCAAAACAACCCCAATCCCTGACCATACAGCATAAGCGATGCCTAGTGGAATCGCTTTAAGCGTAAGGGATAGAAAGTAGAAAGAGCTTGTGTAACCTAGCACAACGACAACAGATGGCCAGAATTGAGTAAATCCATTTGATTCCTTTAATGAACTGGTCGCAATTACCTCAGAGAAAATTGCTAGCGCCAGAAAGATCCAATGAATGTTCACGAAATGCCTTTGATCTATTGATAAACTATCTTGCTTTTAATGATGGGATTTTTTGGAACCGGGTAAGTGATAGCCGTCTTCAACCGATGGTCGCATAGCGGCCATATCCGCAGCCATAACAGCGCGGAGTATATCAGCGGCACCTTCATCCAAATGGCGGAGCGCAAGGGAATTAGGTTGGACTGCATCTAGTCCGGCAACCCGCAGCAGAATGCCTACATCGAATGCTACAACCGGATGGTTCGCCATTGCTTCGGAAGTGGACATCGTCGCGTTCTTGGAGACAAGTCCTGCAACAACTGGTGCTCGAAAAAGGTAATTTTGAGATGAAAAAAGAAGATCTTTTGCGGGTGAAGAAAATGCTAGATGACTGTGCTGGCGATCCATGCAAGGAGCGCCAGTTCGACCAAAAGCTTATGCATGCGGTTGCTAAAGCAGAAGGCCTGGGCGCAGAGGGGCTGCAGACCTTGTGACGGAATTAATCATCAATCAGGTCAAGGAGATGGGCCTTGACGACTAGTACTGCTGGGCAACTATAGGTTGCCATTGGTGGCCCATCGACAGATAGGCGCCAGTTAATGGGCATCGGTCAATTAAAGGCTCTGTGAGGTCAATGCGCTGCTGGGTTTTACTCGCATTGAGTTGCCGGAGAATTCGGCCAATCCTGAGGAACGTCCGGCGATGGATACACTGTATCGTGGCAAACTAGAGTGGATACGGGCCGGTTCGGATGTCGGAGTATCCGAACATCAACCGAGCATGGGATGGGGCACACAGGAGTAGAGTGGATGCCAAAGAACGGATTTGCGCCGCCCGGTGGCGTGCTGTGCCTGCTTCGACTTATCATCAGGCCCCTAGAGTTGTACCAAGTGTTGAGCGCAACACGAAATTTACTGAACGTGGTATTTTTCATGGCATTAATCATTCCATTGTGTGCAAGTGATTGTATTCAATCGTGTTTTTAATATCGAAAGTAATAGAGTGGGAATGAGGCCCAATGGGTCAGGCGCCATGGCCTGATCCAGGATTTTTCCGTCGGGAATGCCATGAAAAGCTACTACCAAGTGCTCGGATTGCCTTCTTCCAAGGCGACGATTGAAGAAATCGAGGCGGCTCATCGTCGTCTGGCGGACGAATTCTCAGGCAATGCCGACTATATGAAAGCGGTTGGCGAGGCCTATGCCTGCCTGGGCAATCCTCAGCGGCGGGCCGAGTACGACAAGCGGTTGTTGCGTGACGAGTTGCGAGGCCAGGAGGTCCGTGCCACGGGAGGTGGCGGACTGAAATGGCTCGCTTTGCTCAGTTTGGTGGTGGCGGTTCTGGGTTATTACTACTCGACGCGTCCCGTGCCGGAGTTGGCGGCAGTGTCGCCGATTGTTCCGGTAGTTGAGCCGGGGCACGGGCAGCCACACACGGGGGGCGATGATGTCACTCTGCCGGTGCCAGCGCTAGCGAGGGAGGCAGCACCCGATAGGCAGCAGGAAGAAACGGTGGCGGTTCAGCAAACGCTGACACGCACGACCCGTTTCGAGCGGCCAGCCAAAAAACCGGGTTTCGATGCCGAGTATCTTTCCTGGACGACGTATCTGGTCGTGGGAGGGCGGAGCAGGGGGTCGGGAGTCATGGTTGCCCCTGATCGGATAATGACCAATTGCCATGTGGTGGCTGGCAACGCGATGAGCGGTCTGATGGTCATCAATAGCGCGACACATGAGCGGGTCAAGGTCGACAAGTATTCCAAGCTCGAGGATGACGAGGATGTTTGCCTTCTGAGTGCGCCGGGTGCTCCATCGCATATTGCCGAATGGGGGCGTTCGGAAGCACTGGACCCCGGAGCGGTGACGCATACGGTCAGCTTTCCCGGCAACGAAGGCCTGACGTGGTCAACCGGGAAGCTTATCCGGCGTGAAATGCCTCTCGGTATGGAGGTTTTGCTGACCTCCAACTATTGTCGCCCGGGCGTATCGGGTGGCCCGCTTTTCGATGATGCGGGGCGTTTGGTGGGTATCACCTCGGCCGGGCGCACGTATCGTGGCGGGGGCAGTGAATGCATGTCGCTGACCGCCGAAACGGCAAAGAAGGTTCTCTATAAGCCCATGGTGCCGATTGGGCTGGCACCGGCGCAATACGATCCGGCGATGATCAGACGATGAACGACGAGTTTTTCATGCGCGAGGCGCTATCCTTGGCGCGTGCCGCGGAATGTCTCGGAGAGGTGCCTGTCGGTGCCATTGTGGTTCGCGAGGGCATCATCGTGGGGCGTGGCTTCAACACGCCTATCGGTGAAAGCGATCCGACCGCGCATGCCGAAATTTCGGCGTTGCGCGATGCGGCACGGAATCTTGGCAACTACCGGCTTCCGGGGTGCGAATTGTTCGTGACGCTGGAACCATGCGCCATGTGCGCCGGCGCCATCATGCATGCCCGGATCAGTCGCGTGGTTTACGGGGCAAGAGATCCGAAAACCGGGGTGCACGGCAGCGTTGTTGACTTGTTCGGTGTCGAGCGCCTGAATCACCATGCGACGGTTGAGGGGGGGGTTCTGGCTGAGGAATGCAGTACTCTGCTGTCGGCTTTTTTCGCCAGCCGCCGTCGGAAAACATCATGAAACTGCATATATCCGTTGCCCGGCAGTTGATGCAGTTGGTAGACGACCAAGGTGCCTTGCTGCGGGAATACCGGGTATCGACGGCGCTGGCCGGTGTCGGGGAGGTTTCCGGGAGCTATCGGACGCCGCGGGGCCTGCACGTCGTTCGGGCCAAGATCGGTAACGGACTGCCGGAAAATACGGTTTTCGTCCGACGCCGGCCGACCGGCGAGCTCTGGACGCCGGAGCTCAGCGAACAATTCCCGGGCAGGGACTGGATACTGACGCGCATATTGTGGTTGTCCGGTTGTCAGCCCGGACACAATCGTCTGGGCTGCGTCGATACCATGCGGCGCTATATTTACATACACGGCAGTCCGGATACGGCCGAGATGGGGGTGCCGGGCTCGCACGGCTGCATCCGCATGCGCAACGCTGACATCGTCGAATTGTTTGATCTTGTTCCCTGCTACACGCCGGTCGAAATTACCGAAGACTGAATCGCCTGGCCGTTGGAGCCGAAGGTTTTTTCGTGGATGAAAACGGCGCCATCGTGACGCAGCCAGGATACGGTGGATGCCCGCGTGCCATATTCCGCCGACTGGACGAAGACGGCGGACAGCAGGCGTTCCCATTCGAGGCTGACGCCGGTATTGGGCAATGCGTGGTCGGGGACGATTTCCGTATCGGCCAGTAATTCGAAAAGCGGCGATACGTCCGGTAATCCGGGCAGGGCTGCCGCAAAGCGGCGACGAGCCGTCACCAGCTTGGGCCAGGGGCTGTCCAGCAAATGATTCGACAGGCCATAAATGCCCGGTGGCAGGCTTCGCGGCGGTCCGTCGCGATTGGTGCAGTAGACCAATTCGGCGCCATCGGCCAGCAAGAGGTTGAAGCCGGAATATTGCCGGTTGTCGAGCGTCGCGGCATAGTCGCTGGCGGCTTGTTCGGAGGTCAGGAAATTGCGGGTCAGGGCGCCGCGGCTGAGTACACCTTTCGCCGCACCCGGTTCCCGGATGTTGGTAACGGCGGCGAAGCGTCCGGTGTCCGTCATCCCGAGCCAAGTTCCGCCGGCTTCGAGATCGCGCCCGCCGATGACATGGGGGGCATCCGGCCAGCGCGTTATTGCCGTGCTGGGACGTGCATAGAATTCGTCGCGATTGGCGGCCACGACCAGCGGGTAATCCGGATGTACCCGCCAACCGACGACAATCAGGCACATGCCGACGCTTAAGGATTGACCGCGTTTGCCTTGACGGCGGGGCCTTCCAGGGAACCGAGGCGAACGTTGCCCGAATAATTCGACTGCACTACCGCCAGTGCCGCATAGCCGCCGGCCGGGGAAGGCGCGGCAGTCATGACCGTGCCGCAGGACTGGTCGGGATTGTCGGGTGAATGCAGGGCATCGCCCGCCTTGAGCTGAACCTGGCTGTCGAGTCGATACAAATGCCGTTTGACCTTGCCGAGGTATTGCGTGCGGGCAACTACCTCCTGGCCGGGATAGCATCCCTTGTGGAAGCTGACGCCGCCAATCTTTTCGAAATCGGCCATTTGCGGCACGAATTCTTCCTTGGTGGCCAGCGTGACCAGC
>CALJZP010000317.1 GCA_937983545.1 uncultured Azonexus sp.
GTATGTTTTATGAATATGTAAATTGCTTGTTAAGTAATTTATTGTCGATTACATCGGCAATTATAAACAGACCTTCATAAGTTCTTAAAAAAAACCATTTGTATTAAAATAGTACAGATGACTAATGCCACGATTCGTGCGCTGCATGTTGGGTGCGCGATGTATGGCGGTTTATGAAGGTTGTGCGTGGTCGCTGCTACGGTATTCGTCTATTTCCTGCTTGTGGTGCTAGGGGTCGTGCTGGTTGTTTTCCCGGTCCAGCGGGAGCGCATGCTTGCGTTTTTCTCGTTGATGCTCGGCGTCGGGGTGCTTCCTTTTACACGGAAGGCCGGCCGCTGCATCGCCGGGGTTATGGGTGTCGGTCGGAAGGCTAGGGGCTCATTGCGCGGGGTCGGACGCTTTGCTGTGGAGAATCCCTTTCTGGCTGCTGGCGCCTTGTTCCTGTTGGGTGCTCCGTCATTGCTGGCTCTAGCTGTGCATCGACCGGCGGTATTCGATTTTTACGAAGCTGGCCGTATAACCGATCGCCAGATTGCCGTGCTGCTGGAAGGTGAGCAGCTTGTTCCGCCACCGCCATTGCCGCCGGAGGTTTTTACAACCCGCGAAGTCGAAATGGTTCGCCCGGATGCGATCCATGCGAGTCGCAATTGGAATCTCCTGGACGCCGAGTTTACGCAGCGTCTGCTGGTTGTTTACAAGTTGATGAAGGAGCGCCATGGCTACGAAATGGTTCTCATCGAAGGGTATCGCAGTCCGGAACGCCAGGCTCGATTGTTTGAGCAGGGGGCGCATGTGACGCAGGCCGGGGCGAATATGAGCTACCACCAATATGGCTTGGCCGCGGATTCCGCCTTTTTCAAGGACGGGAAGGTTTTGATATCCGAGCGTGATCCCTGGGTCATGCGGGGCTACCAGCTTTACGGTGAAGTCGCCGCGCAGGTGGGACTGACCTGGGGCGGCAACTGGAAGATGCAGGATTACGGGCACGTCGAACTTCGACGGCCTGGGGTTCTTGGTCGGGCAGCGGCGCAATGAGTGCGCTGCCGCAATGGGCATTGACGTAAACCGAAGGGTATTTGATGAGCAGACCGTTTATTGTGCTGGGCGACAAGACCGATCATGGCGGGGTCGTCATTTCGGCTTCCGAAACCAGCGATTGCAACGGCAAAGGCGTGGCGAGAGTAGGTGACAAGGTGACTTGTCCCAAGAAGGGGCACGGCAACGTGACCACGATCGTTACCGGTGATGCGACAGCATTGATCGATGGTCGTCCGGCGGCTCGTCATGGCGACAAGACTGCCTGCGGAGCGACGCTGATTGCCAGCCAGTCGCTGACGACCGATTGATCAGGCGGACGGCAAGATGTGGCCTACGGCATTGAAGCTATTGGGTGGCAGCCTGCTGACCCTGGCATTGGTTTGGGCATTGGTGCTTGGCTGGTGGCAGTCCAACGACTATGAGCCGAGCAAGCTTGATCTCGGCCTGTACCTGGTTGCCTTACCGCTGGCCCTTGTGGGCGGCTATCTCCTCTTGCGGGGCTTCATCGATCATTTGAAATCGCCGTCGGCGCCCTCACTGCCAGCGGCTCCGGCCTTGCGTGACGACGATCCGTTGGTGTTGGCGGCGGCGAAATCCGAGGCGGCGGAGCGCAGCTTCATGATCGGGGTCATTGATGGTTTTGTCGTTACTTCGGCAGGTGGGGCGGCCGATGAGACACTCAGTGCCACCGAGGAAGGCAAGCGGCCGGAACCCAGTGCGCGCTTGACCGACGAGTCGGGCTTTCCGGTATTCCTGGCCGAGGTGCCGGATCTCGATGTCGATGCGACGATTGAACGTAGCTTGAATCGTGCCCTCCCGTTGGGTGACTTGTCTGCTCACGAGCAGATCATGCGTTCATTGTCGCTGCTTGAACGGTTGTTAGACATGGTGAACGACAGGCTGCCGGAATCTCTCGAGCGAGTGGGTGCTTCGCCCACCCTAAGGGTGGTCTTGGTGGTGCCCGCTACCTGGAAAAATATGGACCTGACGGCCATCAAGGCCTGGCTGCAGGCTGGCGTGCCTGCGCTATCGGAACAGAAGGCACCGGATATCTCCATCGCGCCGGTAAGCAACGAACTCGAGGCAATGCAGGTACTGGATGAGATCAATCTGCGCATCAATCGCGATCCATCAAGCCAGGAGTTGACCCTGCTGCTTGGCGTCGTGTCGGGTGTCGATGAGCAGAGCGTTGCACAAAGAATCAGCGGTAATCGGCTATTTACATCCGAGCATCAGGAGCGGCAGATACCCGGCGAGGGCGGGGTTGCTTTGTTGCTCGCCGGTAAAACACTGATAGATCGATGCCGGCTGGAGAATTGCGCCATGATTTCCCGGGTCAGCATGGGATCTCGTGACAAACCCGTCGATGCCGGAGGGCGGGTGAGCGGCAAACTGATCGGTCAACTGACGGCCGGCTTGCTCGATGTGACCGGGATAGAGCATTCGGCCATCAAATCGGCTCTTCTCGATACCGATCATCGCGCCAACAACCTGATGGAAGCCCTGGATGGGCTGGGGCAGGATTTCGAGCACCTTGATCCGGTCAAGGATTGCTTGGCCATCGGTGCGAGTACAGGCGATCTGTCACCCATTGGCGGCCTGGTGGCCCTGGCCTGCGCCAAGGTAAGGGTTCTTGCCACCGAGGCGCCCGCGTTATGCATCAGCAATCAACATCACCTCGGACGCGCTGCGCTTATCGCGCTACCTGTCCCGATAGAGGCCGAAACCAATTCCCGCAGCATTTGAGTAAAGCACAATCACGATGTCCCAGCTCCGCAACTTACTGACCGATTCCCGGTTTCTTTCCTTCATGGGTGTAGCCGCCGTAGCAGCCTTCTTCTTTCTGGGGGCAACAACGCTCAAGGTGGCGATGATCTGGGCGGTACTCGCCAGCCTGGTGGTTTTGGCTTTGTGGGGTGGCGTCTGGCTTTACCGTCGCCACAAATCACGCAAGGCCAGCGAAGCCATCGGTTCGATGCTCGAGCAGCAGGCCGATGCGGCAGCCAAGCGGGGCACTGGTGCTGCTGTGGCGGAGATTCAGGCACTCAAGCAACGCATGCAGGAGGCGGTCAAAACGATCAAGACGTCCAAGCTCGGTCAGATGTCGGGAGCTGAGGCGCTCTACGAACTGCCGTGGTACATGACCATCGGCAATCCGGCGGCCGGAAAGAGTACGGCGGTGGTGAATTCCGGGTTGAAATTTCCTTTCGACGACGGCGGCGATGCCATCATCAAGGGAATCGGGGGGACACGAAACTGCGACTGGTTTTTTACCACGGAGGGCATCCTGCTTGATACCGCCGGACGTTATTCCGTGCATGAGGAGGATCGCGAAGAGTGGCTGGGCTTTCTTGGATTGTTGAAAAAGCACCGGCCGCGGGCGCCGATCAACGGCATCATCGTGACGGTCAGCATTGGCGAGCTGATGGGGAATTCGCCGAGTTTCGCGATCAACCTGGCTAAAAACCTTCGCCAGCGGGTGCAGGAGCTGACGGAAAAACTGGAGGTGTTTGCACCGGTCTATGTACTTTTCACCAAGGTCGATCTGATCCCCGGCTTTCACGAGTTTTTTCTGGATCTCGACTGGAATGAGCGCGACCGTGTCTGGGGAGCGACGATTCCCTACGAGCAGGCCGGCGGCAACGAGTTGATCGCGCTATTCGACCGGCACTTCGACGAGCTATACGAGGGGCTGCGCGCGATGAGCGTGGCCCAGATGTCCCGCCAGCAAAGCGAAAACACGCCGCCCGGGCTGCTCACCTTCCCATCTGAATTCGCGGCGGTCAAGCCGGCGCTCAAGGCATTCATTGCCACCTTGTTCGAAGACAATCCGTTCCAGTTCAAGCCGATATTCCGCGGCTTCTACATTACCTCCGCCACGCAGACCAACGATATCAAGCCGGCGGTCAACGACCGTATCCTGCGGAAATTCTCGTTGCAGGGGGCCGGCAACGGTCAGGTCCGTACCGCGCTTAGCCACGGGTACTTTCTCAAGGAATTGTTCTCCAGGGTGATATTCCCGGATCGCAATCTGGTTCGCCAGCATACGACCCGGAACAAGGCCCGCCTGCGCCAGTTCGCCGTGCTGGGCGCGCTGTGTTGCCTGGGACTGGCACTGGGGGGCTGGAGTTGGTCATACGTCAACAACCGCACTCTGCTCGCCAACGTCGAACAGGACGTAGCCAAGGCGATCAAGCTGCAGGAGGGGCGGATCGACTTGCAATCCCGCCTCGAGGCCCTGGAAATCATCCAGGATCGCCTGGCGCAGCTTGAGCAATTCAACAGCGAACATCCCGTCTCCATCGGACTCGGCATTTATCAAGGAGAGCGGATAGCCGATCACCTGCGCCGCGAGTATTTCTCCGGGGTCGGCAATGTCATGCTGCTGCCGGTCAAGGAGAATCTCGAGGCCTTCCTCAACGAGGTCAACGCCCAGGGCGATCGTCTCAAGCCGCAGGCTGCCGGGGCCGCCAAGCCGGTGCGCAACAAGCAGTACAAGGATGCTTCGCCGGCCGATGTCGAGGACGGGTACAACGCGCTGAAGACCTATCTCATGCTCTCCAGTCGCGACCATGTCGATGTCGGGCATTTGTCCGACCAGGTCACCCGTTTCTGGCGCGGCTGGCTCGAGGCCAATCGTGGAACCATGACGCGTGAGCAGATGATCCGTTCGGCTGGCCGCATTCTCACCTTCCATCTCGAGCATGCAACGCATCCCGATTGGCCGACCATCGCCAATAATCTGGTTCTCGTCGACGAAGTGCGTGACAAGTTGCGCCAGGTGGTGCGCGGGATGCCCGCAGCCGAGCGCGTTTATGCCGAAATCAAGGCGCGTGCCTCGACCCGCTTTGCGCCATTGACGGTCGCCAATATCGTCGGCCCCGACAATGCGGCGTTGGTGGCCGGCGGCCACGTGGTTTCCGGCGCATTTACCGTCGAGGCGTGGCGCGAGTACGTGCAAAACGCGATCAAGGATGCGGCGACCAACGAGCAAAGCAATGCCGACTGGGTGCTGCAGACGTCCACGAAGGACGACCTCACCTTGGAAGGCAGCCCCGAACAGATTCAGAAGTCTCTGGTCGCCATGTACAAACGCGACTACACCGAAGAGTGGAAGTTGTTCGTCCAAGGCATCAGCGTGGCGTCTTTCGAAACCTTTCCGGAAGCCGTTGCGGCCATGGATCGCCTGGGCGATCCCCAGATGTCGCCGGTGGGTACGCTGATCAAGGTGGTTTTCGACCAGACGGCATGGGACAACCCGGCCATGGCAAACCTCGGACTGGAGCGTGCGCAGAAGGGCTTTGTCGAGTGGTTCAAGCGTTCCATCCTGCAAATGTCGCCGAGTCGCGTTCAACTGGATGTCAACGTTTCAGCCAAGCAGACCGAGATTCCGATGGGGCCGATTGGCAAGGAATTTGCCGGCTTCGGGCGCCTGGTTATTCCGCGCGACAAGGCGGATCCTCTGGTCGACACTTACCTCAAACAGCTTTCCCGGGTCAGGACTCGCCTGAATCAGCTCAAGAACCAGGGGGATCCGGGGCCGGGTTCGCTGAAGCTGATGCGTGAAACGATTGACGGCAATGGGTCCGAAATGGCCGAGACGCTGCGCTTTGTTGATGAGCAGATGCTGACCGGCCTTCCCGACAATCAGCGCGCCGTTCTGCGTCCGCTGCTGGTCAGGCCCTTGCTTCAGTCCTACGCGGCGATTATCAAGCCAGCATCGGAGGAACTGAACAAGACCTGGGAGGCCCAGGTGTTCGAGCCGTTCAACCGCAAACTGGCAATCAAGTACCCCTTTGCCGCGAAGTCGAATATCGAGGCGTCGCCCACCGAGATCGCCCAGATGTTCGGTCCGGAAGGCGCGATATCCAAGTATGTCGAATCCTCGATGGGGGCGCTGGTCGTTCGCCGTGGCAACACCATCACGCCGCGCACATGGGGCGATCTGGGTATTACCCTGCAGCCTGAGTTCATGAACGATTTCGCCCGCTGGGTGTCGCCGCTTGACGGTGGCGCGGCGGCCGATTCCGGTGGAGGCGCCGCGGCCCAGGCGCAGACGGTTTTCATGCTCCGGCCGCAAGCGGCACCGGGAACGACCGGGTATGTCATCGAAATCGATGGCCAGAAACTGAACTACCGTAACGGCGTGGCGCAATGGGCCAATTTCGTCTGGCCGAATGCAGCAGGGGTGCCCGGTGCCAAGATCGTAGCCACCACGTTCGAAGGACGTATTGTCGAAGTCGTGAATATTCCGGGACGTTTCGGACTTGAGAAAATGATCAATTCCGCCAAGCGTACCCGCTTGCCGGATGGTTCGTTCCACTTGACGTGGTTGGCGGAAGGGGTCGAAGTCGGCATCGACCTCAAGGTGGTCAGCAGTGCTCAAGTTCAGTCGGGTGGCGGCGAGAGCGGTTCGGGTGCGCGTGGTCTGGCGGGGCTGATGCTGCCGCGGAGCGTGGCGGTCGGCAAGGTTGGCAAGCCGGCCGAGCAGGCAGCCGAGCCGGCCGGGCCGCAGCCGACGGACAGTCAGTCCGCCAAGCTTGCCGGAGGCATGCAATGAGCGGCATGGCGAATTCTTCGGCGACCTGCTTCGGCAAGATTCCCTCGCGTGGCGATTTCGTCAAAGGGTCAGGGCAACACCAGTTGATCACCGTACTGGACCGCTGGGTATCCCAGGGCATGGAGCGCCTGTCAGAAGATCCGCGCTGGAAAACGGCCTACGACAACGCCTGTGCTATCGATTTTGCCTTTGTCGGTGCGCGCAGCAGGCTTTCGGTCGTTGGGCATTTGCGGCCGAGTCTGGATTCTTCGGGGCGTCGCTTTCCCTTCATCGTGGCTGCAACCATCGAGCGCGACGACGCCTTGATTTTCCGTTGTGCCCCGGCAGGACTTTCCCATTCGTTCGGGGCGCTGGCAGCCATTTCGGAGGCTGGCGTTCGCGGGGGCGAGGTTGCCGCGCTGATGGGCGAACTGGACGGTGTCAACTGCGCTGCCGATTTCGAAACGGCCATGCAAAGCGATCCGCTTGGTAATTTCGTCCGGAGAAACAGCCTGGAATCGCTCGCCAGCTTGATCGGCGCACCGGACGTTGATTCCGTGCGCCGGATTATCCTGGCCATTGGCTTGTTGATGCGTCCCGCACTCGGACAGGGCGACCTTGCCATCGACAAGGAAATCGTTTTCCCCTTGCCTGCCGATGAGCGCAACCGGAATCTGGTGGCCGGTCTATGGCTTTACCTGCTAACCGCCTTTCTGCGCCGTACGATGGTCGAGTTGCAGGTCATCATCGAGCGGCATGCCGACAAGCCGAGGCTGATCATCGGGTTCAACGGTTCCTCTCCGGCAACCCTGGTGGCCGCCTTGTCACCCGATAGCTCGGCCGACCGGGTCATTGCCCTGTTCGATCCGGAGTGGATCGAAGATCAGGCGGAGATCGTCAACGACTACGGTGTTGCCAAGCTTTCCTCCTATCTGGCCCAGCCGCATGTTTCCCTGGAACAGGCTGTTTCTACCTTCCGCGAAGTATTTCTGGGCGAATGATCATGAAGCTCTCTCCAATCCTTATTGCCTGTGCTCTGTTTTTTCACGTATCGGCTCATGCACAAGCCAGTCCGGCAACATCTAAGCCAGCTGAGGAGCAAGCCAAAGTGGTCGCCAGCGGCAGCGTGCCCGACGAAGCATCGCGTGCGGCGATCCTCGCACGGCTGCGCGAGCTTTATGGCGCCCATAACGTCGTTGACCGGCTGGAAGTGGGTGGCGTGGTGCCGCCTCCCAATTGGTCGGAGAACATGACCAAGATATTGACGCCCAACCTGAAGCAGGTGCATAAGGGGCAACTGCAGGTGAGCGGTACGCAGGTCGCGCTCAAGGGCAACGTAGCCAACGAGGCGTTGCGGCAACAGGTGGTCAGCGAAATTGCCACCTCGCTCAATCCGACGTATTCCATCGACAACGGGCTGATCGTTGCCGGAGGCGAAGCTCAGGTGATACTCGACAAAACCCTTTCGAATCGCGTTGTCGAGTTCGAGAGCGGTGCGGCTACCCTGACGCCGGTGGGGCGGGCCATCCTGGATGAAATGGCGGGCGCCATCAAACAGATCGGCGCGCCAAAGATTCAATTGATAGGTCACACCGACAGCCAGGGCAATCGCCAGGCCAACGTCGCACTCAGTTTGGCGCGCGCCAATACGGTACGTGCTTACCTGATCGACAAGGGAATACCGGCCGAAGCGCTCAGTGCGTCCGGCTCTGGTCCGGATCAGCCAGTTGCTTCGAACGATACTGTCGAAGGTCGGGCGAAAAACCGTCGAATCGAGTTCCGCCTGGCCGGGCGCTAGGTTGTTCGGTAGGGCGTAGTCGCTACCGAAACAGCATCAGCTCATTTCATTCCGGTCGGGTTCGACACCGAGCAGTTCTTCCATGCGCAACAGGGCGCTATCGTCCTTGACGACGGTACGCAGCCACTCATGCAGGGGCATCGTGCCCCATTTGGCGGCTTTTTCAGCCAGATAGGCAACGGGACTATGTGGTTCTGTGCGCCGGAAAAACGCAGCGATCTCCTGCAATTGACCAATTGCCTGGGCGCGTGATCGGATCGGGCCGGCAGCCATGTCGACCGGTTCGCCTATGGTCGGTTCGCGCCGTTCCGTCCGGGAACTGCCGGTAATCGCCTGTTCGCCGGGCGCGGCTTCCGGCGCGGCGGGGACGCTGCTGCCGGCATGGCGCTGGTAGAAGTGGGCGAGATCATCGAGCACTTCGAATGTCTGTCCAAAGGCCGGGGCGTATTCACCCATCCGTACGTCGAGGAGGGCTTGTAAATGCTTGACGGCTTCGCGCGCCCGTTCCGTATTGCGCAAGCCCTCGCCAAACCAGGCCTTGGGCGTTTCCCTGACTGCTGCTTCGAACTGTTCGAGTGATGCATGGGCGTTGCGCGCGATATCGTCTGCCTGGCCGGGGTTGCGCTCCATCTGCTTGGCCGTGGCACGCGCAGCGTCGTTGTCCAGTAGCGAGAAATTGCCTTTCGCTGAACGGGTCAAGGCTACTTCACGTAAAAGACGCGGTGTCTGATTGGCGAGCCAGTCAAGCACCCCGGTTCTCTGTTCGATGTCTCCTTCTTCCGGCTGCGGGTGAATATCATTCCAGAATGCCTCGCAGAGCTGACCAAGCAAGACATAGCCATCCGTCAGGCCACTCAGGCCGGCAATCTTGCAGCGCGCCTCGATCAGCCAGCACGCAACGCGCAGATCCTTGGATTTGTTGGTCAGGACATCTTCGCAAATCCGTACAACGCCGGGCCAATCGGCTTCCTTGACATCGGTAACCCACTCTCCTTGCGATAGCGTAGGGTCGTCGAAGCGACGAGCCTCCTGAATTTGATCGAAATCCGACGAATAAATGAGGTCTTCTCCGCATGGGCCATGCTTTGACGTCAAGGGAGATGCGATAGAGAAAGGATCCATGTTCCAGGGGTGTATTTGAAAATGGCATAGTTTAATAGCATATTGATTGAAATGCTCCGATACCAAAATGGCGATTGAAAAATCCTGCAGAAGCCGCTCTTTAGCCAAGCAAAAAGCCCATGACTTTTAATGGCTTGAGAGAAGGATCGCCATGCCGCTGTGACGGTTGGTTAGTTTTGTTTTCATCCTAAATGAATAAATTTTCTTTCAGCGATGCGTGATCGTCACGTAAAATTGCATGCTATTTGAATTGTTGGCGGTGATTTTTCCGCCCCTGCAACCGATCCGTTCAGTCCGACACCATGGATATCCCCTTCCTCTCCGCGACCCGCCTTTACGAACTCGTCTGGCGTGACAAAGCAGGACCGGAAATGCCGGTCGAAGCCTGGTGGGGCAGGGAAGAACTATCCGCCGGATTCGAACTGTGCATCGACCTCCTCTCCACCGATGCGCACCTCGAACTCAAGCGCCTGCTCGGCCGTTCCGTCACGCTCAACACCCGGCTTTCGGACGGCAGACAGGCGGCCCGCAGCGGCCTCGTCCGCGCTGCACAGAAGCTGGGTTCGGACGGCGGCTTCGCCCGCTACCGTCTTACCGTCGTCCCCTGGATCTGGCTGCTTGGTCGCGGCCGGCACAAC
>CALJZP010000318.1 GCA_937983545.1 uncultured Azonexus sp.
CGTCTGTTGGTAAGTCTTGTCGGCATGGCATTCCTTGCACTTGACGTCCGCGTGCTTGCCGCCGACCAGTGAGAATTTGGTCTTTTCGTGATCGAAGCGGGTTTCGGCCCACTTCTTCTCGTTGTGGCAGTTCTCGCACTTGCTTCCGAGATGGCCCTTGTGCCCCTTTTCCTGATCGTCCTTACGGTGACAATCGTTACAGAGTTTTGGGGCCTGCCGATATTTCAGCTTGGGCTGATGGCAGCTTTCGCATTTGCTCTCCTGATGCGCGCCAAGCAATTTGAAGTCAGTGCGGGCATGGTCAAATTTTTTCTTGTCGAGCGGCGCGATGTTGGCCGAGCGTCCCTTGTGATCGGTATGGCAATTGCGACAGTTGTTGTCGTCCAGGCGGCCATGCAGGCGCGTTTTGCTGCGGATGTCGCCGGCAATATCCTTATGGCAGTCGAGACACAGCTTGCTCTGCGCCGACTTGTCGAAACGCTGGTGGCACTGCTTGCATTCCTGCTCGTACTTGGCATGCCCGGCAATGACCTCGCCGGGCATCAGCACCTTCTCGATACTCTGTGCCAGCGCGCCTCCGGACAGCAGCGTGGCCGCCCAGAGGAGGAGCCACCGGGCCACCCGGTCAGTACATATGGACGGCAACGACATGCACGACCCCGCTGAAGACCAGCAAATACAGGAATGGAACGTGTACGACGTGCCAGTAGGAGAAGAGCTTTTCCCAGATCTTCAGCTGCGAAGCCTTGACCACGGCATCGAGATAACGGTCGATATCCTCGCGCGCCATCTGATAATTGTTGACGAAGACGCTTCGGTTGCCGCCCTGCCGCCGCCACTGGCGACGGAGGGCGCTCTTGGCGTCCTCGCGCACCTCCCGCGCCAGGATTCGGCCGCGCCAGCGCAAGGTGACGAACTTCCAAATGCGCGCACCGACGTTGCCCGAAGGGTCGAAAGCCATATCGCGAAAGGCCTGCAGGCGCGGCTCGATATCGGCGCGCAGTGCAAAGACGCTCCCCATGATATCGGCGCTCGCCTTCAAGTCATCGGAGACATCGGCCAGCGTCAGTTGGTGGCCATAAAGGCCGCGATGGATGTGCCGATAGATGAAGCGCCCGACGACGCCGCTCGCCGCTACCAGCAGCATGGCGTACAAAGCCATGGCGCCATTGAGCGACCCGGTCCGGAAGGTGGAATGGAAGAGGACCAGCAGCGGCCCGCCGATGCCGGCCACCATGTGGTACTTGAACCAGGCGTTCATGCTGCCTGTACGCTCCAGCCACCCGACCCGCTTGCGCAATGGATAAAGCAGCAGGCTCAGCATCAGCAAACCGCCGATCAGGCCCAGGTTGTAGCCAAAGTCCGAACCGGCTTCATAGAGATTCGCTCTACGCACCAGCCAGGCGAGAAACGCCAACACCCCCACCAGCAGCGCGATCGAGATCCGCCAGACACCGCGAAATGCCTTTTCGACCGGGGTCTTCGCAGCCCCCTCCATCGAAATTACCGTCATCGGCCCTAATGAACTTGCACTCATGCTGTATCGGCGTCGGGCTCGCGTGGAGCCTCTGGTTGGGTTGTCATGTGAAGCGGCTATCGACTGCGGGAAATTGCGAGGTAAAATTTCACACGCGCTGAAGAATAGCAAAAAAAACCAAATTAGCTAATCCATATTGATGACGGAGGCCACATGAACGGGACACGCGCTCCAACCCGCTACCCGATACCACGAGGGCGCGAGGGAAGCCCCATGGGAGCCCTCCTCGCCCTGTTCGTCATTGTCGGCGCCGAGCTCCAGCGCAGTTGGCCGAGCGGCACCAGCCTGGTCTATCTCGCCGTTTGCGTACCACTGCTCGCTCTCTGGCTCGCCCACCTCGCCGGATGGACCAAAGCGGTCCATTTCGCCGGATGGGCAATCGATCTCTCCATCTGCACCCTGCTCTTCGCCAGCCTGGGAGGCCATTTGGGCCTGACCGGGATATCGGGCAGCGCACTCGCCTCGACCCTGCTGTTCTGGTCACCGCTCATTGCCGTCTGGTGGGCATGGCGTTACCACGAGGTTTCGCTCCGCTTCATCATGATGGCCGGCCTGCTGTTCTTGATTCTGGCCTGGCAGTTCACCGAGTCGTCGCAACGCTTTCACGAGCATCTGATTCTCGCCGCCTGCCTCATCCTGCTCGTACGAACCGTTGCCAACGACGTAGCGGACTCCGCCGGACCCATTGGTCACGACCCTGCCAGCGGGCTCGTCTCGGCCTCGTATTTCGAGGCTGAACTGGCCCAGCTTGCCGCGATATCAGACCGTTACCAGATTCCGTTCAGTCTGGTTGGGTGCCGCTTCCCCGCTACCGAACAACAGCAAGTAACCCTGCATGTTGCAGACTATGCGAATGCCGTCAGCGATCGACTGCGCGTATCGGACACTGCGTGCCAGTGGGATAAAACCACCTACCTGATTCTGTTACCGAATACCAGAGACGACCAGGCACGGGCCGTCGCCCATACGATTCGCGAGGCCCTGCGTGCGGTCCCGACGACCGGAGCGGCGCCACCCATTGCGGTCGCCTGGATGCAGCACACCCTTTGCGAAGACCCCATGAGCACGCTGAACGCCCTCGAACAAAAACTTCTCGAGCCAACACACTGATGTCCGACCTGTATTTCTATCTACTTCCACTGGCGCTGATCCTGATCCCGGCGTTCTTCCACCTTCGTTCGAAAAAGAAGGTTTCCCGGAATGCGCAGGCAACGCTTCAGGAAGCACGTGAAGCAGGGTTGACGGAACCGCCCTCGCTACACCCCGTCGTCGATCAGTCCATCTGTGTCGGCTGCGGCACGTGTGCGGCCGGATGCCCTGAAAAGGCGCTCGGCGTCATCGACGGCAAAGGTGTGCTGGTCAATCCGTCACACTGCATCGGGCACGGCGCCTGCGCCCCAGCCTGCCCGGTCGGGGCCATTCGCCTCGTTTTCGGGACAGCCAAACGCGGCATGGACATTCCGCAAGTCACCCCGGAGTTCGAGACGAACGTTCCCGGCATATTCATCGCCGGCGAACTCGGCGGCATGGGGCTCATTCGCAATGCGATACGCCAGGGTACACAAGCCATCCGGACCATCGCCTCCCGCCCCAGGGATCGGAACGACTACGACGTCGTAATCATCGGCGCCGGCCCGGCCGGCATTGCAGCCTCGCTGGCAGCCAAGGAAGCCGGGCTCAACTACGTAACCATCGAGCAGGAAGACTCCCTGGGCGGCACAACGTATCACTACCCCCGCAACAAACTGGTGATGACGGCTCCGATGAACCTGCCGCTGATCGGCGAGATCAAGGTCAGGGAAGTCAGCAAGGAAGAGTTGATGGAGATATGGAAGGGCATTCTGGACAAGGCTGCTCCGACCATCCATTTCGGCGAGCGAATGGAGCAGATCACGCCAACCGACGGCCATTTCACCATACAAACCAATCGCGCCGCTTACAAGGCCAGCAACATCCTGCTGGCCATCGGTCGGCGCGGTACGCCACGCAAATTGGGCGTCAAAGGCGAAGAACACCCGAAAGTGGTTTATCGCCTCATCGAAGCCGATCAATATCGCGGCAAACACGTTCTGGTTGTCGGCGGCGGCGACAGCGCACTGGAGGCGGCCCTCGATGTCAGCAACGAAGCCGGCACGACCGTTACCTTGAGCTATCGCGGCAAGGCTTTCGACCGGGTAAAGCCCAAGAACCGCACACGCCTCGCCGAAGCCATCGCCGCCGGCCGCATCGAACAGATACTGGAAAGCACCATCGAGGAAATTCGACCGGATACGGTCACGATCAAGCAGGGCGAACAGCGACTCGAGAAGCGCAACGACGGCATCATCGTTTGTGCCGGCGGCGAACTCCCCACCCCCATGCTGAAAAAAATCGGCATCCAAGTCGATACGCGTCACGGAGAGTGAATGCCCGGCTACACCGTCCTCCCCCAGGTTATACCCTTTCGGCAGTCGCAAGAACGGGCCGCGAACGATCTTCACGACAGCCTTGGCGACATCAGGAGAGCAACCCAATGAACACTGCAAACAGCCTCCTTCCGCATCGACAGGACCTCTTGCCAACCTTGTTCGTGAAACGGATGCAGGGACGTAGAATACGGACTGGGTCCCGGCTCCATACCAGTCCGGTACCGGACTCGTCGTTGACCGACGCTCCCGCCATGATCGCCGATGCTCCTTGGGTATAACCACAGACGAGCAACCCGTCGAAAATCGTCTTTACACGCTCACATCGCCTAAAACAACGCCCTCCCCGATGAACGAATCTCCGTTGCGTTCCGCCCTGCTCTCCGCATTGCATCGCGTGCTTTCGCCGATCGTGCGGGTCATGCTCGCGCACGGAATCACGCTGCCCATGGCCATCGAGCTGTTGAAGCGAGTATTCGTCGACGTGGCCGAACGCGATTTCCGGCTGGACAACAAAGACTCTACCGATAGTCGCATCAGCCTGATCACCGGTGTGCATCGCAAAGACGTCAAACGGCTGCGCGAATTGCCGGATGTGGAAGCCAACCTCCCGCCAAAGATTTCGCTCAGTTCGCAAATCGTCGCCGCCTGGCTGACCGACCCGCGCTGGCTGGATAGCCAGGGCCAGCCTCGACCGCTGCCCCGCCTCGGCACCCAGACAGACGCGGCATCGTTCGAGGCGCTTGTCGCCAGCATCAGTCAGGATATTCGCCCCCGCTCGGTACTCGACGAGTGGCTGCGCCTGGGGGTTGTCAGCATCAACGATGCCGACGAAATCTCGCTGATCAGCAATGCCTTCATTCCAAAAGATGGCGTCAAGGAGAAGCTGGCCTACTACGGCCACAACCTCGGAGACCATGCCGCAGCGGCTGCCGACAACGTGCTGGCGCAAAACAGCCCCTGGTTCGAACGCAGTGTCCATCACAACGGCTTGACGGCAGCCCAGGTGGAAATGCTCCGCTCCCGAGCGACCGAGCTGGGCATGCAGGTACTCACCAATCTGCACACGCTGGCCGAGCAAAACCCTGCCCCAACGGCCTCGCCCGATGACGGTCCGTCCAAGCGCTTCACCTGCGGCGTCTATTTCTACAGCACCGACGACCAAAAACCGGCGGAGCCAAAATGAAACGAATACTCCCCTGGCTACTCGTTGCCACCATCCCCCTGTTCGCCCAGGCAGCCCCCGTATGCGTAGACCCGGAGCAACCCGGGAAAAGCCAGGTTGCCCGGGGTGGTATCGGTGGCACCGGTGCTCCGGCCCAATCCCACAGGGACCCGGCATCTCCCGCCCAGAACGGCGGCGGCATCGGCGGAACAGGGGCACCCGCGGCAGGGGATGGCGGTATCGGCGGAACGGGCATGCCCGTTGCCGATGGTTCGAGTGTCGGCATTGTTGGCGTTATCAGCGGCTTCGCGTCGGTTTGCATCAACGGCGTAGAGGTCCATTTCGAGCGGAATGTGCCGGTCAGCGAAAATGGCGAAGTTTCCGGCTCGGACAAACTGGCGATCGGACAAGTGGTTTCCATCGATGCATCGGCATCGCCACGCGGGCTGGTGGCACGCGACATCATGATCCTCAATGCACTCGAAGGGCCTATCACGCATTTGCCGAAAGGAGGCAAAGTGATCCAGGTTATGGGCCATTCGGTCGCCATCAATCCGAATACGAGAATCGGTGGGCCCGGTCTGGCGCTGGGCCAAATGGTCAAGATCAGCGGACTTACCGGCGCGAACGGCACCCTGCTCGCAACACGGATTCAATCCAGTCCAGGCTTGCAGAAGTCCAGCCTGCTCGGTCCGGTTATCCAGGCCAAGATTCACGGCATCGCGTTGGCCAGCGTGCCGGCCTCATCGGCGGCGCTCGTCAAGGGGAACTGGAACGGCAAGGAATTGGTGCCGTCAACGGTGATGCCTGATCCGACATATCGCTTCAAGGATTCCTCGAGCCGCATCCTGCTCGAAGGGCTGGTACAGGCTAACAATGGTCGCGACACGATTCGCTCGGGCGGCCTGGACTTTGCGGTATCCAGCCAGCAAGCTGCAATGCTGCGGGTGAATGAACGCGTCTTCGTCGATTTGCGGATTACCGGCGATGGCAAACTGATTGCCGAGCATCTCGAAATCGAACGGGCGGTTGGCGGAAACGCCATCCGGGGATCACGTGAAGAGATTCGGGGTACCGCCTCCGCCAACCCAAGCCAAGGCAGCAGCACGACGCAGGCGGGTAAAGCCGAGGTACCCGAGAAGGCCGAGAAGGTCGAGAAAGCCGAGAAGGCCGAGAAAGCTGAGAAGGTCGAGAAAGCCGAGAAGGCCGAGAAAGCTGAGAAGGTCGAGAAGGTCGAGAAGGCCGAGAAGGCCGAGAAGGCCGAGAAGGCCGAGAAGGTCGAGAAGGTCGAGAAGGTCGAGAAGGTCGAGAAGGTCGAGAAGGTCGAGAAGGTCGAGAAGGTCGAGAAGGTCGAGAAGGTCGAGAAGGTCGAGAAGGTCGAGAAGGTC
>CALJZP010000319.1 GCA_937983545.1 uncultured Azonexus sp.
CCGACCGCTGCGACTTCCGCTGCACCTATTGCATGGCCGAGGAAATGACCTTCCTCCCGCGCAACGAAGTCATGAGCCTTGAAGAGTGCTTGCGCGTTGCCTCGGTATTCGTCGGGCTTGGCGTCAACAAATTGCGCATTACCGGCGGAGAACCTTTGGTCCGCAAGGATGTCATGTGGCTGATCGAACGCCTGGGAGCGATTCCCGGGCTCGAAAACCTGGTCTTGACGACGAACGGATCGCAGCTCGACCGGTTTGCTGCCCCACTGCGCGCAGCAAAGGTGAAACGCATCAATATCAGCCTGGATACCTTACGACCCGACCGCTTCAAAGCCATCACCCGGATTGGCGATCTGGGCAAGGTGCTGAACGGGATCGCGGCGGCGCGTCAGGCCGGCTTCACCCGCACAAAACTGAACACCGTGATGATGCGGGGCGTGAACGATGACGAGTTCGTCGATCTGGTCCGCTTCGCCGTCGACAATGAGCTGGATCTGTCGTTCATCGAGGAAATGCCGCTCGGAGCCATCAATGGACGAAACAACACGTTTATTTCCTCCGAGGAAACACGCGCCCTGCTTGGCAAGCACTTCGAATTGATTCCCTCGACCGAAAACTCCGGCGGACCGGCGCGCTACTGGCGCATCCCGGGCAGTGAATCCCGCATCGGGTTCATCTCGCCGCACAGCCACAATTTCTGCGATACCTGCAATCGGGTCCGGATTACCGCCAAAGGGGAACTTTACCCGTGCCTCGGTCAGAACGATGCCAGCAACCTCCTCCCCGTGGTGCGTGCCGGCGACGATGAGGCCATACGCCAGATGATCGTCGACAGCATGGGCATCAAGCCATTCGGCCACGATTTCACGCAGCAGATGGACGCACCTCACGTCGTTCGTTTCATGTCGATGACGGGTGGATAGACCGGCTCGGCCTTGCTCAGGCTATTGGCTGAACGCCCAAGGGAAAGAAGCGAAAATCAACCGCACAACAAAAAGGCGACCCAATGGGCCGCCTTTTTCAATCCTGCTTCCAGCCCCCCAAGGGACCGGAAGGCATGCCTTCATGTCACTTACAGGCCGCGCTGGGCACGCTTGCGTTCGATTTCCGTCAGGAAGCGCTTGCGCAGACGGATCGACTTCGGCGTCAGTTCGACCAGTTCGTCCTCGTCGATGAATTCGACGGCGGATTCCAGGCTCAGCTGGACCGGCGGCACCAGGCGGACCGCTTCGTCGGTGCCGGAAGCGCGGACGTTGGTCAGCTGCTTGCCCTTGATCGGGTTCACGACGAGGTCGTTTTCACGGCTGTGGATACCGATGATCATGCCTTCGTACAGCTTTTCGCCCGGGCTGACGAACATACGGCCGCGATCCTGCAGCTTCCACAGCGCATAGGCCACGGCTTCGCCGTTGTCCTGCGAGATCAGCACGCCGTTGCGGCGCTCGGCGACGTTGCCTTCCTTGACCGGGGCGTAGTCGTCGAAAACGTGGCTCATCAGGCCGTTACCGCGCGTCAGGTTCATGAATTCGCCCTGAAAGCCGATCAGGCCGCGGGCCGGGATGCGGTATTCGATACGCACGCGACCACGACCGTCCGGAACCATGTCGACCAACTCGCCCTTGCGCAGGCCGAGGCTTTCCATGACGCCACCCTGGGTGTCTTCCTCGACGTCGACGGTCAGCTGCTCGTACGGCTCGCACTCGACACCGTCGATGATCTTCTTGACGACGCGCGGACGACCGACGGCCAGCTCGTAGCCTTCGCGGCGCATGTTTTCGAGCAGGATGCCGAGGTGCAGTTCGCCACGGCCGGCCACGTCGAACACGTCGCCGTTCGGGGTGTCATGCACGCGCAGCGCCATGTTGGTCAGCAGTTCCTTGTGCAGACGGTCGCGGATCTGGCGGCTGGTGACGAACTTGCCTTCGGTACCGGCCAGCGGGCTGGTATTGACCATGAACTGCATGGACAGTGTCGGCTCGTCGATCTTGAGCAGCGGCAGGGCTTCCGGCTGGTCCGGGTCGGTCACGGTGCAGCCCAGCACGAGGTCTTCGATGCCGGTGATCTGGACGATGTCGCCTGCCTGGCCTTCGGCCATCTCGACCTTGTTCAGGCCCTTGTAGCCGAACACCTGGCCAATCTTGGCCTTGATCGGGGAACGGTCGTGCTCGGCGGCTTCCTCTTCGGTACCGAACATGACCATGACGTTCTGACCGGTCTTGACGCGGCCGCGGATGATCTTGCCGACGCCGATGCGGCCGACGTAGGAGGAATAGTCGAGCGCCGAAATCTGCAGCTGCAGCGGCGCATCGATGTCAGCATCCGGGGCCGGCACATGGCGCAGGATGGTATCGAACAGCGGCTTCATGTTTTCGCGCGGCTGGTCGAGTTCCATGGCCGCCCAACCGTTCAGGCCGGATGCATAGACGATCGGGAAGTCGAGTTGCTCGTCGGTGGCGCCCAGCTTGTCGAACAGGTCGAAAGTCAGATTCACGGCATTGTCGGGGTCGGCACCGTCGCGGTCCACCTTGTTGACCAGCACGATCGGACGCAGGCCCTGGGCCAGTGCCTTCTTGGTCACGAAACGGGTCTGCGGCATCGGGCCTTCGGCCGCGTCGACCAGCAGGACCACGCCATCGACCATGCCCAACACACGCTCGACCTCACCGCCGAAGTCCGCGTGGCCCGGGGTGTCGACGATGTTGATGTGGATACCTTCGTATTCCACCGCCGTGTTCTTCGACAGAATCGTGATGCCACGCTCCTTTTCCAGATCGTTGGAGTCCATCACGCACTCGACCAGTTGCTGGTGGGCGGCGAAGGTACCGGATTGGCGAAGCAGTTGGTCAACCAGCGTGGTCTTGCCGTGGTCAACGTGAGCAATGATGGCGATGTTGCGAATGGGGCGTGCGGACATGGAGATAGGAATAGTCAGAAAAATCAAAGGCGTGATTCTACCACCCCATGCTGCGGCGCAGCATCCTGCGTAAAAAAAAACACCCGGCCACGGGGGCACGCAAACAGCCGACTCAAACAAAAAAACTCGTTGCCCTCGACCTGGCGGGGATTCCCCCCTTGCCACGCCGGCACTGCACGGATACGCCTCTCACGGATAGCCGCAACCCCGCAAGAATGCGTTATCGGGGACATCATAAATCATGATTTGCCCGCCTCCACTCCCGCTGCCTAGAGTCACAACCGGAGATCCTGCGACAGGCCATAAAGTCTGAAAAAAAGCTGTCGCGGCACCCTTTCTGACACCATGAGGAGCGTTTCAATGCTGAATTTTCTGCTATCCCGGCCGGGTGCCGCGACAATAGCCCCGGATCAAGTCGAAGCACGCTACTACGCCATGCGGATGCGTGCCCTGTTCGGCGTCTTTATCGGCTATGTCGCCTATTACCTCGTTCGATCCAACTTCACGCTGTCAACGCCGTACCTGATGAAGGCGCTCGAACTGACCAAGACCGACATCGGACTGCTTTCCAGCGCGATGCTCATCACCTACGGCATCAGCAAGGGACTGATGAGCAGCCTGGCAGACAAATGCAACCCGAAGTACTACATGGCATTCGGCCTCTTCCTGTCTTGCATCGTCAACGTCCTGATGGGCTTCAGCACGGCCTACTGGATGTTCCTCGTCCTGATCATCGCCAATGGGCTGTTTCAGGGCATGGGCGTCGGCCCCTCCTTCATCACCATTGCCAACTGGTTTCCGCGCATGCAGCGCGGCCGCACCGGCGCCGTGTGGAACATTTCCCACAACCTGGGCGGCGGCCTGGTCGCACCGATCGCCGCGGGCGCCTTTGCCGTATTTGGCACCGAACACTGGCAAATCGCCAGCTACGTGGTTCCGGCCGTGCTGGCCCTGCTGGTCGTGTGCATCGTGCTGAAATTCGGCCTGGGCACCCCGTACAACGAAGGCATGCCGCCCCTGAAACAGATTCTGAAGGATGAGGAAAAAGCAGCGCTCATTTCGACCGACAGCACCCATGCGCCGGAAAACATGAGCGCCTTCCAGATATTCGTCACCTATGCATTGAAGAGCAAGCACGTCTGGTACGTCTCGATGTTCGATGCCTTCGTATATCTGGTTCGCTTCGGTGTCATCACCTGGTTGCCGATCTACCTGCTCCAGGTCAAGGGCTTTACCAAGGGCCAGATGGGCCTGGCCTTCGCCATCTTCGAGTGGGCGGCCATTCCGGCCACGCTAACGGCCGGCCTCCTGACGGACAAATATCTGAAAGGGCGCCGCATGCCGGTCGCCATCGGCTGCATGCTGGTCATTCTGGTCGCGCTCTTTTTCTACTGGAGCAGCAACGACCTCGTCGTCGTCATCGCCGCGGCCGGCGCCATCGGTGCCTTCATCTATGTTCCGCAATTCCTGGCTTCGGTCGTCACCATGGAGGTGGTACCAAGTTTCGCCGTTGGATCTGCCGTCGGCCTGCGCGGATTCATGAGCTATATCGTCGGCACCACAATGGGGACGGCTCTCATCGGCAAGCTCGTCGATCTCTATGGCTGGTCGGCCGGCTTCTACACCCTGGTCGCCGGCGCCATTCTGGGCATCGTCTTTGCCACGCTTTCCCATCTCGGCTCGCTCGAACTGGAGGCCAGGAAGAACACCGGCCAGGCGCAGGATGACGATATCGCGCTCGTTCCCGCAGAAGCGCGCACCTGAGTTCTCCACACCACGGGCGTATCGGCCCCCAGGGTACGCCCGGACTCTTTTTTTGAGGCCACCATGTTCCGTCACACCAACCAAGTCCGGAGGAACGAATCTCCTGAAAATCAAGCGTGTCGGTCAGATGCGGCCCGCTCCAGCAGCCACCTGACATCCTCGCGGGCCGCAGCGCTCCGGTAGAATGGAAAACCAGTCAATCACCGCCCTGGCCATGCAACAGCCCTGGATCACCCAACCCGACAGCGCGATGACCAGGCGCCTCTTGCGTCTCCTGGCGCTCGTCGTCGCGCTGTTGGGCGCGGTCAGCGCACATGGCGAGGTGATCACGGTCGCCTCCTCGCTTCCCAAGGACTTTCTGGCGATCTACAAGCACGCCATCGAAGCCCAGTATCCCGGAACGCGCATCCAGTACGTCAATTTTCCGGCAACCCATACCGTATCGTTCCTGCGTGACCGAGCACCGGGCAATCGCCCGGACGTATTCTGGGGCTCGGCTCCCGATATCTTCCTGATGCTGCGCCGCCATGACCTGCTGGAGCCCCTAGGCAAGATCGGCGACCCCGGCATTCCCGAATACGCCGGGCACCTCCGAATCAACGACGAGAACGGTTTTTTCAAAGGGCAAGCCTTGTCCGGATACGGTGTGATGTGGAATGCGCGCTACCTGCAAGCGCGCGGCATCCCGCCGCCCCGTAATTGGCAGGATCTCGCCCAGGCCGCTTATTTCGGCCATGTCGTCATGTCCTCTCCGGCGCGCTCCAGCACGATTCATGTGATGCTCGAGGCCATTCTCCAGGACAAGGGCTGGCAAGAGGGGTGGGCCCTGATCCTGCGCATCGCGGCCAACTGCGGCCTGATCGCCGAACGCAGCGCCGGCGTGCCGAGCTCCGTCAGCAACGGTCGATTCGGGGCCGGCCCGGTCGTCGACTTCCTGGGCCTCTCGGCCCGCCAGGCCGGCAATCCGGTGGCGTTCACCTACGCCAGGCCGACAGTCGTCTCGGTAGCCAACATCGCCCTGATCAAGGGCGCAAGGAATCCGCTCGGCGGCAAACGCTTCATCGATTTCACCCTGTCCGCCGCCGGACAAGCCCTGCTCCTGCGGCCCGAAATCGGCCGCTTACCGGTGCGCCCCGCGACCTACGCAAGCCTGAAGGATTCCGAAACCTACCGACAGATCGATGATGTGCTGGCGCAAGCCATTGTCGATTACGACCCTCAGGTTTCGGAAACACGCTATCGGATTGTCGCGGCCATCTTCGATCAGTTGATCACCTATCGTCACCAGGACCTTGTCGACCTCAACCGCCTCATCCTGCAGACCCGGCAGACCCTGGCCAGGCATCCCGACCCCCTCGCCGAGGCCGATATCGAAAACGCACAGGCCTTGATCTTCGGCCCGCCGATTTCCGAAACAGCCCTTCCGGAGCTGCAAAATATCAGCGACGCGCCGGCCGACATCGCTCGCCTGGCTGCCTACGAAGCAGCGTGGGGAACGCTGGCAAAAACCCGCTATGTCCAGGCGCGCCTGTTGGTCGAACAGGCCCAGACCCGTATTCGCCAGTCGAAGCCCGAAATCAAACGACCGTGAGCGCCAGCTTTTTCATCCCTCGCCAAGCCACCTACCTGATTGCGAAAAGGAAGCCCCGATCCGCATTCGGCGTGGACGATGCCGCTATGCGGCACACAAGGCCGGCTGCATGAACCGGGCGACTCCCGTCTTCCCCCTGCTTTTCTCTCGCCATGACTGGCGAAACGGCGTGCTGCGCTGCCTGCAAGCCGGGGTTGCACTCTACCTGCTTGCTTTTTTCCTGCTTCCCGTCGGTTTCCTGTTTCTGAAAGCGCTCCAAAACCCCGACGGCACGATCGGCTGGGGGATCATCACGCTCCTGTTTGCCAACCCGGTGTCCTGGGAAAGCCTGCAGAACAGCCTGATTGTCGGTACGGGAGCGGCCTGTCTGGCCGGTTTTCTCGCGATTGCCGCCGCGGCACTGCTCTGGAAAAGCCACATCCGCCCCTCGCCTTTCGTGGAGTTGTGCGGTTTCCTGCCGCTGTTCATGCCGGCCTTCGTGCTCGCATCGTCGCTGGACATCGTCATCGGCCAGCACGGCGGCCTGCCGGTTGTATTGCAACAGCTGCTCGGCCTGTCGCGGGCGAGCGCCAGCCTGCTCGGCCTGATATTGATCGAGGCCATCCACTACTTCCCGTTCGTCCTGGTCGCGCTGCACCTGAGCACCCGTGCGTCGAGTTCCCAGGCCCACGCCATGGCACGGCTGGGAACCCCGTGGCGCCGGTTGATCCGCCAGGTCTTCATGCCGCTTTCCCTGCCCGGACTGGCCTTTGCGATGGCACTGACCTTCCTCAAGGTCATCGACGACCTCGCCACCCCGCTCGTGCTGGGCGTCACCAATCTGCTCGCCCCCCAGGCCTACCATCGCATTGCCGCCTATGGCGCCCAGGACCCGCTGGCGGCGCTCATCGCCGCGATACTCTTCGTCATATCCGGACTTGCCTGGTTTGCCTCGCTGGGATTCATTCGCCAGAACGTCAACCTGTTTCCCGCTGCCTTCAGCGACAGCAGATTGCCGTCGACAGGCAGTTCGCGGGGCGGCCGCGTCTTCATCGCTTTCCTGGGCCTGTTCTACCTCGGGTGCTATGCCGGGCTGACGCTCTCCTCCGTGGCCGGTGTCTGGAGCCATAGCCCGCTCCCGGAAACCTACGTACTGACCCACTACCTGAGAGCATTCCAGTTCGAAATGAGCAGCCTGTACAACACGCTGATCTACTGCGGTTTTGCCGCACTCATCGACCTCCTTGTCGCCCTGCCGCTGGCCCACGCCATTGCCAAAGCCCCGGCACACTGGAAACAGCGCCTCAACTGGCTGGTCGCGGGGGCGCTGTGCATTCCGGGCGTGACGCTGGGCATCGCCTACCTGGCCCTGTTCCGCGACATCCAGCTACCGCTCGGCAATCTTCCCCTGGATGCGACGGGACTCCTGCTCACGCTGGCTTTTTCCATCCGCGGTCTGCCCTTCGCCCTGCACATTTGCGGCCTTGCACTCAATAGCGTGCCCGCCAGCTACGTCGAAGCCGCCAGCACGCTCGGCTGCGCACCTGCCAAAATCGTCCGCCGCATCGTTTTCCCCATGCTGCGCTTCGGCCGTCTGCTCGCATTCACCCTCTGCTTCAGTCTGGCGGCGGTTGACCTCTCCCTGGCCGCCTTGCTCGTCCCCAACGAAAACAACGCCCCCCTGGCCTACAGCATCTACCTTCGTATCCAATCCCCCTCCGGCATGAATGTCGGCTCTGCCTTGGCCATGATTTCGTTCGCACTGCTTGCCCTGATCCTCTTTGGCATCATCCATCGCCTGCATCGCCGCCGGGAATCGCAGCGCCCGCTATCGTCCCTCCTCTTTCCAACGCATCGAACCGCCGGTTTTTCCCATGAACCCAGTCACCATTGAAGCGCAGCGGCTGGCCTTCGCCTATGACGACAAGCCAGTCCTCCGCGAGATCAATCTCAGCATTGCCGCCGGCGAGCTGTTTACCGTCCTGGGCCCCTCGGGATCGGGGAAAAGCACGCTGCTCCGCCTGCTCGCCGGACTCGATCGCCCCTCCGCCGGCAGCCTGCAGGTCAACGGCATCAATATCTGCGACACCCTACCCGCCAATCGGTCGGTCGGCATGGTTTTCCAGAGCTTTGCCCTGTGGCCCCACATGAACGTCTTCGCCAACGTCGCCTTTGCGCTGGACGAGGCGCGACTGGATACGGCGGAGATACGCAACCGGGTCGAGGCCATCCTCAAGCTGCTGGAAATCGGGCACAAGCGGGACGCTCGCCCCGATCAGCTTTCGATCGGCGAGCAACAGCGCGTCGCCCTGGCCCGCGCGCTGGTGATCGAACCACGCGTCCTGCTGCTCGACGACCCGTTTTCCAACCTTGAGCCGGAACTGCGTTTGCACATGCGGCAGGATCTGCGGCGCCTGCAACGGCGCTTGGGGATTACCACCATCCTGGTCACCCACGATCAGGATGACGCCCTATCCATTTCGGACCGGGTGGCCGTACTGGCGGACGGCCTGATTCAACAGGTCGGCACCCCGGCTGCGATCTACGATTTTCCCGCCACCATCGCCGTGGCGCGTTTTGTCGGCGTCACCAACTTCCTGCCCGGCCACCTGCAGCGGGTAGACGAATTCAGCCTGTGTTTCGATTCCCCCCACATTGGCAGCCACAGTTGGCCAGGCGCCCGGTCGGGCCAGGAAGAGGGCCCGACCCTCCTCGGCATCCGGCCCCATGCCTTCAGGATCCAGCCGGCGGACAGCTTTCGCGACGGCCGCTACATCTGGCTCGAGGGGCACATCCACGGCAGCGAATTTCAAGGCGAAAGCGTGCGTTATCACGTCGAGGTCGGCGGCATCCTGCTCTCCGTCAAGCAGGCGCATTTCACGGGCTGCCCGGCCATCCCCGCCGGCACGCCAGTGCTGACCGGCTTCGACCCCAGCCAGGCGCGCCTCTACCCCTATCACGGCGGCGATTTCCCGGCGGCCGATTTCGCCCCATCCCGGAGAGGCTGAACCCCGCCATGGATATCCTCAAGCTGCGCTCCTTTGTCATGGTGGCCCGTCTCGGCCACCTGACGCGCGCGGCCGAAAAGCTCTTTCTCACCCAACCGGCGGTAACCGCGCACATCAAGGCCATTGAACAGGAAATCGGCCTTTCCCTCTTCGACCGCGCTCCGGGCAAAATCACCCTCACCCCGGCTGGCGAGATTCTCCTGAGCGAGGCCGAACATGTTCTGACCGTGTTCGAGGGATTTTCAAGCAAGGCCCGTCAGCTCAAGGGGGAAATTACCGGAAACCTGACCATTGCCAGCATCGGCGATACCGACTTCACGCGCCTGAACGGCCTGCTGGGCAGCCTGCGCTCGACCTTGCCGCTCCTCCAGCTGAAGACCCGGCTGATGCTCGCCGACGATGTGCTCGACGGTCTCGTGAATGGCAGCATCGATGCCGGTTTCTACATAGGCAACATCGAGCATCCGGACCTGACCTCGCTCCGGCTGCGCACACTCACCTATTGCATCGTCGCCCCGCGTGGGCTGACCAACCAGGTGGCCGGCGCGGGCTGGCAGGATATTGCCGCCCTGCCCTGGATCGCGGCCCCGCGACGTTCCCATGTGGCGCGCCTGCTGCGGGAGCTCTTTGCGCAGCAAGGCGTCCTCCCCAACGAAGTGGTTGACTGCGACCAACTCCCGTCGATCCTCGACCTGGTGCGCTCCGGTTTCGGCCTGGGCCTGGTCCGTGAAGATCTCGCGTTCGAGGCCGCCGAGCGCGGCGAGGTCACGTTCTGGCCGCACGGACGCATCGACTGCACGCTGTCGCTTGCCTACCGCCTGGCCCGTGAAAACGATCCCGGCGTCGTCGCCCTGCTTTCGGTAGCCCGCTCGCTGTGGCAATTGGCCCAGTAGGCGGCACGCCACCTCCGGTGCCAGCGCCGTTTCGTCCGGGCGCCTAACCTTCCCGGTTGCGCATGAAGTCGGCCGTATTGAAGAAATTGCCGATCAGGATCTTGCGGATATTTTCCTCGATGCCGACGTCCTCCATGGCCAGGACCATGCAGGCAACCCACTGGTCGCGCTCCTTGACGCCGATGGCGAAGGGCATGTGCCGGGCACGCAGGCGCGGATGGCCGAACTGCTCGACGAAGAGATCCGGGCCGCCAAACCAGCCGGACAGGAACATGTAGAGCTTGTCGCGTGACCCCTTAAGGTCTGCCGGGTGCATTTCGCGAAGTTCCTTGAACTGGGGCGTGGTGCCCATCAGTTCGTAGAAACGGTCGCAAAGGCGAGCGACGGTCGGTTCGCCGCCGATTTTTTCGTAGGTTGTAACGGTCGTTTGTTGTTCTTCCATGGTGCTCTCCGTGAATCAGGGCTTGCGCTTTTTGTTCTGCTGGCCGAACGGCTTGCCGAAACCGCCTGGTGAGCGCCGGTCGGCAACCGCCGGACGGCTGCCCGGACGCTGCGGGACCGGCGTGCGCCGCTCACCCGGGCGCCCCGTATTGGCGGCAGTTTTGCCGACGGTCGATGCACCGGCGGCGGCGGTCTTCGCGGCACGTGCGTCGCGGGCAACCGTGGCGGCCGCCTTGAGGCCTGTGCCGGCCGGTTGCCACGCCGGTACCAATTGCTTCTTGCCGTTGCCGATCAGGTCATTGCGACCCATTTTCTTCAGCGCTTCGCGCAGGAGCGGCCAGTTTTCCGGATCGTGGTAGCGCAGGAAAGCCTTGTGCAGCTTGCGCTGGGCACCATTGCGCACCGAACCGACGACCTCCCCGCCTTCGCGTTGCAGCTTCTTCAGTGGATTCTTTTCCGTGTGGTACATCGTCGTCGCCAGCGCCATCGGCGTCGGCAGGAAGGTCTGCACCTGATCGAGGCGGAAGTTGTTCTTCTTCAGCCACAGCGCCAGGTTCAGCATGTCCTCGTCTTCGGTGCCCGGGTGGGCGGCGATGAAGTACGGGATCAGGTACTGCTCCTTGCCCGCCTCACGCGAGAAGCGGTCGAAGAGCTGCTTGAAGCGGTCGTAGGTGCCGATGCCCGGCTTCATCATCTTGGAGAGCACACCCTGTTCGGTGTGTTCCGGCGCGATCTTCAGGTAGCCGCCGACGTGATGCTGAACCAGTTCCTTGATGTATTCCGGCGAGCGCACGGCGAGGTCGTAGCGCAACCCGGAGCCGATGGTGATGCGCTTGACGCCCTTCACGGCGCGCGCCCGACGGTACAGCGAGATGAGCCGGGAGTGATCCGTGTCCATGTTCTCGCAGATGTCCGGATAGACGCAGGACAGGCGGCGGCAGGCCGATTCGATCTTCTCGTCCTTGCACTTCAGGTGATACATGTTGGCCGTCGGGCCGCCGAGGTCGGAGACCACGCCGGTGAAGCCCGGCGTCTTGTCGCGCATTTCCTCGATTTCGCGGATCACCGAGTCTTCCGAGCGGCTCTGCATGATGCGCCCTTCGTGCTCGGTGATCGAACAGAAGGTGCAGCCGCCGAAGCAACCGCGCATGATGTTGACCGAGAAGCGGATCATTTCCCAGGCCGGAATCTTGGCGTCGCCGTAGCTCGGGTGCGGCCGGCGGGCATAGGGCGACTCGTAGACGCCGTCGAGTTCTTCGGTGGACAGCGGGAATGGCGGCGGATTCAGCCAGACGTCGCGCTCACCGTGCGCCTGCACCAGCGCACGAGCGTTGCCCGGATTCGACTCCAGGTGGAAGGTCCGCGAGGCGTGGGCGTAGAGCACCGGATCGTCCTGCACCTGCTCGTAGGACGGCAGGCGGACGACGGTGTGGGCGCGCATATCACGCCGCGCCGCGAGGCGCTCGGCGCGCGGCAGCAGGCGGATGGTCTGCTCGTTCGGCTTGCCGGCGGTCGACGCGCTGGCGCAGTCCGATTTCGCCGGGCTCTCTTCCATCGCATACGGGTCCTTGTGCTGCATCAGCGGTCCCGGCGTATCAACCTCGCTCGAATCCATGACCGCCCATTCGTCGCTGGGCAGCCAGCCGGAGGGCACCATGAAGGCCGTGCCTCGCAGGTCGCGGATATCGGACACCTTCTCGCCCTTGGCCAGGCGATGGGCAATCTCGACGATGGCGCGCTCGGCATTGCCGAAGACCAGCAGGTCGGCCTTCGAGTCCGGCAGCACGGAGCGGCGCACCTTGTCCGACCAGTAGTCGTAATGCGCGATGCGGCGCAGGCTGGCCTCGATGGAGCCGATGATCACCGGCGTCCCCGGAAAAGCCTCGCGGCAGCGCTGGGCGTATACGGTCACGGCGCGGTCCGGGCGCTTGTTCGGCTCGCCGTTCGGCGTGTAGGCGTCGTCGGAGCGGATCTTGCGGTCGGAGGTGTAGCGGTTGACCATGGAATCCATGTTGCCCGCCGTCACGCCGTAGAACAGGTTGGGCTTGCCCAGGCGGCGGAAGGCGTCCGCCGAATTCCAGTCCGGCTGGCTGATGATGCCGACGCGGAAACCCTGTGCCTCCAGCAGGCGGCCAATCAGCGCCATGCCGAAACTCGGATGGTCGATGTAGGCATCGCCGGTGATCAGGATGATGTCGCAGGAATCCCAGCCCAGCAAATCCATCTCGCCACGCGACATAGGCAGGAATGGCGCCGGCCCGAAGCGATGCGCCCAGAATTTGCGATAACCGAAAAGCGGACGCGGCATTGGGGAAGAACGAGGGGGATTCGAATTCATACACTATTTTACCCGAGTGAGCCGACGGGCATGGCATACTCGCCGTTCCGCAGTATCCGAACCCTTGCGCGATCATGAATCTACCTACACGCGAACAGGCTGGCGTCCTGATTGTTTCCGTCAGCGGCCGCATAGACCACATTGCCAGCGAAGAGTTCACTCGGGCATTGGAACCCTTGCTGGCAGGCTGCGTAAAAGGCAAGGCGGCGCTGCTCCTCGATTTTTCGGCGGTGGACTACATCAGCAGCGCCGGATTGCGCGTATTGATGATGGCCTCGCGCCGCGCCAAGGCACAGCAAGGCACCTTCGCGATTGCAGCCCTGCAGCCGCTGGTTCAGGAGGTCTTCGCCATCAGCCGCTTCAATCTGATCGTTCCCTGCTACGCATCGGTCGACGCCGCCTGCAAGGTCGTCGGCGCATGAACCACGTCGTTTTCTGGGGAACGCGCGGCTCCCTGCCGGTATCCCTGACCCACCGCGATATCCGCGAAAAGATCACCGCCGCGCTGTTGGCAGCCAATGGCAAGGCGTTCAAGACCCGCGCCCAGCTCGATGAATTTGTCGATCAGCTGCCTTTCGCCATCAACGGCACCTTTGGCGGCAGTTCGTCCTGCGTCGAAATCGTCGGCGACGGCCCGGCGCACTTCATCTGCGACATGGGCAGCGGCGCCCGGGCGCTCGGCCAGGCCAAGATCGCCAAGTATGGCGTCCCCAACCCGCAGACCTACCACATCTTCATATCCCACCTGCACTGGGATCACCTGATGGGGTTCCCGTATTTCGCACCGATGTACTACCCCGGAAACCGGATCGTGGTCCACGGCTGCCACCCGCATCTGGAAGAATCGATTCGCCACCAGATGCAAGCACCCAACTTCCCCGTGGATTACGCCCAGGCCGGCGCACGCATCGAATTCGACCTGATGACCCCGGGCAAGGCGCACTACATTTCGGGCATCAACGTGACCCCGAAGTTGCAGCACCATGCCGGCGATTCGTACGGCTATCGCTTCGAAAGCCTGGATCGTACTGTGGTGTATTCGACCGACTCCGAACACAAACTCGACAACCCGACCGAATACGACGCGTTCGTGCGCTTTTTCGCCAAGGCGGACCTGGTCATCTTCGACGCCATGTACTCCCTCGCCGAAGCTGTTTCGGTCAAGGCGGACTGGGGGCATTCCAGCAACGTGGTGGGCGTCGAGCTCTGCCAGGCAGCCGCAGCCAAGCGCCTGGCGCTCTTTCACCACGAGCCGATGCACGACGACAAGCAACTCTCCCGGCTGATCGCAGAAACCCGCCGCCTTGAGCAGATCACCCGGGGCAGCCGCCAGCCGCTCGACATCATTTCCGCCTACGACGGACTCAGCGTCGCGCTGTGAGGCCCCTGCCGGCCATGTTCCTCTCCGTGATACGTGCCGGTCGCGGACGAGCCTTTCCCCTGCTGCTGCTGATCCTTGCCACCGGCCTGCTCGCTTACCCGGACATGCAGCCGCTGCTCGGCATCCGCGAGGCACAATTCGACCACTACCAGCGGGTATTGCCCAGGAAACGGGACAGCGAACCCGTGGTCATTGTCGGGATCGACAGCCAAAGCCTGGTTCAACTCGGGCAATGGCCGTGGTCGCGCGACCTGATCGCCGCCCTGGTCGACAAGATACAGGCTGGACGGCCGCTTGCGCTGGGCATCGACGTCGTGTTTGCCGAGCGCGATCGCTACAGCCCGGAAATATTGGCCAAGCACATTCCCGGCATGACTGCCGACACCCGTGCCTCCCTGCCGGACCCCGATGAAAAGCTGGCACGTGCCCTCGAAGGGCCGCCCACCGTCCTCGCCGTTGTCGGACTGAGCAAGGCCCTGCCGGGAGGGCGGCACCCTTCGAAACCGCTGCCCGTCTTCGATCAGGATGCGGCACGCGACCGCTTTCTACCCCACTTCGTCAGCGCCCTCGCCAGCCGGCCCGTCATCGCCTCCGGAGCAGCCGGCGAAGGGCTGATCAACGCCACGCCGGAACAGGGGCAAGCCGACAACCAGCGCGGCGTGTTGCGGCGGGTGCCGACACTGGCCTTCGTGCATGAGCTTCCCTTCCTTTCCTTGCCACTTGAAATGGTCCGCGTGGCGCTCGGGACGGAAGGCCGCGTGCAGACCGAGGAAGGGCCGCAAGGCATGCAGGCCATCCGCATCGGGGATTACCGCTTGCCGGTCCAGCGCAACGGTGAACTGCTGCTGCACTTCGGGCGCTCCAGTTCCAACTACTACCTGTCGGCGGCGGACGTTCTGGCCGGATTGCACGATCCGGAGATTTTCCGGTCGCGCTTCGTGATCATCGGCTTCAACAGTACCGGCCTGCAGGATCGTGTCGTCACCCCGCTGGGTGAAAGCCTTCCCGGCGTCGATATTCACGCCCAGGTGATCGAAAGCGTACTCGCCGGCCAGGCCCTGCAACGCCCATACTGGCTCCCATGGGTGGAAATGGCCGTGCTGCTGGGCGTCGGCCTGTCACTCATCGCCTTCATACCGCGCCTGAGGGCACGCTATGCCGTCCTGAGCTTCGCGCTGGCGTCCATTGCCATGCTGACCGGCGGCTATCTGGCCTTTTTTGCCGCGCGCTACCTGTTTGACGGGGCGTCGCTGCTGCTCCTGCTCTGCCCGCCGTTCATCTCGTTGCTCGGCAACACCTTGATCACCGCGGAAACCCTGCGGCGCACCGCCGAAGCACAACTTCAACAGAGCCGGGAAGAAGCGGCGCGCATGAACGGGGAACTCGACGCGGCCAGGCGCATCCAGATGGGTCTGCTGCCGGATACCGCCAGGCTTTTCCCGGATGAACGGCGATTCTCGGTAAGCGCCCTGCTCGAACCGGCGCGCGCCGTCGGCGGCGATTACTACGATTGCTTCATGCTCGACGATCGTCGGCTCTGCGTCGCGATCGGCGACGTATCCGGCAAGGGCGTCCCGGCCAGCCTGTTCATGGCCATCTCGAAAACCCTGACCGGAACGCTGACCCGCCGCCACGCCGAACTCGGCACCGCCCTCCGCGACATCGAAGCCGAACTCGACCGCGAAAATCCGGAATACCTCTTCGTGACGGCCTTCATCGGCATCCTGGATGTCGAGAGCGGACACCTCGATTATGTCTGCGCCGGCCACGATGCCCCGCTGATCGTTCGCAACGGGCAACCGGTGCCCATCGACACCCACGCCATAGCCGGCCCGCCGCTCTGTGCCGCGGGCGGCTATCCTTTCGAATCGGCCGGAACGCAGCTGCAAGCCGACGATCTGCTCTGCCTGTTTACGGATGGCGTGACGGAAGCCACGAATGGAAACGACATGTTCGGCAGCGACCGCCTGCGGGCAGCGATCGCGACCTTCGGCACGGAACCGGTGCAAGACTGCGCACCGGCACTGCGCAACGCGGTCAGGCGTTTCGAGGCAGGCCACCCACCGGCGGATGACCTGACCCTGCTGTTTTTACGCTGGCATGGCCCGACAGGGGCCCAGGATTAGCGGACGTTGATCTCGACACGCCGGTTGCGCGGCTCATCGACTTCGTCGGCAGTCGGCACCAAGGGGTCGCGTTCGCCGCGGCCGATCGTTTCCAGCTTGCCCGCATCGACCCCGCTCTCGATCAACACCGCGCGGATCAACTCGGCGCGCTTGAGCGACAGCTTGTCGTTTCCGTCGACACTGCCAACGCGATCGGTATGCCCGATCACCAGGACTTCCGAGGCGGGACGCTCGGCAATTTCCTTGCGGATGGCTTTCAACGCGGCCGTGGACTCAGGCGTCAGCACGTTGCCCCCGGTTTCAAAATACAGGATGTAAGCATTCGGGCGCTGCGGCAGTACCGCCAGGGTCGGGCCATAGCGCTCCGACACTTCCTGCGGCGACGATTGGTAAACACGGTTGCTGTCCAGCGTCCGCTTGACTGCGGCATAGGGTTGATCGAGGCGAATCTCGCCGGCCTTGTCGCGAATGGCCACCGCCCCGGGCGCGCCGTCGGCAGACGGCAGCAACACCACCCGCTCGCTGGCGCAAGCACCCAGAAAAAGGCTCGCCATACTGAACAAAAGCGCCTTATTCATCGCCCTCGCCCTCCACTTCGATCACGAACTCCGTACCCCGGACACCGAGAATGGAAGTCGGCGTATGAAAATCAACCGACTCCGGCGTGCGCTTGGCAATCCGCCCGGATGCAACGGCCAGCGTCCCCTTGCGTACGCCAACCGACATCTTTCCATCCTGCGTCACGCTGTCGTAGGCGAATTTGTCGATGACGATGAGGGAATTGGGGCCGGCGGACAGCAAGGTGTTGTCGCGCAAGGTAACGCCGACCGCGCCATCGGCACCGGTTCGCACACGGTCCGCCACCTGCACGGGCGCTCCCACGTCGGCGGCCAGTTTTTTGCCGTCCCGTTCGATACTGACAGCCCCCTTGCTGACCTTGATCATTCCGGCCTGTTCTGCGCACAGCGGAGAAGAAGCAAGGATCGATACGGCCGCCATACCGGCAAGCGCCCAATGTGATCTAATCACGCTCTACCCCCTGGTTAATTCGATGGCTGCCAATTCTACGGATATTTCAGTTTGCGCGCGCCTGTCCGAGCTGCCCCGGCTGATGCTGGCGCTCGCCGAAGAAGCACGGCAACTCGGCTGTTCGGAGGATATTACGCTTCGACTGCAGCTGATCGTCGAGGAATTATTCACGAATACCGTCACGCACGGCCATGGTAGCGGGAACGATGCCACCGTAACCTGCCGGATAACGCCACATCCATCGGGCATCCTGCTTCGCTACGCCGATGCCGCACCCGCCTACGACCTGACCCGCGCACCGGAACAAACGGCCTCCGAAGCCGTGATCGGCGGTCTTGGCATCGCGCTGGTTCGCGGCCTCAGCCAAGACGTGCGTTACGCAAGGCAGGACGGCTTGAACGTGTGCGAAATCCTGATCTGAACCCTTCCTTACGTGCCATTGCGCAGCGCAAGCAGCGGCGGTGCGCGCAACAGTCTGCGGAATCCCTGCCAGCCGATCGCAACGGTCAATACAGCCCCTCCCGCCGCTGAAAGGAAGGGAAGCCAGAGATTGGGCGTCAATTCGAGTTGGAAAGCCTGCTGGCTGACAACGGCCCCCAGTACCATGGCGCCCGCTGCGGCAAACAGCCCGGCGAGCCCACCGACGATGGCCAGCTCGACACGCATCGCCTGCACCAGCTGCTGTCGTTGCGCCCCCAGAGCACGCATGACGGCCAGTTCGTAGCGCCGCTCGTCGAAGGCTGCGAGCATGGCCGAATAAAGCACGATACCGCCAGCCAGCAGCGCGAAAACGAAGACGAACTGGATGGCGCGTGCCACTTGCCCGATCACCGATTGCAACTGGCGGACCACTGCATCGACATCGATCAGAGTCAGGTTGGGAAAATTCTTGACCAGATCCGCCATGGCTGCGGCGCCCTCCGGCGGCAGATGAAAACTGGTGATGTAGCTGGCCGGCGCATCTTCGATAACCCCCGGCGGCGCCAGGACGAAGAAATTGACGCGCATCGAATCCCAGGAAAGTTTGCGCAGACTGCTGACCCGCAGCGTTTTTTCCACGCCGGCGACGACGAAGGCAAGCTCGTCACCCATCCGGATACCGAGAGTCTTGGCCAGCCCCTCCTCCACCGAAGCCAGCGCCTGGCCGCTCTCGTCGGGCCCGAACCATTGCCCGGCAACGACCCGGTTGCCGTCAGGCAAGTCGCTACGCCACGAAAGATTGAACTCGCGTTCGATCAAGCGCTGGGCGCGCTCATCCTCCGGATAGCTGGCCGGGCTGACCGTCTGCCCGCCGATGCGCACCAGGCGCGCGCGCACCATGGGCAACAGCTCGGCCTCGATACCGAGCTTGCGCAGTTCGCTGGCCAGCGCCTGCCGCTGTTCAGGCTGGATGTTGATGATGAAGCGATTCGGTGCATCGGCGGGCATCGACCCCTGCCAGGTCGCCAGCAGATCGCCACGGATGACGGTGAGCAGGAGCATGGCCATCAAGCCGATCGACAACGCCACGACCTGGATCGCCGCCGACGGGGCGTGTCGACTCAGGCTGGCCAGGCCCTGCCGCCAGCCGAAGCCCGCACCGCCTCGCCCCCGCGAGACGAAGGCGATAAGCAACCGGGCAATCGCCCAGAATACCGCCAGCGCCCCGGCAAACCCGGCCACGGCCAGCAACCCGAGACGAAGATTGCCGGCCACCCAGACAATCAGCCCGGCCAGCAGGAGCAGGCCGAACAGGTAGCCGCCCAGCAGCGAGGCCTGCGGGGCACCAAGCTCGCGTCGCAGGACGCGCAAGGTCGGCACGCGCGCCAGTTGCAACAAGGGCGGAAAGGCAAAGCCGAACAGCAGCACGCCGGAAACCCCAAAGCCGGCGGCCAGGGGCAACCAGCCGGCAAAGGGCAAATCGATTGCCAGCACGTCACGCAGCCACTTGATCAGCATGAAATGTGCGGCAAAGCCCAGCGCACAGCCCAGCAAACCGGCGAGCAAGGACAGCCACAGAAACAAGGTGGCGTGCAAACCGAGCAGGCGCGCCTGCGTCATACCCAGGCATCGCATCACCGCACAGGCATCTAGGTGGCGCTGCATGTAGCGACGCGCGGCCAAGGCCACTGCCACCGCCGATAGAATGACCGTCAGCAAGGTGGCAAGGCCGAGAAAGCGCTCCGAACGATCGAGAATGCTGCGTATCTCGGGGCGGGCGTTGCCGGCATCCTCGACGCGCTCCCCACGCGCCAGTTGCCTATCGAGCCATTTTCGGTACGCCGCGACATCGCGCTCGTCGCCCGCCAACATCAGCGTGTAGCGGATCCGTGCCCCGAACTGGATCAGCCCGGTGGCGCCGATATCATCCAGATGCATCATCAGGCGGGGCGCGAGACTGAAGAAATTGACCCCACGGTCCGGCTCGCGCGTCAGTATGGCCGCGACCGGCAGCATCGCCCCGCCTACGCCGAGCGTTTCACCGGCACGGACGCCCAATGCCGAGGCCAGGCGTTCGTCGAGCCACACCGTACCGGCCTCCGGACCGCGTCCGGTTTCGCGGCTGACCTCTTCGCCATGCAGAATGCGCCCCAGGCTGCCGCGCAACGGATAACTGCCGGAAACCGCCTTGATATCGGCCAGCTGAGCCTGCCCGCCAGCCATCACCATGCTCGGAAAAACCAGGGTTTCGGCGATTCGCAGGCGATGGCGGCGCGCTTCCTCGCGATAGCCTTCCGGCAAGGGATGATCGGAGGTGACGAGCAGATCGCCTCCCATCATCTGTTGTGCTTCGTGCTGCAAGCCTTGCCGCACCCGGTCGCCGAAGAAGCCAACGGCCGTTACGGCAGCAACCGCCACAACCAGCGCGGCAAAGAGCAGCCTGAGTTCGCCGGATCGCAGTTCCCGGCCGAGCAGCCGCCAGGAAAAAGCGGCGATCATGTCGCCTTGGACCAGCGCGTACGGAATTCGGCCGGCGCCACCGCCTGGCCATGCAGATAGCCTTGCAGTTGCTGGCAGCCAAGTTCGGCGAGAAATGCCGCCTGCTCCTCGGTCTCGACACCTTCGGCAACCACTTCGAAGTCCAGGCTCCGGGCCAGTTCCATGATCGTACGGATGATCGCTTCGTCGCCCCCGTTGGTCCCGATACCTTCGACGAATGAGCGGTCGATCTTGAGCTGCTGAATCGGCAGCATTTTCAGATAGCTGAGCGATGAATAGCCGGTACCGAAATCGTCGAGCGCCAGACTGATGCCCAGGCTGCGTAGTTTATCCAGCAAACCGAAGGAGTCGCCAACCGCCATGACGACCGATTCGGTCAGTTCCAGCTTGAGATGGCTGGGGCTCATCCCGGTATCGGCCAGAATCGTGTCCAGTACGTCGATGAACTCGGGACGCTCGAGCTGCTTGACAGACAGGTTAACCGACACTTGGGGCAGTTCGAAACCGCTTTCCCGCCAGTTCATGAACTGCCTGCAGGTCTCGCGCAACACCCAGTTGCCCAGGCCGACGATCAGGCCGGAATCTTCGGCAACCGGAATGAAACGACTCGGCATGACCAGGCCCAGCTCGGGACTTTCCCAACGAACCAGCGCCTCGGCGCCGACCAGCTTGCCGCTCCGGGTATCGACCTGCGGCTGCAGGTGCACCTTGAATTCCCCATGTTCGAGCGCCCGCCGCAACAGGTTCTCCATCTGGATACGTTCCTGCGCCAGCTGGGTCATGTCGGGCGTGTAGAAATGGTAGTTGCCGCGCCCGCTGAACTTGGCGCGGTACATCGCCGTATCGGCATTGCGCATCAGCGCCAGCACGCTGTCGCCATCGCCCGGGAACAGGCTGATACCGACCGAGGCCGTGAGGAAGAGTTCATGATCACCGAGCTGGAATGGCTGCTCGAGTGCATCGATGATCTCCTGAGCCAGCACCTCGACCTCGCGCTCGTCGCGTACCGCCTCCATCAGGCAGATGAACTCGTCGCCGCCAAGCCGGGCGAGCATGTCGATCAGACGGACATGCTCGGCCAGCCGAGAGGCCACTGCCACCAGCAACTCGTCGCCGACCCCGTGGCCGAGCGAGTCGTTGACCTGCTTGAACTGGTCAAGATCGATGAACAGGACCGCCAGGCGTTCACCGCGCTGGGCGGTTTCGCGCAAGCTCTCCTCAAGACGTTCGATAAAGCAGCGGCGATTGGCCAGCCCCGTCAGCGGGTCGTGATAGGCGAGGTAGTTCAGCTTGCTCTGCGCCTGGCGCCGCTCGGAGATTTCGCCTTCGAGCTGCATGTTGGTCCGCTTCAGTTCCTCGGTACGTGCCGCCACCTGAAGCTCCAAGGTGTCGCGCGCGGCCTTTATCCGCCCTTCCTGATCCTCCAGAATGCCCTGCGCCCGGCGAACCACCAGAAACTGCATCAGATAGAGGAGCGCGAAGGTCAGAACGATGCCTGCCGTCACCCACCACAGGCTGTGCTCCAATTCCTCGACGAAGGGCGTGACGTTCTGATACAGCTCGAATACCCCTTCAACCGCGTTATCCTTGCCGCGAATCGGAATGTAGCTGGCCAGCACGTCCATTTCGGCTAGCGTCTCTTCGAAGCCATCACGCGTATTTCGATAGGTCAAGTCACTGAGGACCGAACCGTTGATCGCTGCTTTGAACCCTGGACTCGCCAGCCTGTTCTCGCCAATTTGGCGGGCATCGGTCGAGAAAATCACGTTCCCGACGCGGTTATACACCTTTACCCTGATGACCGAGGTTCCCTGCATCAGGATCTCCGCGCTGCCCTGAATGTAGGCACGGCTTGTCGATTGGGCAAGCGCGCTCGCATCGCGCCCGGTCGATTCGCCCAGCAAGTCGAGCAACGGCTGATGCAGCGAGTTCTGGAAAACCTGCGCCATGGCGACGTTCCGCCCCTGGGCCAGATCCTTCATCTGCTGCAGGGAAAGCTTCTGATACAACGGCCCCAACACACCGGCAGCCAGCACGATGAGTATGAAACTGACCGTCGAGAAATAGCGGGACAGGTTGAACATACGAGCCGAAAGTATTGTTACGCAAGCTTATTCCATCTCGCGTATTCGCGCCACCGCCTCCTCCACGCGCCTGACCGCGATGACCTCCATGCCGGCTATCGCCTGTTTCGGTCGATTGGCGTCCGGAATCAAGGCCCGGCTGAAACCGAGCTTGGCCGCCTCCTTGAGACGCTCCTGGCCACGGGGCGCCGGACGTATCTCACCGGCCAGGCCGACCTCACCAAAAACGATGAGTTTCGATGGCAGCGGCTTGTTCTTGAGCGACGACGCAATGGACAGCAATACCGCCAGATCGGCCGCCGGCTCGGTGATCTTCACGCCGCCCACCGCATTGACGAACACATCCTGATCGAAGCAGACGATACCGGCATGCCGATGCAGAACCGCCAGCAGCATGGCGAGACGCTGCGCTTCCAGTCCGACCGTCAGGCGCCGCGGATTGCCGTGCGCCGTATCGACCAGGGCCTGGATTTCAACCAGCAGCGGCCGTGTGCCTTCCTGGGTGACCATCACGCAGGAACCCGGCACATCCTGGGCATGTTGCGACAGAAACAGCGCCGACGGGTTGCTGACACCCTTCAGACCCGTTTCGGTCATGGCAAAGACACCCAGTTCGTTCACCGCCCCGAAGCGGTTCTTGAAAGCGCGCACCAGGCGGAAGCTGGAATGGGTATCGCCTTCGAAATAGAGCACGGTATCGACAATATGTTCGAGCACGCGCGGGCCGGCCAGCGCCCCCTCCTTCGTCACGTGCCCGACCAGGATGACCGTGATGCCGAGCTGCTTGGCCAGGCGCGTCAGCTGCGCGGCGCATTCGCGTACCTGGGCTACCGAGCCGGGAGCGCTGGACAACTGATCGGACCACAGCGTCTGGATCGAGTCGATCACCGCCACCACCGGTTTTTCAGCCTGCAAGGTCGCCAGGATGCGTTCCAGATTGATTTCCGCCATCAACGGCAAACGCCGGGACTCGAGCCCCAGCCGGCGGGCTCTCAGCGCCACCTGCTCCCCGGACTCCTCGCCGCTGACATAGAGCACCTTGTGCTCCGTCGAAAGATGCGCCAGCGCCTGGAGCAGCAAGGTGCTCTTGCCGATACCCGGATCGCCGCCGATCAGCACGACACCGCCGGCCACTAGGCCGCCACCCAGCGCCCGGTCGAACTCGCCGATCCCGGTCGGGATACGCTCCGCCTCGCGCGCCTCGATTTCGGACAGGTTCTGCAGCCTGGCCGTCGGTGCCAGCGACTCGAAGCGGCTGTTGGTCGCCGCTTTCTCCGCCACGGTCTCGACCAGCGTATTCCAGTCGTTGCACCCCGGGCATTGTCCCTGCCACTTGGGGCTCGTGGCACCGCATTCGGTACAGGTATAAACCGTTTTCAGCTTGGCCATTCAGCGCCTTTCGCTGGCCGCCGCGTCGGCCAGCACCACCGGAACCCGCGCCGCGAGCGCACAGAACAGTTCGTAGGCAATCGTTCCTGCCGCCGCCGCGACTTCATCCGCCGGCACCGTCCCCGCGGCCCCGTTACCCCACAGGGTGACCGGGGAACCGATCCCCGCCTCCGGAATCCCGGTCAGATCGCAGGCCAGCATATCCATGGAGACTCGCCCGATGGTACGCGTCCGGTGTCCCATCACGGCGATCGGCGTACCCGTCGGTGCGTGGCGCGGGTAGCCGTCGGCATAGCCGCAGGCCACGATCCCGATACGCATCGGCCGATCGGCGGTGAAGGTGCCGCCGTAGCCGACCCGTTCGCCGGCTGCCACTTCCTGCACGCCGATGATGGCGCTTTCCAGCGCCATCGCGGGCCGCAGGCCGAGTGTTGCCGCATCCCGGTCGGCAAAGGGGCTGGCGCCATAAAGCATGATGCCGGGGCGCACCCAATCGCCATGCGTATCCGGGTGTTCCAGGATCGCCGCCGAATTGCCGAGACTGACCTTGCCTTTCCAGTCGCCAGCCATATCCTTGAACCGGGCCAATTGCCAGGCCACGCCACGTTCGCCGTCGGCCTCGGCAAAATGGGTCATCAGCGTGATGTCGACCGGCAGCGCCCGCAAGACATCCAGCGCCCGGGGCAGCGTCGCGGCGGAAAAACCAAGGCGATTCATGCCTGTATTCAGTTTCAGATAAACCGATACGGGTGCCGAGAACTGTCCGCTGCGGACGAGCAGCTCAAGCTGGTCGAGACAATGGATGACGCAAGTGAGCCGATGTCCGATCACCGAGCGCACGTCGCGCGCACTGAACACGCCTTCGAGCAGGAGGATGGGTTGGGTTACCCCCGCTTCGCGCAACGCCACGGCATTTTCACATTCGAGCAGGGCAAAGCCGTCCGCCTCGCCGCGCAGGGCGTCGACCGCACGCCACTGCCCGTGGCCGTAGGCATTGGCCTTGATGACGGCCCAGGCTCGCGCGTGAGGCGCCTGTTGCCTGGCCAGGCGGTAGTTGTCAAGAATTGCGGCGGGAGTGATACGTGCCCGTATCGGGCGAGAAGTCTTCATAAAGCCAGTTCTTTCAGCTTGCTCTTGGCAAAATCGATAAAGGTGGCACTTAGGCGCGACTGGAAACGGTCCTGCGGGAAAACCAGGTAAAGACTGCGCGTCAGCGACGGCTTGAGCGGTATCGCCACCAGATCGCCCAGTTGCAACTCTTTCTCGACCACCGCCCGCGATACGATCGCATAGCCGAGGCCGGTGGATACCACGCCCTTCAGCGCCTCGGGACTACCCAGTTCCATCTGCATTTTGAGGCTTTCGGGAGCGACTCCGTGGCTACGGAAATAGGCATCGGTTATTTCCCGCGTGCCCGACCCCGGCTCCCGCGAGATGAATTCATATTCCGTCAGCACCTTGGGGGTCACCGATTTCATGTCGGCGAGGGGGTAGTCCGGCGCACAGATGACGCGCAGTTCGTCCTCGCAGCAAATATGGCTGGTCAGGCCGCTCACTTTCGCAGGGGCTTCGATCAGCCCGATATCGATCGTATGCTCGGCAACGCGGGTCTCGATACTTTCCGAATTGGCAACGATGAGCCGCGCCCTAACCTGGGGGTACAACGCATTGAATTCCCCCAGCACACGCGGCAGCATGAATTCGGCGATGGTCGTGCTGGCCCCGACCAGCAGCGGACCACGCATTTCCCCGGTCATTTCGGAGAGCCGGGTATCCATCTCGTCCGACAGCGCCAGAATGCGTTCCGCATACGACAGCACCAGTTCCCCGGCCGGCGTCAGCGAAATGCTGCCATGCCGGCGCTCGAAGAGGCGGGTACTGTACTGTTCCTCCAGTTGCTTGATCTGGAACGTGACGGCCGGTTGCGTCATGAACAGGGCATCGGCAGCCCGCGTAAAACTCAGGTGTTTGGCCACGGCATGGAAAACCTGTAGACGCCGATCAGCCATGTTGATTCTCCCGGATAGTTTGCGGACGATATTTCATCACATTCCTCCGGGGTTCCGGGTGACCCCGGCCTCACCGGAAGAAAATATTGATGGCTCGCCAAAAATCCGGCGAGTCATCAAGGCGTCATCGCCGTGACACAGACTGCATCTTTTTTCCGGCACGACGGATACATGCATAAGACCGAAAAACACGCAAGCCTTGCGCCCAATTCTGAGCGTGGTATAAACCTCGCCCAAAGTTATATAAGAGACAAGACTTTCGTGCCATTCGGCTTCTACATCATCATGGCGGCGCAGTTTTTTTCCGCGCTGGCCGACAACGCCCTGCTTATTGCTGCCATCGCCGCCCTGCGCGAGATGCAGGCGCCTGCTGAATACGAGCCGCTGCTCAAGACTTTTTTTACCGTTTCCTACGTGGTTCTGGCTGCCTTCGTCGGCGCCTTCGCCGACTCGATGCCCAAGGGGCGCGTCATGTTCATCAGCAACACGATCAAGATCGTCGGTTGCAGCATGATGTTCTTCGGCGCCCATCCGCTGGTCGCCTATGCCGTCGTCGGCCTGGGTGCCGCCTGCTACTCGCCGGCCAAATATGGAATCCTCACCGAATACCTGCCGCATCGCCTCCTCGTCGTCGCCAATGGCTGGATCGAAGGCCTGACTGTCGGCGCCATCATCCTCGGCGTCCTCATCGGCGGCATGCTGATTCGCCCGGAGATCGCCCAGCACCTGCTGTCCTTCGACTTTCCGCTCTTCGAAACCGGGATCGACACCGTCGGTGAAATGGCCCTGTCGGTCGTTGCGCTGCTCTACATAGTGGCCGCCCTGTTCAATCTCTACGTTCCGAATACCGGGGTTGACCACAAGCAGCTCAAAAAAAATCCCCTGTTTCTGATCCACGAGTTCAACCACTGCCTGGCCCTGCTCTGGCGCGACAAGCTCGGTCAGATTTCCCTGGCGGTTACCACCCTGTTCTGGGGAGCCGGCGCCACGCTGCAATTCATCGTGATCAAATGGGCCGAAGTCGCGCTCAACCTGGGGCTGTCCAAGGCATCCATGCTGCAGGGGGTGGTAGCCGTCGGCGTTGCAGCCGGCGCCATCATCGCCGCCAAGTACATTACCCTGCGCAAATCCGTCCGTGTCATTCCCCTCGGCATCGCCATGGGCCTGATCGTGCTGATCATGAATTTCGTCGACAGCATCTGGCTGGCCGTCCCCCTGCTCATTCTCATCGGCGGGCTCTCCGGCTTCTTCGTGGTGCCGATGAACGCCTTGCTGCAGCATCGCGGCCATATCCTGATGGGAGCCGGACACTCGATCGCGGTGCAGAACTTCAACGAAAACATTTCTATCCTGGTCATGACCGGCCTGTATTACCTGATGATCAAGATGGATGTATCGATCTACTGGGTAGTCACCCTGTTCGGACTGTGTGTCAGCGGCCTGATGTACCTGATCCGCCAGCGCCATATCGCCAACCAGGCGATTCAGGACGACGTCCGGCACCTGGACGACACGACGCACCACTGACGAGTGAGCCTCGGCACGCCAAGGCCCCACCTCGAAACTGGCGGAACAGTCCGCTAGAAGGGCAACGCCGGTGTCAGCCGTTCGCGCAAGGTACGACGTGCGAACAGCAGATCCTCCCAGGCCTTGGCCTTGTCCGGAAGATTGCGCAACAGATAGGCCGGGTGGTAAGTCACCACCACCGGAATGCCGGCGTGCTCGAAGCGCTTGCCGCGCAAACTGGCCAGCGACTTGTCGTCGTGCAGGACGGCATGCACGGCCGCCTTGCCCAGCAAGACGATGATTTTTGGCTTGAGCAGCGCGATCTGGCGCTCCAGATACGGCCAGCAAGCCGCCATTTCGGCTGGCTCCGGCGTCCGGTTGCCGGGCGGGCGGCACTTGACGGCATTGGCGATGTAAACACGATTGCCCCGGGCGATATCGAGTGCGGCCAGCATACTGTCCAGCAACTTCCCCGCCTGTCCGACGAACGGTTCTCCCCTGGCGTCTTCCTCTGCCCCCGGCCCTTCGCCGATGAACAGGTAGTCCGGATTGGTATCCCCGACGCCGAACACGGCCTGCTTGCGCTGTTCGCACAGGGAACAGGCACAGCACCCGGCCACCTGTCGGGCGAGCGCCGGCCAATCGAGCGTACCGATATCGACTGCCGCGGACGGGGGCATCTCGCTTTTTTCAGCGAATTGCCGGGTAGCGGGCGGCTGCACCTCGGCTACGGGTGCCGATGCTTCCGTCTCCTGGACCCGGCTTTCCTCGATAGGCGTGGTCGCCGAGGCGTCGCGCAATACCCAGATTGGCGATATGCCCATCTCGACGAGCATCTGTTCCCGGCTCAAGCTCATGCCACCAGTTCCTTGTCAAAAATCAGCGCATCCTCGCGGCCGACGATGGCGGGATAATAGCCCTTGCGTGTACCGATCTGGCGAAATCCAAAATGCCGATACAAATCGACCGCCCGTTCGTTGGAGGGCCGGACTTCGAGAAAGAGCCTGGTCGCTCCCCCCAGGCGCGCACACTCCATGGCATGGCGCAGAAGCCGGGCGCCATAGCCCTGCCCGTGGTAGCGCTTGCAGACGCCGATGTTGAGCAGGTGGGCCTCGTCGATCACCGACATGACGACCGAAAAACCGATCAGATCGCCCCCCAGGCGCAAAACCCAGACGCTGTAGCCGCTTGCCAGTGAATCGGCAAAGTTGCCATGCGACCAGGGGAAACCCTGCAGCGTTGCCTCCAAGGCCGCCACCGCCGCAAGGTCGCTTTCATTCATCGGAAAGAACTCCGCCGAAATGCCCAGGCCGTTCACGCCTTTCCGCCCTCCCGCATGCGCTCGGCCACCGTCTTCGCCACCTTGTCGCGAACATAGAGGGGCACCGCATCGGCGGCATCGATACCCTCGCCGCGCGCGGCCTTTGCAGCCGCAATGGCCGCCACCGTGGCTGCACTGGGCAAACCGCCCGGGGCGACGGCGAGGCCGGCCTCACGAACGCGATCGAGCAATCCGGGATAAGCCGCCAATCCGTTGCCGCACGCCAGCCAGCCGGCATCGGCAGGCAGCACGACGTCGGCAGGCGCCGAAACACGGATATCCCCATTCAGGACATAAGCTTCCCCTGTCCGCTCGTAACAACCGGAATACACCTCGCCCATGCGCGCATCGAGCAGCGCCAGCACGCGATCGGCACCCGCCTCGGTCGCCAGGGTCTCGAGGCTGGTCACCGGGATCAGGGGCAAACCGGCAACGACCGCCAGCCCCTGCGCAGCGCCGCAAGCCACACGCAAGCCCGTGAAGGCGCCCGGCCCGACACCGAAGGCTATCGCGTCGAGATCGCCGATGCGCGCGCCGGATTCCGCCAACAGGTCGCGGACGAGCGGCAGCAAGGTTTCGGAATGCGGCCGTTTTTCCGGGCAGCGGCGCTCGGTCACCGCCCCATTGCGCCAAAGCGCGCAGGAACCGAGTTCGGTGGAGGTTTCAAGAGCAAGGATGAGCATGGACCGGGATTTTACCGGAGCATCGTCGGTTCAGCGATTCAGTCTCGCCGCAAGTCTCGCCCGCTACCGCCTGCCGTGGAAGCCGTGAGTCTCCTGAAGGCCGCGCTGCTCGCGCATATCGTCGCGCAGACGCCGCCGGTCTTCCGGCGGGATGTCGCGCCAGCGCGGCGGCGGTTCGTCGCGGCGAATCTCCCGCTCCTGTTGCCAATGTTCGCGCATCTGCTGGCGCATCTGCCGCCGCTCATCGGGAGGCAGGTCGCGCCAATAGCCCTGCTGCGCCGACACGCTCCCCACCGGGCCGAGCAGGCTCAGAAAAAGGAGGGAACAGGCGAGCAGACGTTTCATGGTACGAATTGTAGCGACCGGACGAGGGGACAGCACCATTCTCTCCCCACGCAAGCACGGCAAGTCGGTCCAGATGTAAGAATATGTTTCCCGGCCGGGCGCTGCAAAAGCTTGTTACCATTTGATGCGCTTCATTCATCGTCAGCCCTTATCCTTGCCAGCATGAACGAACAACACCATCACATTCTCGTCGTCGATGACGATTCACGCTTGCGCGACCTGCTGACGCGCTATCTGGGCGAACAGGGCTTCGACGTCAAGGCGGCCGCCGACGGACAGCAGATGGACAAGCTGCGCGCCCGGGAACACTATCACCTGATCGTCCTCGACCTGATGATGCCCGGCGAAGACGGGCTCTCGATCTGTCGCCGCCTGCGCGGCCAGGGCGACCAGACGCCGATCATCATGCTGACCGCCAAGGGTGACGAGGTCGACCGTATCGTCGGACTCGAAATGGGTGCCGACGACTACCTGCCCAAACCTTTCAATCCACGCGAACTGCTTGCCCGCATCCATGCCGTCATGCGCCGCCAGGGCAGCAAACCCCCAGGCGCACCGGAAGGCGAAGTGGAAACCATTCGCTTCAGCAACATCGAAGTCGATCTTTCCGCCCGCACTCTCAAGCGCGGCGACGAACTGCAAGCGCTGACCACCGGCGAATTTGCGGTCCTCAAGGTGCTGCTCCAGCACCCGCGCCAGCCGCTGTCACGCGACAAACTGATGACCCTGGCGCGCGGCCGCGAACAGGGTCCTTTCGACCGGGCCATCGATGTCCAGGTATCCCGTCTGCGCAAGCTGATCGAAACCGACCCGGCGCAACCGCGCTACCTGCAGACCGTCTGGGGCTTCGGCTACGTTTTTGTGCCGGACGGCGCCCCCCGGGATTGACCCGATGCCCCGTACGCTGCTGGCGCGTACCTTTCTGCTGCTCGCCATTCTGGTCCTGCTCACGACAGCGGCCTGGCTCAGCCTGTTCCGCTATATGGATGCCGAGCCGCGCGCCCGCGAAACGGCCCAGCTGGCCGCTTCCGCCGTCAACCTGATCCGGGCCTCGCTGTTCGCCGCCGCACCTGAGCGCCGCTTTGGCCTGTTTGCCGAGTTTTCCAGCCGCGAAGGCATCCGCCTCCTGCCGGCCGAACCCAGCGATGAAATCGAGGCGATGCCCGACTCGCGCTTTTTCGCCCTGCTGCAGAATGAGCTCAATCGACGCTTGGGCGATCACACGCGAATCGCAGCCAGTGTCGATGGCGTGCCGGGGTTCTGGGTCAGTTTCCGGCTGGACGACGCCGATGACGAAGAGTACTGGCTGGTTCTGCCGCGCGAGCGGGCAACCCGCAGTTTTGCCCGGCACTGGCTGACCTGGGGACTGCTCGCCGTCGTGCTGGCGCTCGGCGTCGCCTGGCTGATCGCCTCC
>CALJZP010000320.1 GCA_937983545.1 uncultured Azonexus sp.
CTCGTAGATCTGGTAGAACGGGTTCGGGCTCACGATGAGCGGAACGTGCCCGCGACTGGGATCGATCACCGTTTGTGCAAACGAAAAGAGGGCTTCGCGGGAGCCGTTGACCGGGAGAATCTCCGTTTCGGGATTCAGGTCGAGGCCGTATCGGCGCTGGCACCAGCTGGCGATGGCCTGGCGCAATGCCGGCAAGCCCTGGGTGGTCGGATAGTTGGCCAGGCCTTTGAGGCCGCCAGCCAGTGCGTCCATGATGAAAGCCGGGGTGGCGTGCTGGGGCTCGCCGATGGATAGCTTGATTTCCTTGTATTGCGGGTTCGGCGTCACACCGGCAAACAGGGCACGCAGCTTTTCGAAGGGATAGGGCTGGAGTTGGGCGAGATGCGGATTCACGTCGGACATCGAATGGGTGTAAAAAGCCGATTATCGCCGAAAACGACTTGCCTGCCTCATGAACCGACGCGCCATGCTTTCCCTTGCCCTGCCGCTGCTTTTGGCGGCCTGCGCCTTTGGTTATCACGCCCGCGGCACGTTCAGCGGCATTTCCGGCGAGTTGCGAGGCAAGGCGTTTCCGGGCAATACACAAGGCGGCGGGCGCTTTGCGCTGGCCGATCAGGAAGGGCGACTTCGTTGCGAGGGCGAGATGGCCCCTGCCCAATCCGCAACGCCTTCAGGGAGCTGCGAGGGCGAGACGGGGCATGGCATCGTCCGCTGTAGCGACGGGCGCGTGATGGCTGCACGCTGGACTGCCATTTCATGCCGGGCTTTTCAGGGGTATGCCGAGGATGAACAGGGTAATCGTCTTGAATTTCGCGTTGAACGCCGGCGCTGAGCTATGCCCAAAGACAATATTGTTAAAATGGTGACACTCGTCTAGATTTAGCTGATGGTCGGCCGCGTGTACGGGCGGCATGCGGGATTGCTGGTTGGAGAGGAGTATGCGCAGTTCATCCTTGTCTTATTTGCCAAGCACGCTGGTGATCGATGTTCCGGAAATCGACGAGCAGCATGCGCATCTTTTCGAGCAGCTCGAGACCTTCAAGCTCTCCTGCATTGATCATAATGCCTATCAGGCCGATGAGGCCGAGGCGCTTTTTGCGACGCTGGACGCACATTGCCGGACCGAGGAGCAACTCGCTCGCCAGTCGGGGCTTGATTTTCGGCGACATGGCGAAAAACACCGGCTCATGCTGCGCAGTATCCGGAAAATGCTCGATGACATGGAAAGCCCGGGCGCCGACGTATTCAGCCTGATCCGCTATGTTGATTACTGGTTTGAAAGACACATCCAGGAAGAGGACAGGAATCTCGGTGTCAACCTGAGGCAGGTGGCATTCGCCGAGGTCGGTGAGCAATTTGCCGATGAATTCCTGGAGCGGCGCGTCTCGGGATGAGCGCTGCCGTCAGCCGAGCAGGGTGACGCGTATTTTCCGGAACAGGCTCAGACTGGCCCACCAGTGCAGTCCCTTTTCGCGAAACAGGTCGCCGCTGGGCGTGAGGGTCAGTTCGCGCGCCCCGAACTCGGTGCGGCCCGTTTCGGCGATAAAGCCGGATTCCATCAGGTAACGGGCTATGGCGGGCTGGATCTGCTGTCCGCCCAGCGTCCAGCGTGACCCGTATCCTTCGTCGTCGCCGCTCAGCATCAGCATTGGTTCGCGGGCAATGAAACGCAGGACTTGCAGGGTTTCTGCGCGATGAGGGATGGTTTCGGGCAGCATCGGAATGCTGGCTCAGTAGGTAATGCGTTTCGGGTTTGCGGACCAGGCGATCAGCGGTTCCAGGGCACCCGGCAGCGGACGGTGTTCCATGACGATGCTGCGCTCTGAGAAATGCCGGTTCAACTCGCCATATAAGGTGTCATCACAAAAACCGACGGATGCGGCTTCGATCCGGCTGTTGGCGAAAACCACGCGGCCGATGCGCGCCCAATAGGTGGCCGCCAGACACATCGGGCAGGGTTCGCTGGAGGCGTAGAGGGTGCAGCCGGTCAGGTGAAAATTGCCCAATTGCGCGCAAGCCGAGCGGATCGCGGAAATTTCGGCATGAGCGGTGGGATCATGGCTGGCGACGACCCGGTTCCAGCTTTCCGCGATGATCCGGCCGTCGCGGACAATGACCGCACCGAAGGGGCCGCCTTCGCCGGCTTCGCTGCCAAGTCGCGCCAATTCGATGGCACGGGTGAGGAAAACATCGTCGGAGTGCATGCGCTTGCCCTCGGGGTGGCGACCGTGAAGCGTTTAAGGCGTCGGTGTCATGGATGCTATCATATGGCCCCCGCTGCGGTGCAGCATGGTGCTCCGGGCGGAATAAATCATGCGTCTGACAAAACTCAAACTCGCCGGTTTCAAATCCTTCGTCGATCCGACTGCGGTTGCCCTGCCGGGGCAGCTGGTCGGGGTAGTCGGCCCCAATGGCTGCGGCAAATCCAACATCATGGATGCCGTGCGCTGGGTGCTGGGCGAATCCAAAGCCTCGGAGCTGCGCGGCGAGTCGATGCAGGATGTCATTTTCAACGGCTCGACCAACCGTAAGCCGGTGTCGCGCGCCTCGGTGGAACTGATTTTCGACAACTCGCTGGGCCGCGCCATGGGGCAGTGGTCGCAGTACGCCGAACTGTCGGTCAAGCGCGTGCTGACACGGACCGGCCAGTCGGACTATTTCATCAACAACCTGAAGGTCCGCCGCAAGGACATCACCGATCTTTTCCTCGGGACCGGCCTCGGGCCGCGTGCCTACGCCATCATTGGCCAAGGCATGATCTCGCGCATCATCGAAGCCAAGCCGGACGACCTGCGCGTCTTTCTCGAGGAGGCCGCCGGCGTCACCCGCTACAAGGAGCGCCGCAAGGAAACGCAGGGCCGGCTGGAAGATACGCGCGAGAACCTGTTGCGCGTCGAGGATATCCGCGAGGAACTTGGCCACCAGATCGGTCGTCTGGAGGCACAGGCCGAAGTGGCGCGCCGCTATCAGGGGCTCAATGAACAACTGGTTCGGCGCCAGCAGCTGCTCTGGCTGCTCAAGAAGCGCGAAGCGGAGGCGGAACGCCAGCGCCTGGCGCTCGAAGTCGAACGCGCGACGACCGATCTTGAAGCGCAGAGCGCGGCATTGCGCGAAACCGAGGCGCGTGCCGAGGAGACCCGCGAGGCGCATTTTTCTGCCGGCGATGCGCTGCATGCTGCACAGAGCGAGATGTATGCGGCCAATGCCGAGGTGGCGCGTATCGAAGCCGAGATTCGCCATCGCCGCGAGTCGCGCAGCCAGTTGGAAGCCCGCCTGGTGCAGCTGGAGGGCGAACTCGCGCACTGGACGGCGACCGCGGAAAAGTTGGCCGAAGACCGAGTGCGTTGGGAGGAGCAGCAGGAAATCACCAAGCTGCGCGTCGAGGAAGCCGAGGAGCGTCTGCACCAGCAGATGAATCTCGCGCCGCAGGTCGAGGAAGACCATGCGCAGGCGCAGGAAGAGTTGCAGCGACTGAAGACGCGTACGGTCAACGGCGAGCAGAAACTGGAAGTCGAGCTGACCAACAAGTCTCACGCGCAGCGTGCCCTGCAGGCCATCACCCAGCGCCGCGAACGCCTGCGTGAGGAAACCTTTGGCGATGCGCCGGATGAGCTCGAGCTCGCCGAGAAGGAAGAAGAACTGTCGCTGTTGCGCGAGGAACTTGCCGGCGACCAGGACCAGTTGCAGCAACTGCAGCAGGAGATGCCACAGCTTGAGGCGCGCCGCCGTGAAGCCCAGGCCGAATTGCAGCGCATCGAACGGGAGCTGGCTGCCGGCCAGGCCCGCCGTGCCGCCTTGGAACAGATGCAGGTCAAGACCCAGGCGGCCGGCAAGCTGCCGGAATGGCTGCGCCGCCATGGTCTGGAGAGCGCGCCGCCACTGTGGCAGAAGATTCATGTCGAGGCCGGCTGGGAGGATGCCGTCGAGGCGGTGCTGCGCGAACGCCTGTCGGCCATTGCCTGCGGCGACCCGGCGAAGCTTGACGAATGGCTGCACGACCGTCCCGAAGCGCGGCTGGCCGTGGCCTTGCCGGGGGGCGCGGATACCGAGCGGGTTTTCCGGGCGACTGGCGGGGGTCTTGCCGAACGCATACGCTGCGTCGATGCGGGCCTGTCGGCCGTCCTCGCCGACTGGTTGTCGCCGGTGCGTACCGCCGAAACGCTGGCCGACGCATTGGCCGGGCGTGCCGGGCTGGAGGCCGGGACGGCGATCGTGACCCGGGGCGGCGATCTGGTGACGGCGACCAGCGTCACCTTCTTTGCCCCCGATGCCGGCGAACACGGTCTCCTCGAACGGCAGCGCGAGATCGAAACGCTGGCCGAGGGCATTGCCCAGGCCGAGGATCGCTCCGAGTCGCTGCGCGAGCAGCTGGCGATGTTCGACGAGCAGGTTGGCGACAAGCAGGAAGAGATGGACGAGATCCGCCAGTACGTGACGGATCGCCAGCAGCGCGTGCATGTCGTGCAGATGGATGTGTTGAAGATGACGCAGGCCATCGAGCGCTACAAGGAGCAGAAGGAAAGAATCAGCGAGCAGCTGGCTGAACTTGCCGAGGAGGAAGAGGGCGAGCGTGAGCGCGAAATGGCGGCCGACGAGCGCATCGAGGAAATCCGCGACGGTTTGAGTCGCATTCGTGTGCTGGTATCCGGTGCGCAGTCGCGTCTCGATGAGTGCGAACGGGCGGTTCGAGCCGAACGCGAACGCAATGCCGATCTCGACCGGGCGCTGCGCGAGGCGCAGTTCTCGCTGCGCGAGGCCGACGGCAAGCTGCAGGATGTCTTTGCCCAGCAGGCCATGGCCCAGCGCGAGCTGAACCGCATCGAGAAGGACCGCGCCCTGTGCGCCGAGCAGGTCGAGGCGGCGCCACCGGATGTCATGGAAGGGCAGCTTCAGTCTGCACTGGAAGCAAGGCAGGCTGCCGAACTGATTCTGGCCGGAAAGCGGGACGAACTCGAAAATGCCACCAATGCCCTGCGCGCCCTCGATGAGCAGCGACTGAAGATCGAGCAGGGGCTGGAGCCGCTGCGCGTGCGTATCGGCGACCTGAAGTTGAAGGAGCAGGCGGCGGCGCTCAATACCGAGCAGTTTGCCCTGCAGTTGCTGGAGGCCGGAGCCGACGAAGGTGCGCTGCAGGCGGAGCTCGGCGCGGCGCGCGCGCCCGCCCTGCAGGGCGAAATCACCCGCCTGACCAATGCCATCGCCGAGCTGGGGGCAGTTAACATGGCTGCCTTGCAGGAACTGGAGACGGCCACCGAGCGCAAGGGCTACCTCGACATGCAGGCGGCCGACCTGAACGAGGCGATGGAAACGCTGGAAAACGCCATCCGCCGTATCGACCGCGAGACCCGCGATCTGTTGCAAAGCACCTTCGATACGGTCAATGGGCATTTCGGCCAGCTTTTCCCGGAGCTGTTCGGCGGTGGCCGTGCCGAGTTGGTGATGACCGGTGACGAGATTCTTGATGCCGGCGTGCAGGTCATCGC
>CALJZP010000321.1 GCA_937983545.1 uncultured Azonexus sp.
TCCGCAATATTCTGGACGGCGGCTACAAGGGCAAGCCCTGGGCGGTGAATCCCAAGTACCCGCAGGTTCTTGGGCAGCCCTGCCTGGCGTCGGTCGAGCAGATCGGCGTACCGGTCGACCTGGCCATCGTGACGACGGCGCCGAGAACCATTCCGCAGTTGATCGAGCAATGCGGCAAGGCGGGCATTCGCTATGTGACCATCGTGACCAATCCGTCCGGCGCCGGGAGTCAGACGGCCGAACGACGTATCCGGGAGGCAGCCCGCCATCACGGCGTACGGATTCTCGGCCCCAAGTCGTTGGGGCTCCTTCGTCCGTCGCTGTCACTGAACGCAACCTTTACCGAAACGCAGCCCTTGGTCGGCGAGCTGGCTTTGGTTACCCAGTCGGGAGCCATGTGCGCTGCCGTGCTCGACTGGGCAACGATGAACCGGATCGGCGTCTCGTCGGTCGTGGCCTTGGGCAATACGCAGGATGTCGATTTCGGCGAGGTGCTGGATTACCTCGTCCATGACGAACAGACGCGTTACATCCTGCTGCATGTCGAAAAAATCGGGAATGCGCGGCGCTTTCTCAGCGGCCTGCGTTCGGCGGCGCGGGTCAAGCCGGTGATCCTCTTCAAGTCGAGCGATCGGGTGGTTTCCGGATTGTCCGACGCGGGCGGACCCGAGACGGCGAGCATGGAGGATGCGGTCTTCGATGCAGCGGTACGCCGGGCCGGGGCCATCCGGGTCAGCGGCATCAGCCAGCTGTTCCATGCGGCAAGGGCTCTGGCCGGCGGTTTCCGCCCGCGCGGCAAGCGGCTGGCGGTGATCAGCAACGGCACCGGGCCGGCGGCCATGGCGGCGGATTCGGCGCGTGCCTTCGGCGTACCCATGGCCGGGCTGTCCGGCGATACGGTGGCGGCATTGCGGCGGGTCCTGCCTTCCGACTGGCGCGGGGTCAATCCGGTGGATCTGGGCGGGGATGCCACGCCGGAGCGTTACCTGCAAAGCATTGAAGCCGTGTGCCGGGATGAGGGCGTCGATGCCATCCTGGTCATTCTTTCGCCTTTGGCGATGGCACAACCCTCCGTCGTCGCCCGGGGGATCGCCGCCCTGGTTGCCAGCCAGCGGATGCCACTCTGCTGTTGTTTCATGGGCGGTGAGCTCATTGTCGAGGCGCGCAGGATTCTTGAAGAGGCCGGGGTTCCGATTTTCCGGACGCCGGAGACCGTGATCGAGCTGTTCCACAATATTTCGCAGTACTACGACAACCAGAAGCTACTGTTGCAGACGCCGGCGCCGGATCATGGCGTCGACGGCCCGGGCGGCAATAACGGCCGCCTGTTGATGGATGCCCTGCTCGGCGAACATCGGCGCATTCCGTCCGGCGTCGAGGTGCGTTCCCTGTTGCGGACTTACGGTCTGGACGTGCAAGCGGCCGTCGTGGCCCACTCGGCCAAGGAGGCGATGTTCCTGGCCGAGCAGGTGGGCATGCCGGTGAACATGCGGGTCGATTTTCACGACCACGATCTTGGCAGCACGGTGCTGACCACCCGGCACAACCTGAACAGTCTCGAGTCGGTTCGCCTGGCGTATCAGGATCTCGTCGAGATGGCCGGCAAGGCGGCTCCGGGTTTGCCCATCGATGGCGTGGCCATCGAACCCGATCGCAGTCGCCCGCATGCCCGCAAACTGACGCTCGGCGTCTTCCGCGATCCGGTTTTTGGGCCGGTGATCGGCTTCGGGGCGGGGGGCGAGCAGATGGAGGTCTTCCAGGATCGCGCCGTTGCGCTGCCGCCCCTGAACCGCTTTCTGGTGCGCAAACTGATCGAATCGACCCGTGTCTCGCGGACGCTGGGCGAATACCGCCAGCTGCCGCCGGTGAACGAGGTGGCGCTGGAGAATGCCTTGCTGAGCGTCTCAAGCCTGGTGTGCGATTTGCCGTGGGTGCGCGAATTGGCGATCGATCCGCTGATCGTCGACGAAAACGGCGTGACGGTAGGCGCGGCGCGCATGGTGATCGACCACACCCTTGGCACCGGCAAGGCGCGCTATGCGCACATGGCGATCCATCCGTACCCGGCCTACCTCGAAAGAACGTGGTCGATGCGCGACGGGCAGACGGTGACGGTGCGGCCGATCCGTCCGGAGGATGCGGGGCTGACCCTCGATTTCTTCAATCGCCTGAGTCCCGAGTCGCGCTATTTCCGGTTCATGGAAAACCTGCGCGAGTTGCCGCCCAGCTTGGTCAATCGTTTTACCCAGGTCGACTACGACCGGGAAATGGCGCTGATCGCGCTGGTCAGGGCGGACGGGGCCGAGCAGCAGGTGGGCAGCGCCCGCTATACGCTGACTGCCGACGGCGAGTCGGTCGAGTTCGCACTGGTGGTCGACGATGGCTGGCAGCGCAGCGGTCTGGGGCGGCGCCTGATGGGAGCCTTGATCGATTGTGCCCGCGAAAAGTCCTATCGTTCCATGGTCGGCGATGTGCTAGCCGATAACCAGAAGATGCTGCGCCTGATGACCAGCCTGGGGTTTTCGATCTTGCCCCACCCGGACAGCCAGGAAATCAAACGGGTGGTCAGGTCGCTCCAGGAGTGAGCCGCGGCGTCCATTCGCGACGCTGCGCCGTGTGGCGAATGTCACACCCGATCCATGGTTTTTCAACTTGTCAGCAAATGGGTGAATTTTTTCACTGAAGTCGAATGGCGTGCCCGGTACAGTGAACTTGTCAGCAGAAAATTACAGGATCGGGAACTCAGATGGTCTGCAAGAACGACAAGCGCTCCGGGTCGGATCGCCGCCAACAGGAAGTCGGTCCGCCGAATGGCTGGCGCGACCGCCGCAAGACGGTGGAAAGACGGGTGCCCGAGGTCATGGAAATCCCGTTCTCCGAGTGGCTGGCCCACATGCCGGGCAAAAAGGCGCTGGAGTACTCTTAAGCGCAAGCGCTTCAGGCAAAAAAATCCCGGCGTGCAGCCGGGTTTTTTTTGCCGGAGGACCGGGTTTATTTCGGGAAATACATCCGGTTCTTGTCGAGTTTGTAGGTCCAGGGCAGGTTGTTGTTCTTCCAGCCATTGACGATGCGCTGACCGGCTCTTGGCCCTTCCTTCGCGGCATCTCCCTCGAAACCCTCCGCGATGCTGTAAACCCGCGTGTAGCCCGACATCTGCAGGCGGTCGGCGGCTTTGGCGCTGCGGTCGCCGGAGCGGCAGATCAGGATGATCGGGGCGTCCTTGCCCAGCCCCATGTCCTTCACGCGGCGATCCAGTTCAGCCACGAAATCGACGTTCGGCTCCAACTGGTACATATGGCGCTTGTCGTCCCATTCGCCCATGATTTCAGCGTGCTCGACATACGGTACCAGAGCGTCGGCGTCGCCCGGCCAGCCAACGTACATGGCCTCGGCCCGGGTCCGGATATCGAAGAAGGCGACACCCTTCGGGTCTTTCTTCTTCATGTCGTAGGCCTGCTGCGGCGTCAGGTAAAGCCCCTGCTTGCTGCGCTTGATTTCCGGCAGTTGTTCCCATGTCGCCGTGCCCGGTGCCCAGTCGGCCGCCCAGGCACCCGCCGAGAGGGCGATCAAGGTCGCCGCCAGCAGCGGTGTACCGATTTTTTTGATCATTTATGCAATCCCCGGATTGTTCGCTGACCCCTTCAGCGTCGGAAGATTGAGTTTAACCGGCTTGACGGTCTTG
>CALJZP010000322.1 GCA_937983545.1 uncultured Azonexus sp.
GACCAGGCGCTGTTCGACCTCTACGAGGCAGGCAAGATCACTTACGAGGATGCCCTGCGCAACGCCGACTCGCTGAACGATCTGCGTCTGCAGATCAAGCTTCACGGCAAGGAGTCGAAGGACCGCGACCTGACCACGGGGATCGGTCATCTCGACATTGTCTGATTTCATGCTGGAGAGCATCGTGCGTTATGTGACCAAAGCCGTATTCGTCCTGTTCGTCAGCCTGGTCACTACGCTGGTGCAAGCCGGGGCACTGGATGCCGTGTCGACCGGCGATGCTTCGGCGGGCGTCAAGGAGGCGCTGAGCAAGGGGGCGGACTATGCGGTGTCCTCGCTGGGCCGCAATGGCGGGTTTCTCGGTAACGACAGGGTGAAAATCCCGTTGCCGGGCTACCTGCAAAAGGCCGAGTCGGCGCTGCGCATGTTCGGACTGGGCAAGCAGGCCGACCAGCTGGTCGAAACCATGAACCACGCCGCCGAAAATGCGGTTGCCGCTGCCAAACCGGTGCTGGTCGATTCGATCAAGAAGATGAGCATCCAGGACGCCAAGGGCATCCTGACGGGCGGTGACGACAGCGTGACGCAATACTTCAAGCGGACCTCGAGCGAGCAGCTGACGGCCAGGTTCATGCCCATCGTCAAGAAGGAAACCGGCAAGCTGCAACTAGCAGAGCAGTACAACCAGTTTGCCGGCAAGGCAGCCGGTGCCGGCCTGATCGACAAAAAGGACGCCGACATCGACAGCTATGTCACGCAGAAGGCGATGGATGGCCTGTTCCTGATGATTGCCGAGGAAGAGAAGAAATTGCGGGCAAATCCCCTTGGGGCCGGTAGCGATCTGCTGAAGAAGGTTTTCGGCGCCCTGTGAGCGTCACAGCGCTGGCTAAAGCTTTGCTTGACGATGACGTAAATGGGGTTAGGAGTCCCCATGAAACTGCATCGTTTGTCTTCCACCACGCAGCGCATCTCGCAAGAGTCGGTCGACCGTGTTCGGCAGGCCGCGGGCGAGGGTGTTCGTCGTGTCGAGATGCTGGAGGGGATCGAAGGCGACCGGCAGCGCAGCTTGCGCCAGGAGCTGGCTGAAATCGACCCGAATGCCATCGGCGAATTCAATGGTGGCGAGCAACTCCTGAGGGAAGCGCGCGAGGTCGCTTCCCAACTGTCGGAACTCGGTGAGTCGTTCGAAGATCTGGTCAAATCCGGCGTCATACCCCGGAAATTGTGCGGCGTGGATGACAAGGCTTGAGCCGATGTTTCTTGTGATGTAACGGCCCGGGGAAATAACGTCACCTTTCTGGCTGGGTTAGAATCGAGGCATTGTTTTCCATCTGCCCCGCCCTAGCGGGGCTCTGTTTTTCAGGAACCATGTCCGGCCTCAATCCCCAGCAGCGCGAAGCGATCCACTACCTTGACGGCCCCTTGCTGGTGCTGGCCGGGGCCGGTTCGGGCAAGACACGGGTGATCACGCAGAAAATCGCCTATCTGGTCCAGGATTGCGGCTTCCAGCCGCGTAACATTGCCGCCATCACCTTCACCAACAAGGCGGCGAAGGAAATGCAGGAGCGCATCGGCAAGATCCTGTCGCCGGCGCTGGCCAACGACCTGCAGATTTCCACCTTCCATTCGCTGGGGGTGCGTATCCTGCGCGAGGAGGCCAAGGCTCTGGGCTACAAGCCGCGTTTTTCAATCTTCGATTCTGCCGACTGCGCCGGCATCCTGGGCGAGGCGGCGGGGACGGTGGACAAGGCGACCGTCCGCATCCTGCAGTCGTTGATCTCCAACTGGAAGAATGCGCTGGTCAGCCCGGAAGCGGCGCGCCACCTGGCCCGTGACGAGCACCAGAAGCTGGCCGCGCACGCCTACCTGAGCTATGAGGCGACGCTGAAAGCCTACCAGGCGGTCGATTTCGACGACCTGATCGGCCTGCCGGTGAAGCTTTTCTCCGAACATCCCGACATCGCCGACAAGTGGCAGAACCGCCTGCGTTACCTGCTGGTCGACGAATACCAGGACACCAATGCCTGCCAGTACCAGCTGCTCAAGCTGCTGACCGGGGTGCGCGCGCAGTTTACGGCGGTCGGCGACGACGATCAGGCGATCTACGGTTGGCGTGGTGCCGACATCGACAACCTGCGCAAGCTGCCGGCCGAATTCCCCAGCCTGAAGGTCATCAAGCTCGAGCAGAACTATCGGTCGACGGTGCGTATCCTGAAGGCGGCCAACAACGTCATCGCCAATAACGAGAAGCTGTTCGACAAGAAGCTGTGGTCCGAACATGGCCACGGCGAGCAGATCAGCGTCACGACCTACCGCGACAACGATGCCGAGGCGGAGGGCGTGGTCATGAAGCTGCAGGCGCACCGCTTCGAGCAGCGCAGCCAGTTCAAGGATTACGCCATCCTCTACCGCTCCAATCACCAGGCGCGGATATTCGAGGAATACCTGCGCGACCATCGCATTCCCTACCTGTTATCCGGCGGCAAATCCTTTTTCGACAAGGCCGAGATCAAGGACATCATCGCCTACCTGCGCCTGCTGGCCAACGAAGATGATGACCCGGCCTTCATCCGCGCCGCGACCACGCCCAAGCGCGGCATCGGCGCGGCGACGCTGCAGGTCCTGGGCACTTATGCCGGCGAGCGGCATGTCTCGTTGTTTGCGGCGGCTTTCGAGGAAGGCTTTGCTCAGCGCGTCGCGCCGCGACAATTGGATCCGCTGCTTGAATTCTGCCAGTTCATCAATCGCATGCAGGAGCGTGCCGGGCGCGAATCGGCCAACCTCGTGCTGCCCGATCTGCTCAAGGCCATCGACTACGAGACCTATCTCTACGACCACGAGGAAGAGCGCGCCGCCCAAACGCGGTGGGCCAACGTCTGCGAATTCGCCAACTGGATCAACAAAAAGGGCGAGCTCGATGGCAAGACACTGATCGAGCTGACGCAGAGCATTGCGCTGATCAACATGCTCGACAAGCAGAACGACGAGGAGGTTGATGCCGTGCAGTTGTCGACCCTGCATGCCTCGAAGGGGCTGGAATATCCGCATGTCTTCCTGGTCGGCGTCGAGGAGGGCATCCTGCCGCATCGCGAATCGACCGAACCGAGCAAGATCGAGGAAGAGCGCCGCCTGATGTACGTCGGTATCACCCGAGCCCAGCGCACCCTGAACATTTCGTACTGCGAGCGGCGCAAGCAGGCGCGCGAATTCATCCCTTGCGAGCCATCGCGCTTTATCGACGAAATGGGGCGCGATGACGTGCGCTTTGCTGGCGGCAAGGATGCCAAGCCGGTGGACAAGGTGACCGGCAGCGCCCGGCTCGATGCCATGAAGGCCATGCTCGCCGGAAACAAGCGCTAACTGCCCGGTAATACGGCGTTACAACGAGTTACTTTCCTCCTGACATCCGGGCTGTGACGGCCCGCGTTATTCGGCACAAGGCAGCGCGATTCCGCAAAGCCGGTGCAAAACCCAACGAATACCACTCAGGAGATTCAACATGATCAAGCAACTCGTCGCCATCGCCATCGCTGCATCCTTCGGTATTGCCCACGCCGCCGACGTCAAGCCGGCCGTTGCCGAAGCGAAGGCCGCCGCCCCTGCCGCCGCTGCTGTCGTCAAGACCGAGGCACCTAAAGTGGCCGAAGCGGTCAAGACGCCGGAAGCCAAGCCGGTTGCCGCTGCCCCGGAAGTGAAGAAGGAAGAAGTCAAGGCAGCCGCCAAGCCGGCGAAGAAGGCGACGAAGGCGAAGAAAGCCGCCAAGCCGGTCGCTGCCGAGCCGGCGGCTCCGGTTGCTGCCGTCGAAGCTGCCAAGAAGTAACGGCTCAGGCAGAAGCCGAACTGGCCCTCCAAAAGCCAGTCCGGTCAAGGCGCCCCAAGCGGGCGCCTTTTTGCGTTCACGAAAAAGGGAGGCCGCAGCCTCCCTTGTCGTGATTCCCAAAGCCTTACTTGGCTTTGCTGATCACGTATTCGACGACGCCCTTGATTTCCTCGTCGGACAGCGTTGCGCCACCCTTCGGCGGCATGGCGTTCTTGCCGTTGGTCACGCTCTTGATCAGGGCATCCTTGCCCTGGGCCAGACGCGGCGCCCAAGCGCCCTTGTCGTCGATCTTCGGCGCACCGGCGGCACCGGAGTTGTGGCAGGCACCGCAAACCGAGTTGTAGATGGTGGCGCCATCGCGCGGACCGCTCGCAGCAGCGGCTTCAGCCTTGGCCAATTCGAACTTGGCGATCGGCTGGATGCGAACATCGGATTCGTCGGTGCCCTTGGCTGCGTCGGCAGCCGAGTTGAAAGTCTTATTGGTGAGCGGGTAGATGATGGCGATCAGAACAACCGCTACGCCAATCGTTTTCCACATTATGCCCTTGGAAGAGTGTTGTTCAGCCATGCCGAAGACCCCAGTACGTTAGATATAAAACGTTGATTATAACGGCCCGGCGTAGCTGAGCAAAAAAAACCCCGCCAGCGGCGGGGTGTAAATTTCTCGAAAGGGGGAGTTTCGAGAGGAGGGGTTCAATGCACGATTGCATTCTATGGTCGCCACCCCGTTCCGTCTGTCGTCCTTTCGTAGCCTTCTGTAACAGAATGTTGCAGAAGGAATTATTCCGCTTTTCGCCTTCCGTTGAATTCCCATGGAATATGCGTTGTGGATTTTGCTGCTTCGAGGGCAATGTGGCAGCAACTGCCGGGAGCTCATTCCGGTGGGTAGTGCGAAACATCCCCATGCTACGATGCATGCCATGCATGAACTCGAAAAACTGGCCGAACGATTGGGAAACAGGCTCCTTGAGCGGGGTGCTGCGGTGGCTGTGGCGGAGTCCTGCACCGGCGGCTGGGTCGCCCAGACGCTGACGGCGATTGCGGGTAGCTCGGCGTGGTTCGACCGCGGCTTCGTCACGTATTCGAATGCCGCAAAAAGCGACATGCTCGGGGTGGCGGAGACGACCCTGGCTCGGCACGGTGCGGTTTCCGAAGCGACGGCGAGAGCGATGGCGCAAGGCGCGCTCGAGCATAGTCTTGCCGATTGGACGCTGGCCATTACCGGCATTGCCGGGCCAAGTGGCGGCTCTCCCGACAAGCCGGTGGGGACGGTCTGTTTTGCCTGGGCGTCGCGTGACGGCGGTTGCGAGGCGCAGACGCGGTTTTTTTCCGGAGATCGCGCAGCCGTTCGTGAGCAGTCGGTGCGCCATGCACTGAGCGGCCTGCTGGCGCGGATCGATGCCGCGACGGAAGCGGCCTGAACGCCCGGCCGGCTACTGCAGGGCTTCGGCGGCTATCGATTTGAGCAGCGGTTCGACCAGTTCGGCGGCAGCGCCGACGGGGCGGCGATAGGCAACCCAGGTGCCCGTTTCACCGGGCAGGGTATAGATCGAAATGGCAAAGGGGCAGAGCACGATGTTGTGCGGGTCGAGCTCCAGCATCTGGCGCGAAAGGCGGGCAGAACAGAATTCGATGATCTGCGCCTGGTCGAATATCCGCCGCGATGCCCCCAGATCAACCCCGGTTCGTTCCAGCATGCTGCCAATATGGGCTGTGTAATTGATGACCAGGCCGCGGCTTTCGATGGCCGTGACCACGGCCTCGCGGGCGTCGTCGAAGCTGGTTGTGGTTTTTTTCTTCTCCATCCACGCATCTGCATGAACATTGAGTGCGGACAGCATGAGGCCGGCCAGGAGCAGAAAGCGACGCATGAACGACCTCTATCAGGAAAGTCTTATTTCTTATTGTAACGGATAGGCGCCGCGGCGCGATCAGTCGGGTAGCGGCTCGAACAGGGCAGCGAGATCGTCGGTGCCGAACTTGATGTCGACCTGATGATCTTCGGAGAGGATGCCGGCGGCGAGTTCGGCCTTGCGCTCCTGCAGGGCGAGAATTTTTTCTTCGATACTGCCGCTGACGATCAGCTTGTAGACAAAGACAGGCTTGTTCTGGCCGAGGCGGTGGGCGCGGTCGGTAGCCTGGTTTTCGACGGCCGGGTTCCACCAGGGGTCGTAGTGGATGACCGTGTCGGCCATCGTCAGGTTCAGGCCGACGCCACCCGCCTTCAGGCTGATCAGGAAGACAGGCACCTGGCCTTCCTGGAAGCGGCGGATCGGTGTTTCGCGGTCATTGGTGTCGCCGGTCAGCGTGACGTAGGCAATGTTGGCCTTGTCGAGTTCGTGCTCGATCAGGGAGAGCATGCTGGTGAATTGCGAAAAAACCAGCACGCGGCGGCCCTCGTCGACCAGTTCGGGCAGCATGGCCATGAGCAGGTCGAGCTTGGCGCGCTCCGGGACCTTGCGGGCTGCGCTGGCTTTGACCAGGCGGGGGTCGCAGCAGACCTGGCGCAGCTTGAGCAGGGCGTCGAGAATGACGATCTGGCTGCGTGCGAAACCCATGCGGGCGATCTCGTCGCGGACCTTGGCATCCATTGCGGCGCGGACCGTTTCGTAAAGGTCGCGCTGGGCGCCCTCGAGTTCGACGCTGCGCACGATGATGGTCTTGGGCGGCAACTCCTGGGCCACGTCTTCCTTCTTGCGACGCAGGATGAAGGGGCGAATGCGACGGGCAAGCAGGCTGCGGCGGGCGATGTCGCCTTGCTTCTCGATCGGCGTACGCCAATGGCGGGTGAACTGCTTGCTGGTGCCAAGGAAGCCGGGAAGCAGGAAATCGAACTGGCTCCACAGTTCGCCGAGGTGATTCTCCAGCGGCGTGCCGGTCAGGCACAGACGGTGCCGCGCGTCCACCTTGCGCACCGCTTCTGCGCTCTGGCTCTGGGCATTCTTGACTGTCTGAGCCTCGTCGAGGATGAGCAGGTGATAGCTGTGCTGCATCAGTTCGTCGGCATCGCGCCACAGCAGCGGATAGGTGGTCAGCACCACGTCGTGCGTCGAAATGTCGGCGAAGCGGCTTTTGCGCTCCGGGCCGTGCAGCGACAGCACCTTGAGATCCGGAGCGAAGCGAGCGGCTTCGTTTTTCCAGTTGAAGATCAGCGAGGTCGGCAGGATGACCAGCGCCGGCTTGTCGAGGCGGCCGCCTTCCTTCTCCAGCAGCAGGTGGGCCAGCGTCTGAGCGGTCTTGCCGAGGCCCATGTCGTCGGCCAGGATGCCCGACAGTGCGTTGGCTCGCAGGAATTGCAGCCAGGCCAGGCCTTCGCGCTGATAGGGGCGCAGGTCGAGGCGGAAGCCGGCGGGCGGCGCGACATCGGAAATGCCCTGGGCGGCCAGCAGGCGCTCGGCGAGGGCCATGATGTCGTTCTGGCCGCGGAACTGCCAGCGGCTGAGGTCGGAGAGTTCGGCGAGGCGGGGGGCGTCGAAGCGCGACAGGCGCAGCACGTCGCCACCGGAAAAGCCGTCGAACAGGTCGATCAGGGTCGCGGCCAGCGGCTTGATGCGGCCGGCGGGGACGCGCAGCCGCTTGCCGCGGGCGGTGTAGAGATCGATGCCTTCATCGTCGGGGACGCGCTCCAGCTCGGCTACTTCCAGCCAGCGCGGATCGCTGCGGAACAGGTTGGCGAGGAGCGGGGCCAGCGGCAGGCGCTCGCCTTCGACGATGATGCCCATGTCGAGGTTGAACCAGCCGTTGTCGGATTCGTAGAGCTCGGCATCCCAGCCGTCCACCTCGATGACGTGATGGCGGAAGTCTTCCGGGAATTCGATCTGCCAGCCGGCCTCCTTCAGGTGCAGCGAGCCTTCCTGCATGAACGGCACCCAATGCATTTCGTCGGCCAGGCCATAAATGCCTTCCGGCGGGCTGCCGAAGGTGTGCAGGGTATGGCTCGGGATCTTCTGCAAGCCGCTGCCGGCCAGTGCTTCCAGCGCCCTCGCTTCGGCCTCCGGGCGACGCTTCAGGCGGATGGTCTCGCCTTCCGGCAAGGTAATGAACTCGCTTTTCTCTTCGGGCCGGATGTCGGCGTCGCCATAGCGGAAAACGACCTTGGCGACATCGAACTCGCCGCCGGCGAAATTCTGCGGATAGCCCCGCCAGGCGCGGTGGCCGTGCGTATGCAGGGTTTCGAGCTGCAGGATGGGAATCAGCGGCGCGTCGACGAGGCGCAGGCGGGCACCGGCATCGCCGCCCGGTAGCGGCAGATCGGGCGCGAGTTCGGACAGCGCTTCGGCGACCAGGGCGGCCTCTTCGGCGGACAGGGGCGGCAGGGAGAATAGGCGGCTGACCACGTCCGGATTGCCGGAAACCTCCAGCGGACCGACTTCACCTTCCGCCAGGTCAACGTACCAGGGCGGGTCGACCGCGATGATCATCTCGGCCGACGGCTGCGGTTTCAGGTAGGGGCGCTGGAAACCCATGCCGTCGATGTTCCAGCCGATGGTGGCGGGGCGGGGGGCGCCGGCATTGAGCGGCAGGCCGAGGTCGTCCTCGGGGTAGAGGCGGTGGCTGGCCGCTATCCGTTGCAGGATTTCGCCGCCCCGCTCCGGGCCGAGCCCAAAGGCGCGCAGGCCGGTTTCGTGGCCGCGGTCGGCCCAGATCAGGCGCAGGATGCCGAGGTCTTCCTCGCTGACGAATTGCGGCGGCGTGAGCAGGGCACGGTCCACCTTCCACCATTCCTCCGCGCTTTCCGGATATTTACCCTTGCGGATTTCGATACCGAACTGGCGCTTGTCGGCCGTCCATTTCAGGATGTAGAAGAGTTGCTGGCGAGCGCTGCTCGGCCGGGCTTTCTTTTTGGCCACGGCGATCGAGGTGCGGCGCAGGTCCTCGATCCACGACAGGGCGCTGCCGCTTGGCTGGGCGGCCGGGGCGCGCGCCTCTATGGCCTTGAGCAAGGTGGCGGCAACATGCTTGCAGTGGCGACCGACTGTGCACGTACAGCGGCTGACGACCCCCATCTCGCCGCTCTGGTCCTGGCTCAGGTAGGCCTGGACCTTGTAGGGTTCGGGTGCCGATCCGGGAACCAGTGCGCTGAGCATGTTGCCGTCGATGTTCAGGTCGCGGACCAGGTCGACGTAGGGTTTGGCCTTGTTGATGTCGCGCGTGGCGAACCAGTCGGCGACATGCTCTTCGGTAAACGTGGATAGCGTGATGACAGCCATCGACGGTCAGGCGAAGAGGGCGCCGACGAGCAGGGCGAGCAGCAGGGCGATGACCGCCAGCCAGCGGTTCTGCTGACGCTGGGCGGCAATCAGGCGCTCGATCTGGGGCTGCAGGTCGGCCTTGGCCGGCTGGGCAAGGGCCTGGTGAACAAGGCGCGGCAGTTGCGGGATGCTGCGGGCCAGATAGGGGGCTTCGTGCTTGAAGGTCTTGAGCAGGCCGCGCCAGCCGATCTGTTCGCTCATCCAGCGTTCGAGGAAGGGCTTGGCAGTTTTCCAGAGGTCGAGTTCCGGGTCGAGCTGGCGGCCCAGACCCACGATGTTGAGCAGCGTCTTCTGCAGCATGACCAGTTGTGGCTGGATCTCGACATTGAAGCGGCGCGAGGTCTGGAACAGGCGCAGCAGCACCTTGCCGAAGGAAATGTCTTTCAGCGGCCGGTCGAAGATCGGCTCGCAGACGGCGCGGATGGCGGCCTCGAACTCGTCGACGCGGGTGTCTTTCGGTGCCCAGCCGGATTCGATGTGGGCTTCGGCGACCCGCTTGTAATCGCGACGGAAGAAGGCGAGGAAATTCTGCGCCAGGTAGTTCTTGTCGGTGTCGGTCAGCGTGCCGACGATGCCGAAGTCGAGCGCGATGTAGCGGCCGTCCGGAGCGACGAAGATATTGCCCGGATGCATGTCGGCGTGGAAGAAACCGTCGCGGAAGACCTGCGTGAAGAAGATTTCGACGCCGGCGGCGGACAGTTTCTTGAGATCGATGCCCTCGGCGCGCAGGCGGTCGATCTGCGAGATCGGCACGCCCTTCATGCGTTCCATGACCATGACGGTCGAGGTGCAGAAATCCCAATGCACTTCCGGCACGATGAGCAGAGGGGAGTCGGTGAAGTTGCGGCGCAGCTGCGAGGCGTTGGCCGCCTCGCGCATCAGGTCGAGTTCGTCGCGCAGGTACTTCGCAAATTCGGCGACCACCTCGCGCGGCTTCAGGCGCTTGCCGTCCGACCACAGCTTGTCGAGCAGCATCGCCAGGTTGTCCATCAGCGCGAGATCGTGCTCGATGACCGACAGCATGTTCGGCCGCAGGATTTTCACCGCGACCTCGTGGCCGCCATCCTCGTCGCGCAGGCGGGCGAAATGCACCTGGGCGATGGAGGCCGAGGCGATCGGGGTCGGGTCGAATTCGGCGAAAACCTCATGGGCGGGCCGGCCGTAAGCTTTTTCGATTTCGGCCAGGGCAAGACCGGAATCGAAGGGCGGAACGCGATCCTGCAGGCGGGCCAGTTCGTCGGCGATGTCCGTCGGCATCAGGTCGCGCCGGGTGGATAGCACCTGGCCGAACTTGACGAAAATGGGGCCGAGGGCTTCGAGGGCCAGGCGCAGGCGTACAGCGCGCGGCGTCGACAGGTCGCGCCAGAACTGCAGGGCGTTTGCAAGGCGCACCAGTCGGCCGCTTGGCTCGTGTTCGAGCACCATCTCGTCGAGGCCGAAACGGCTGGCGACGGAGGCGATCTTGAACAGGCGGAAGAGGCGCATGGGGAGGTGGATGGCCGGCAAAGTCAAACGAGCATGCTAACACGCCTACGCGGGTTGCAGCCCCGCAAATTCGGACTGGGGGCTGCTATTTAAGGTACGCCGTCGTTTATCCGGAAGTGGATGCGATAAACTGTTACAACTATCATTCACGTTACTCGCTTCCCTATTACAAGACCGGAAATCGCCTCCATGAACGAGTTGAAAAATCCGACCGATATCGCTCGGGAAGCCCTCAAGCGTCTGGCGGCGAAGCATTTGCCGCCGACCCCGGCCAATTTTCAGGTCTGCTACAACGAGATCGCCGGTTTGCCGGATATCTCGCCGTTCCCCGAAAAGCCCCTGCGCCAACTGGCTGACGCGTTGGTTCCGCACGATCCGCAGCAGGAGGCGCATCTCGATGCCTTGGGGCAGGCGATTGCGCGACGGAGCTGGCAGGGAGTGATCGACGCCGTGCTCGGCTTCGTTCAGGCGGCAGGCGCGCGCGTGCCGGCTGTCTCGGGGGGCGTGGCTCCGGACATGTTGCCCGCCGACTTGGCGCTCAGTCTGGCGCGGCTCGTCGAGAGCTTTTCGCCTTTCTTCGGGTGCGACAATCCGCGTTCGGTGGCCGCCGCCGGTGAACTGGCCCTCCTGCTCAAGCAGCCGAAAGTCGAGGTACATGCCGTGCGCCATGCGCTCGACCAGATGGTTTGCCATGTTCGCTCCGGTGTCGAGGAGCAACTGGAGATTCGGGATTCCCTGCTCAAGCTGCTCCAGCTCATCATTCAGAACATCGGCGAGCTGGGTATCGATGACCGCTGGCTGAAGGGCCAGATCGACGGCCTGCTGGCCAGTATCGCGCCACCGCTGACCCTGCGCCATCTCGACGAGATGGAGCGCCGCATGCGCGACGTCCTGGAAAAGCAGGGGCGTGCCCGCATTCGTTCCGTGGCGGCTCAGCAGGAGATGCGCGAGATGCTCTCCGAGTTCATCAAGAGCCTCTCCCAGATGAATCGTTCGAGCAGCGCGTTCGAAGTGCGTATCGAGGAGACGGCGCGCCAGGTGGAGAAAGTGACCACGCCGGATGAGCTGAAACCCTTGCTGGAAGGGGTGATCTCGGCGACCCACGCCATGGCGGAGGAGTCGGCGCATTCACGCGAGCAGCTCAAGAGCCTGCAGGAGAAGGTCGAGGTGACCGAGGCCGAGCTGATCCAGTTGCATCACGAACTTGATAACGCCAGCGCACTGGCCCGCCACGACCCGCTGACCGATGCCCTGAATCGCAAGGGTCTGGATGAGGCGCTGTTGCGCGAGATGGCCAGCATGCGGCGCAAGGAAACCCCGCTGTCGGTCAGTTTGCTCGACATCGATAATTTCAAGAAGCTCAACGACAGCCTGGGGCACGATGCCGGCGACGGTGCCCTGATTCACCTGGCCAACGTGGCACGCCACAACATACGGCCCAGCGATACCCTGGCCCGCTACGGCGGCGAGGAGTTCGTCATCCTGATGCCGGATACGGGGCTGGATGAGGGAGTCGAGGTGATTACCCGTCTCCAGCGCGAGTTGACCAAGGCCATCTACATGGCGGGCAGCGAGCGGGTGTTGATTACCTTCAGCGCCGGCGTGGCGCAGGTCGGTCCCGACGAGGCCGGCAACGATGCGATCCGGCGGGCGGACCAAGCCATGTATCTCGCCAAGCGGGCGGGCAAGAACCGGGTGTTTGGCGGCTGACGGACGATGGTGGCGGTCCGGAGTTTCGCCCCGGTGGCGTCGGCGGATGCGACCGTACTCATTCTCGGTAGCATGCCGGGCGAGGCTTCGCTGCGCGCGGGGCAGTACTACGCCCATGAGCGCAATGCCTTCTGGCGCATCATGGGCGATCTGCTGGGGGCCGGGCCGTCCCTGCCTTATCGGGAGCGCCTGGAACGGATTTCCGCTGCCGGGATCGCCTTGTGGGATGTGATCGCCGATTGCGAGCGCGACGGCAGCCTGGATGCCGATATTGTCGGCGCCTCGGTGCGCGTCAACGATTTTGCCGGCTTCTTCGCGGCGCATCCGGCCATTCGACGGGTGTATTTCAACGGGGCGGCTGCGGAATCCAACTTCCGCCGTCATGCTCTGCCCGGATTGGCGGGGCGGAATGTCACGCTCAGTCGCCTGCCGTCGACCAGCCCGGCACATGCCGCGAAAGCTTATGCCGAAAAGCTGGCCGCGTGGTCGGTGATCGTTGCCGGCTGAGCTGCGGCGACGCAGTCGCCATGAACAAGGCCGGCGCCTGTGTCGGTGCGTAAATTCGGCATTGCATCGGGGTGCGCCAATTGCCAAGCAGAGCACGAACGACAGCGTATAATCGATCTTTTGCTTTTTAGCCGCGAATCAATGGCCCACGATGTCAAATCCCAGCTGACCACCCTGTTGCAACAGGCACTGGCCAGCGTAGCCCCCTCCGCAACCGATAGCACGATCCAGCTCGAACGTCCGCGTGATCCGACGCATGGCGACTGGTCGACCAATCTGGCCATGCAACTGGCCAAGGCGCTGAAGAAAAATCCGCGCGAGATTGCCAACCAGCTGCTGAACGAGCTGCCGCCGTCGATTCTGGTCGCCAAGGCCGAGGTGGCCGGGGCCGGCTTCATCAATTTCACGCTCGATGCCCGGGCCAAGATCAATGTGGTCCGTGCGGTGCTGACCGAAGGGGCGGATTTTGGCCGCTCCATGGGGGGCGGGCGACAAAAGGTGCAGGTCGAATTCGTTTCGGCCAACCCGACCGGTCCGCTGCACGTCGGCCACGGTCGCGGCGCGGCTTACGGCGCATCGCTGTCCGGCCTGCTGTCCTTTGCCGGCTGGGATGTGACGCGTGAGTACTACGTCAACGATGCCGGCCGCCAGATGGATATCCTCGGCCTGTCGACCTGGCTGCGCTACCTCGACCAGCACGGCCAGACTGTCCAGTTCCCGCCCAACGCCTATCAGGGCGACTATGTGCGCGAAATGGCCAAGCAGATGACCGTTGCCCATGGCGACAAGTTCGTGCGCGCCGCTGCCGACGTGGTGGCCGGCACGCCGGGACTGCCGGATGCCGGTCGCGCC
>CALJZP010000323.1 GCA_937983545.1 uncultured Azonexus sp.
CAGCCAACCCGACCTTGCGCGACAGTTCGGCCTCGCCGCGCGTCAAACCGCGCTCGATTCATTTGCCATAAACGGCATGATGCGCGACTATGCTTGCCTGTTCTCCTGAAGCCTGATGTGGCCTCCATGCGGCTTGCCGACACACTTCTTCCCCGCCTACTGCTAACGTTTGCCCTTGGCTTCGTTGCATTGTCAACGCAACAGGCCAGCGCCCACAGTGGTCTACCGCCGGAGCCCGCCTACCTGGGTGAAATCCGGCGCGGTACCGATGGGAATCTCACCGTCACTCCACCGGACAACAGCAGCACGGCTGAAACCACGGGCCAGCGCATCCTGCGCGTTGGTCCCCGACAAACCTATGCCACGATTGCCGCTGCAGCCCGGGCAGCCCGTGACGGTGATACCGTCGAAATCGACAGCGGCGACTATGTAGGTGACGTCGCCATCTGGAATCAGGATAACCTCACCGTTCGTGGCGTTGGCGGCCCCGTCCGTCTCTTTGCCAATGGGCGCCACGTTGAGCGCAAAGGAATCTGGATCGTGCGCGGTGGCCGTATCACGGTCGAGAATCTCAGTTTTCACGACAGTAAGGTAGAACACAGGAACGGCGCCGGCATCCGCTTTGAAAAAGGCCACCTTGTCATCCGCAACTGTGGATTCTTCGACAACGAGAACGGCATCCTCACCCACAACGACGAAACATCGGAACTCGACATCGAAAATAGTGAATTTGCCCGTAACGGCTATGGCGATGGTCAGACCCATAATATTTACGTCGGCAGCATCAAGCGGTTTCGCATGACCGGTAGCTACTCCCACCACGCAAACGTAGGCCAGCTTGTCAAATCCCGCGCCCGTGAAAGCCACATTATCTACAATCGCCTCACCGACGAAACCGGTCGAGCCAGCTACGAAATCGATCTCCCCAGCGGGGGGATTGCTTATGTTATCGGCAACATCATCCAACAAGGCCCCAACGCCACCAACGGGCACTTGATCTCATTCGGTGTCGAAGGCTACAAATGGAATGAGAACACCCTCTACCTGATCAACAATACGCTCATCGACAACCGCCCCAGTGGCGGCTGGTTTCTGCTACTCAAATCCGGCCCGGCCAGCGTCCATGCCGTCAACAACCTTCTCTACGGCCCCGATACACTGAACCCCGCCGATCGCCCCAACGCCAAAACAAAACCCGATGGCCACCTACCTGGCATCTACGAGAACAATCAGCGAGTCAGGCTAGATGAATTCGTCCACCCCGAAAATTATGATTACGCCCTGAAACCGGCCTCACGCCTGCGTAATACAGCCATCGCGGTAGGCAAACCAGCCCTGACTGTAAAGCAGCAGTACCGGCACCCCATGGGGCTGATAGATATTTCAAAGCCGGTTCGCCACCCAGGGGCCATCCAGATTGATACTGACGCGCAGAATCAGAAAAGCGCTCTGTGAAAAACACCCTATCAAATCCAGACCGGCTACCTCAAGATTCCACTCAACAATTTTCCCCTGTACCCCCATGCTGAACAAACTCAAATCTGCCCTCTTCGGTTCCACCAAGCCTGTATTGACCGAACTCGCCATTTCCGAGCAGAAACTCGATCACCAAGGCTTGCCACATGACGTTCCACCTCGTCATCAAGAGGCTATCAATGCGGCGCTGGCCTGGCTCTGTACCGCGCAGGACAACTCCGCTTCTGCTGACGGTGGCGTGGCCCGCGACTATAGTCTGATCAAGGGCTGGGCAACCTCCTACCCCGAAACGACCGGCTACATCATTCCTACCTTCATTGACCTTGCCAAGCGTACCGGCGACGAAACGCTGCATGAGCGCGCCCGTCGCATGCTCGACTGGTGCGTGAAAATCCAGTTTCCCGAAGGTGGATTTCAAGGCGGCAAAATCGATGCAACGCCAAAGGTTCCGGTAACCTTCAACACCGGCCAGATTCTGCTCGGACTCGCCGCCGGCGCCCGTCAATATGATGAACCGAGCTATCTTCAAGCCATGCACCTAGCTGCTGCCTGGCTGCGCGACGATCTCGATGCCGACGGCTGCTGGCGCAAACATCCGACACCGTTTGCCGCACCTGGTGAAAAAGCCTACGAGACCCATGTGGCCTGGGGGCTCTTTGAAGCTGAACGGGTTGCTCCTGGCCAGGGTTATGGCGAAGCGGGGCTGCGCCAAGTCGACTGGGCCCTCACCAAACAGGCTGCAAATGGCTGGTTTGCATCCAATTGCCTGACGAATCCAAAGGCGCCGCTGACCCACACCATCGGGTACGTTTTGCGTGGCATCATCGAGGGCTACCTGCTTTCCCGTCGTCCCGATTTGCTGGCTGCTGCGAGGAAAACGGCCGACGGCCTGCTACCGGCCATCCAGGCCGATGGCCGTCTTCCCGGCCGGCTGGATGCATCCTGGCAAGGTACGGTCAACTACGTCTGTCTGACCGGGTCCGTTCAGATTGCCCACTGCCTTTTCCTGCTATATCAGGAAACCGGCAAACAAGCCTATCTGGAGGCTGGACGCAAGCTAACGGCATACGTCCGACGCACCATCAGGCTCGACGGCCCTTCCGAGCAAAAGGGCGGAATCAAAGGCTCTTTCCCGGTGGATGGCGACTATGGTCAGTGGGAATATCTGAACTGGGCAGCAAAATTCTTCATTGATGCCAATTTGCTCGAAATGGACATACAAGGAGAGGACCATGCTTGATGGGCTGAAAAAGACGATCAAGAGCATCATCGGCAAGGTCCAGCAAAAGCGTCGTGAAGAAGAACTCAAACAAAGCCAGCCACACGTTACTGCCGCTCAGATCACTGCCGACCTGAAAAAGATGGGCATTGAACCAGGCGACATCCTCTTCATCCATTCGTCCCTAAAAAGTCTGGGCTACGTCGACGGTGGCCCAAAGGCCGTCATTCAGGGGCTACTGGATGCCGTTGGCCCGGAGGGGACACTGCTCCTGCCGACCTATTACATGCCCGGCGGCTCTATCCTAGGCACTTGCCAACTGGAGGGCTACGTCTTTGACCCACGCATCCATGGCACCAACATGGGGGCTCTGCCTGAGGCATTTTTGCAGTTTTCCGGCGTTCACCGCAGTATTCATCCGACCCACTCAGTATCTGCCATCGGCAAGCACGCAAAGTACCTGACCGAAGCCCACCAGCTGGCCCCCTCCGTCTTCGGCAAAGGATCCCCTTGGCAACGGTTTCATGAGCTGAATGGCAAAGTACTCGGCATTGGAATTTCCATGGGGCCAGTCACCTTCTATCACCTGCTTGAAGATACCTTGGGTGACGCCTTTCCTGTTTCCGTCTGGATGGAAAAGACCTACCAAATCCCGTGTAAAGGCTGGAATGGAGAGGATTATCTGGTCCCGGTACGCCCCTATCGTCCCGAGGTCACTCCGCAGCGTATCGACTACAGATCGCGCGACGATCTTCGGTCTTTCATATACGAGTATCTGAAGCGCAGCGGCCTACTCATTTCCGGACAAGTTGGGCTAGCCAAAGCATGGTTTATTCGAGCAGAACATTTCTATGGACAGCTTGAAAAGCTGTCCAAACAAGGAATAACAATCTATACGCCGCCAGAGACTCTATCTCGAATTAAACCTGACACAATCGCGCAATAGCCTTCAGGTCTGATAGCGATGGGGATACTCGGCATCGCGGTGTTGAAAACGCAGAATGTTTTCGTTTAACACCTTGCCATCTCTGATCTCAATAGCGTTCCTTACCTCGCTAACCTCGTCCCAAGCGGCTTGTCCGGCCATCACAGCCGGTAGATAGGGTAGAAGCGCCTTGGAAATCTCCCGCGATGCAGCGCTCCAAAGATAGCTTGGTGTGTGATCGACAGAATAATAGGTAATCCCGTCCCCAACGGTAAAGACAGGATCGCCAAAGGTAGTTGGCTCCGCAAATGGAAAACCCATACCTTTATCGCAGCTTATATCGACGATCATGGCATTTTTCTTGAAGAATCCCAGTTCGTCGGCCTGAACATACATGATCGGGTCATTGGTATCCTGGAGCACGCAGTTGCAGATCAAGTCCGCTTCCGAAATCAATTGCTTGAGTAAGGTCTGCTGTTGGCTTGCATCGACCGCGTAAAGCGCTCCATCAATACTTTTTAGTGTTGAAAAATACACATCCGGGTGTTTGTCCGCTACCAGATGGCTGGGCCTCCTCGTTATAACCAGAATGTTGTTGAAACCACGGCTGTGAAGTGCGTGAATTGCCCCACGTGCCACAGACCCATAACCTAGAATCAGAACGAATCGCCTAGGCCCGTAAAAACCATCAATTCCTTTGATTTGCAGCGCATGGTGAACAGCGCAATAACCTGCAAGCTCATTATTTTTATAAAAAATGTGCATCTGCTTCTCATTGCCGCGACTCCAACTGTGCATAGCCTCCCATGCGATCAATGTCAATTTTCGGTCAATGGCAGCTTGGGCAATTGCATGTTGCTGAACACAATGCGGCCAGCCCCAAAGAATTTGCCCTTCGCGCATTTCGAGCAAATCCTCGGCAAGCGGCTTGGGAAATATCAGTAAATCCGTATTTGCCAATATTTTTTGGCGAGAATTGATCTTGCTTCCCAAATCCAGGAAGTATTCATCTGGATAACCAAAATCAAGGCCATATCCATTCTCGAACACCAAAAATTCCCGTAACTCAGGTGCTATCCATGGCAGGTGCTCGGGATATATGGGCACTCTCCGCTCAAATGGTTTTCTTGATGTCTTGACAATGCCTGTCTGCAACATATCTACCTCTACCACATAAATTACTGTAAAAAATAACCTGCTCGGGTCTCTGAACGTAGATATCTTGCCAACGTCTCAAACAGCCACGGCTTACTGTATCTAACTGCTAAACGATTTCTGAAAAGAGAAAAGAAAAATTTATTTCCGTTATTAACACGAGATTCAATAAGTTCAATAATTTCTTCAGAAAAAAAATACTGGCGTTCAGCAGCATCAAGTTGATTGGCAAAATCTTGTGGAACTGGAGGAAGGACTGCGGGAATCGCTCGCGAACCCGGGATGGAGAAATAATCAGGATAATATTTTTCTAGGCAATATTTTTGGAAAAAAACCCGATACTTCTCTCCTGGATAAAACTCCAGAGTCTTTCTGACATGTCCTAGTTCGAGATATGGGAAAACGACCAGACTCCCAGGCGCCTGGTTCATTAAAATCCAGGGCGAAATCGACCGGCGGGTACGGAGCAACAAGAACGCCAGTTCGCACTGATTCGGTCCCGACGGGAGCGAATCCAAATAATCCCGATATCCCTTTCTGTAGTCGTCATAGACCGCTCCCTGATATCCCAACGCACGAGCAAAACCCGGCTTGGCAGTCTCATTGAACAGGATATCGACATTATTTTTGTAGTTAACATGAAATCCTGGAAACACGAAGCCAGAGTTTCCCAGGGCATCTCCGCCCAACCCATCATAAATACACGCAGCAGAATTGTTCTCTCTCAACGCCTCGAAGAGGGCCATGGACCATCCGTGCATAAGACTTTCGCTGCCGATCAACAGGTCACGCCGCGCCAAATCTGCAGCCAATCCTTCGGGAGTCCGAGCAGGAACCAAGCGATTTGGTCGTCCAAATCGCCTCGCTACTTCGGGGCCAAACCGGCCATCAATATCAAAGTATCGGTCACCGATACGCTTGAAAGCTTGAGCCGTAATGGTTTCAAAATCAACATTCAACTCATTCAAATAGGCGAATATCCGCCTTGAGTCATAGCCACTGGACAGCGGTAAAACAATATCGCCATGAGTCAGCGCAGTGCAACGTTGCATGGATTCTCGAAAAGCTGACTCCACCTCCCGAGCGGCCTCGTCGTCGATTAAACGATCACCTTGCCCCAAGTCATTCCAACTACTCCAAGGCTGCCAGATAACATGGCCGCTCGCATCAATGGTCGCCTGCATAGCAGGAGGAAAGCGCTTTATGTCTACATGGCAAGTATGCTGATCAAAAGCAAAACCATAATTCAGTAGCGAAATCTCACCACTGGTATCCAATTCATCACTCGGCCGCCTTAAAAGAACGTTATGGCTTGACAGAAAAAATATGCCATTATCGATTCTATAAAATAGCGGTGATACACCAAATAGATCTGACCGTACAACCAGTGATTTAGAATGCTTGCAGTAACGAATGAAGGCAAAAACACCGTTCTCCAATGACTTTGGAGAAATCTCTATCGTACGACTATCGTAACTCGTAATACCAATATCTATTTCATAGCCGCGAAAAATCGTGACGGCTTCGTTCGATTCAATAGCCAGGGATGAAGAGTGATGTTTGGATAATGAAGACAAACAAACGAAACCGGGCGTTTTGACTAAATCTATACATGCACTGTCTGCAATATCAACTTGGAAGTCTGCACCATCGATAGCCATGGCAATGAAAAAAAACTCAACATCCCTGAAATTCTTTTCAAGCCAAGAAAAATCGAATGCACTCGTGTTCACTTGTTGAACCTTTCCTTAAGGCGCTCAAATACATACATCTCAGGCCCTGCCGGTCTTGACTGCAGCAACCAGAGAAGGACTACTGTGACACCATATACCAACGCCCCTGTTAAAGCTGTAATCATGAATCTGGAAACTTCATCGCGATCCGAAATAACGTCAAAAACAAAATAAACGATAAACCCCGCCATTACCACTGATCCCAAAACAGGACGAATAGAATTGGCAAATAGATCTTTTATTTGCGCTTGAGGAATAAGCTTTTTGAATATGTAATATCCAAAAATAGTACCAAGTCCAAGACAGACCAAGCGAATCGAAGCGACGTTCTCCATCGTAATCGGCCAAGGACTAAAAGAGAACGTAAAACCAAACAAACAAAGCTGAACAAACGATATCCACATGACGACCTTGAAAAACCCATTCGCCATCATCAGATAGTTTGGAGCGCTAATAACAGAAGAGGTTATATTAAAGAATGCAACAATCTGAAGTGCGTTTACTACAAAAACCCATTTCTCACCCAAAAGAATGCGCACAGTCTCATCGGCCAACAAGCACAAACCAATAGAAACCGGAATCGTTATCAACAAATGAATCCCTTGTGTCAGATTCATTATTCTGAGCTGCTCGTTTATATCATCGCGTGCTCTGGTAAGCATTGGAAACAAGACTCGATTGATAGGGCTCAATATTTCCGAGCTTGGTAAATCGGCCACTTCGCAAGCGACGGTATAGCCTCCCATAGACGCTGTGCTTGTACCGCCTCCCAGAACCACCTTGTGAAAGTTTCCATCGACATACATAAAAATGTTCTTAAGCATCAAAAATACTGAGACCCCCATCATTTCCGATACTTTTTCCAAACTCCACCGAGGACGCATCGGGTGCATCCAAAAACTCAACGTGACACCAAAAAGACGCATCATGATCGTACCAATAACAAGCGCAAAATAGGAACGGAGCGTAAGCGCAAGTCCGATGGTGACAAAAAAACCGAAGATTCGCCTGGTGAATAGATAGCGGAACTCCTGAGAGAACCGCATCTCCCTTTGAAAATTAACTACACCAACGTTTTCAAATGTAGCCACCCAACCAGAGAAAGCTAAACCGATCAATACCAATTGAACACGCTCGTCACCAAAATATTGGGCTACAAATGGCGAGACTGACGATAATAGTAAAAACAGGAAAAATCCTTGGATAACTCTAACTGTCCAACCTGTGTTGTAGTGAGCCGACGTTGGATTTCTTGCTTGAATAAGAAAAACATTGACGCCGACATCGAGCATCGCTTCAGCTAAACCAATAATTATCGATGCCATTGCAATGAGCCCGAAATCCTCCGGCATCAATAATCGCGCGAGGATCAGCGTACTGACAAAGCCGATCAGCCGATCAATCCAGCGCAATGAAACAACAATAATGGCACTCTTCAGAGGCGAATCCCCAAATTTCAAGATGCAGCCCCTTTAATCATGAGTCGCAGCATGTTTGTCAGTGCGCCCGAGAAAACGAACGTCAATCGGAAAAGGGTTCACACCAGCGCGGGAATGGCTACAACCAGACTCGGAATAATAGGTGTAAAAACGAAATAACCCAAGCCTGAAAAATCGAACACCAAGATAATAACAAAAGCCAAGCTGAGCAAATACTTTTCTGATGGAGACGTTACGATTGTCACAACAAATATATATTCGACAAAATCCTTCTCTTTGCAACTTATCCGAAACAAGCTCCAATAACCGATTTGAATAACCTCTTCCTCGGAAATCGTTTTTCACAATAACATGTGTCAAATAAACAGATTTTTGCGGGAGCGCCGCCTTAACATCAATAAACCCTAGATCAATATCGCAGAATTGCGCCCAGCAACTTGCAACAACAACACCATTGTCTTGAAGCAAGAAAAAACGATGCAAGGGATCATTAATAAGCTGGCGTGCTTCTTTAATCGTTAGCCATCCAAAAATCTCATCATCAGAAATATCGTTCTCAACTTCGCGCAAATTCATGGTGTTCAAACCATGAACCAAATTGATCCTTCGATCCAAACAAAAAAAAGAATATCCACCAAACTTAAATACAAAACCAAGACGCCCGAAATAATACAAAATTAGCTTAAGCATAAGATTTACTCAGAAAAACAGACTACCTCCATCTGAACGAAGAAAAATACCTATTAATCCTCAACACCTGTTTAAATATATAACTATTTTTATACAATCCAAGAAGCGCACCGCAACACAAGATAATTAATAAAACTCCATGAAATCCATTCCTCCGCGCCGACAGATTAATTGATTT
>CALJZP010000324.1 GCA_937983545.1 uncultured Azonexus sp.
CGAGAGGCTGGAGATGGCCGGCGGACACTTGCAGCTGGACAGCCTGCCGGGCCGCGGTCTCCTGCTGTCGGCCGAATTGCCGGCGCTGGCCGGGACGGCGAACGGAAGGAAAGGAGAGAAGGAATGATGCGCATCGTATTGATCGACGACCACGCTGTGGTCCGCACCGGCTACCGCCGCTTGCTGTCGGCTGAACCCGGTTTCGAGGTGGTGGGCGAAGCATCCAGCGCCGACGAAGCCAACGCGCTGGTCATCCGCGCCCTGCCGGATGTCGCGCTGGTCGACCTCAGCCTCAAGGGCAGCAGCGGCATCGAGGCGATTCGCGGCATGCTCGCCCGCCTGCCGACTTTGCGCATCCTGGTGCTGTCGATGCACGACAGCGCCGGCCACGTCACGCAGGCGCTGAAAAGCGGCGCCCACGGCTACCTGACCAAGTATTGCGAGCCGGACGAGGTCATCGACGCCATCCGCCGCGTGGCGGCGGGCCGCCGCGCCTTTTCGGCCGATATCGCCGACATCCTGGCCGGCGAGGCGATCGATGGCGAGACTCCGCTGCACCAGCTGACTCCGCGCGAGTTCGAGGTGCTGCGCCTGCTCGCCCACGGCGAGACAGCCAGCGACATTGCCGACGCCATGCACCTGAGTCCGAAAACCATCTTCAACTACCTGTCGCTGATCCGCCAGAAACTGGATGCCGACAGCGATTTCAAGCTGCTCCATTTCGCCGCCCGCCACGGCCTGGTGGATATGCACCGCCCCGGCATCGCCTGAACACCGAACAAACCAACCCAATCCAGAACCGGAGACCCGCCCATGCAATACCGCATTCGCCGCACCCTTGCCGCGCTCAGCCTGGCCGCCGCCAGCGCCGTCGCCTTCGCCGCCGACCACGCCACCCCGCGCGAGGCCCGCGCCCTCTTCGACCAGGCCGTCAAATACCTGCAGGCCAACGGACCGGAAAAATCCTGGAAGGCTTTCAACAACCGCAGCGGTCCGTTCGTCAGGAAAGACCTGTACGTTTACGTGATCGATACCAAGGGAACCTACGTCGCCAGCGGTGCCGCGCCGGTCGAGCTGGTCGGCCTGAACGTGCTGGACACGGTTGATGCCGCCGGCCTGCCGCTCTTTCGCGAAATGATCGCGGTCACCGAAAAACAGGCCGAGGCGCGCATCCGCTACGTCTGGCTCAATCGCAAGAGCAACCATGTCGAACCGAAACATGCCTGGCTGCATCGTGAAGGCAACTACATCCTCGGGGTCGGCTATTACGCGCCGCGCTCCAGTGCCGACGATGCGCGAAAGCTGCTCGACGCCGCCAGCGACCAGATTCGCCGCCAGGGAATGACCAAGGCACTGGCTAGTTTCAACGACCGGAACGGCCCCTTCGTGCGCGACGACCTGTATGTCTTCGCCGTCAATCTGGCGAGCGGCAGATTCGAGGCCCACGGCATGAATCCGAAATGGACGGGAACCGATGCGAGCGACCTGCACGACGTGGAAGGCAAGCCGCTGGTCAGGGAGATGCTCGAACTCGCCCGCGACAAGGGGGAAGGCAGCGTCGATTACGTCTGGCGCAACCCGGTCACCAATGCCGTGGAGCACAAGCGTACCTTCATCCGCCGCGAAAACGGCAGCCTGATCGGCGTTGGCTTCTACCGCGAGTAGGCGCTTACCCGGCCGATCCCGCACCGGGGTCGGCCGGCCCGCCGAGTCGCACGGCCGGCGCTACGCGCGGTAAAGGGCGTTAGCACGACCCGCTCACAGCTTGTACCGCCCGAGCGTCGCGAGAACGACCTCCGCGAGTTGATCGACGCGCTTCGCACCCTCGGCCGTGCGCTCGCTGGCGGCATGATTTTCCTCGGTCATTTGGGCAACGGACTCGACGTGCGAGGCAATCTCGTTGCTGGCCGTGCTTTGCTCGCGCAGCGCTTCGTTGATCTCGGAAATGGCAGCTGCCGCCCGTTGGGTTTCCCCGCCGATGGCGGCGATTTCCGTCCCCGCCGAACGGGTCAGCTCCTGTTCTTGCGCAACCTGGTCGACAACCAGCTGCATGCCGGAAACGGCAGCCTGACTGCTCCGTTGTACGGCCGATATCATCCCGGCAATCTCGCCGGTGGATTGCGTGGTGCGTTCGGCAAGCTTGCGCACTTCATCCGCCACCACGGCAAAACCGCGCCCTTGCTCGCCGGCCCGGGCAGCTTCGATGGCTGCGTTCAGCGCCAACAGGTTGGTCTGATCCGCGACATCCTTGATGACCTGAACCACGGCCGAAATCTCGTCGGACTGCTTCCCCAACTCGGCAATCGCCCTGGATGCACCGGCCACCGCATCGGAGATTTCGCCCATGCCGGCCACCGAGCGCTCGATGTTCGCGATCCCCTCGCTGGAGCGCTTCTCGGCTTCCTGCGATAGCGCCAGCGCATCGGCAGCACTTTCGGAGACATGGTTGATGCTGACCGTCACTTCCTCTACCGCAGCAGCCATGGAAGCGGCTGCCGAAGCCTGGTGCGCGGTGGCCAAAGACATCTCCTCCGCGGCGGTAGCGAGGTGGGAAACCTCCCGCCGAACCTCTCCCATTCGTTCGAATATCTCCCCGAACGAATGCTGCAGCTGCCCGATCAGCACGTTGAAGGCATCCGCCGTCCGACCGATCTCGTCGCGACTTCCGGCGTCAACGCGTTCACGCAGATTCAGTTCGCTGCCGACCCTGCTCATGGTCTCTTGCATTGCGTTCAGCGGACGCATGATGCTCCGGTAAATCCACACCCCCAGCCCGACGGTCAGGGCGACACAGAGGGCCAATACCAAAGTGATCGCCCAACCTGCCTGCCCTTCCGTTTTGGTGGCCTCCTCGGCCGCCTGGCGGGCAATGTGTTCGTTGATGTCGATCACTTTACGCAAACTTTCCTCGGCAATGTAGAACGACTTTTCCTGGGCGTGGAAGGCTGCATAAAAACGCTTGAATGCCTCCTTTTGCGCCAACTCTCCCTGTGTTTCGGCAAGCACCTGCATTTCTGCCGTTACCTTGGCATCGGCGGCCTTCCATGTCGCCCAGGCCGCGACGAAACGCTCCCACAGCACTTTTTCTTCCGCCGTTTGATGGGTGCTTTCATACAGGCGCCATCCCTTGTCCGCACGTTCCCAGGCGGACTGCTTGGCCCCCAGCGCCTCCCGGAAATACTGCTTGGCTTGCGGAGCGTAATCGTTTTCCCAAATGGCGACCTGCAGCGAACGGCGGACCAGGTCGGTCTGCGCCTCGTTGAGGACTTCCAGGCCGACGATGGAAGGCAGGCGAACCTTGACAGCTTCGTCCAGTGCCCCCGACAGCATCCGCTTGACGGCATAACCGACGCCGCCCAGCGCACTAACTCCCAACAAGGCCACTACGATCAGTAACAATAATCGCGACTTGATAGACATAGCTTTCTCCCTGAGTGTGCATTCTTCATTTCATTCTATCCGCCTCCCCGTAATGAATAATTACGAATAGTTACAAGCCACAACAATCTGTTACAGACCGTTTCAATTACGTAACGCGACGGATATCCAATGCCCCGCCTACCGCCTTGCACACCAGAGCGTGCTGGTGGCTCGGGCCTGCCGTTTTCTTCCATGACGCTTCCAGTACAATTCCTCTCGCCAAATCAGTACACACGGGGCCTGCACCGGAGCACCATGCATGCGCCGGGACGGTATCGGACAACACACCAAGGACAAGACATGAAAAAAATCACTCTCGCCATCGCCGCTCTCGGCGCCCTGGCCGCTCCGGCCGCCGTCTATGCCCAGACGGTTGCCAAGATCGCCTTCGCCGGTCCGCTGACCGGCCCCATTGCCCACGTCGGCAAGGATGAGGAATACGGCACCCGCCTGGCGCTGGACGATGCCAACGCCAAGGGCGTGACCATCGGCGGCCAGAAAGTGCGTTTCGAGCTGATGTCGGAAGACGACCAGGGCGACCCGCGGCAGGCCACCATCGTTGCCCAGCGCGTCGTCGACGCCGGTGCCAAAGGCGTCGTCGGCCACGTCACCTCGGGAACCTCCATTCCCGCCGCGGCCGTCTATGAGCAGGGCGGCATCCCGGCGATCACGCCCTCCGCCACCAGCCCGAAACTCACCCAGCAGGGCCTGAAGATCGCTTACCGCGTCATCGCCAACGACTTCCAGCAGGGCGAAGTGATGGCCAAGTACGCCGCCACCGTGCTCAACGCCAAGAAGATCGCCATCATCGACGACCGCACCGCCTACGGTCAGGGTCTCGGCGACGCGCTGGCCGAAAACCTCAAGAAACAGGGCGTGCAGGTCATCGCCCGCGAATACACCAACGACAAGGCCGTCGATTTCACCGCCCTGCTCACCCGCATCAAGAGCAAACAGCCCGACGCCATCTTCTACGGCGGCATGGATGCCCAGGGCGCGCCGATGCTCAAGCAGATCAAGCAACTCGGCATCAATGCCCGCTTCCTCGCCGGCGACGGCGTGTGCACCAGCGAAATGCTCAAGCTCGCCGCGCAAGCCATGTCGGGCGATGTCTATTGCACCCAGGCCGGCCTGCCGGTCGACAAGATGCCGGGCGGCGCCGAATTCAAGAACCGCTTCAAGCAGCGCTTCAACACCGACATCCAGCTCTACGCCCCGTACGCCTACGATGCCACCAATGCGCTGATCGAAGCCATGAAGCTCGCCAACTCCATCGAACCGGCCAAGTACCTGCCGATGCTGCAGAAGGTGAATTTCAAGGGCGTCACCGGCACCATCGCTTTCGACGCCAAGGGCGACAACCGCTTTGGCGGCATTTCCCTCTACCAGTTCAAGGATGGCAAGTGGGCCGCCATCAACTGATTGCGCCGACCTGACAGATCAAGCCCTCCCGCGAAAGCCGGAGGGCTTTTTAACGGGCTCTCGCCGCCTCGGCTAGCCCTGTATCCGATCGCCTTACCGCGCGTCTTCCCGCAGGAAGAAATAATGGGGAAGCTGATCGGCCAGCCTCTGGCTCAACGCCGTTTCGGACAAACCGCAGATGTCGCGATGGATGCCTTCGGCAATCTCGGTAAAGACATCGACGAAAGCAGCATCAAAATGACTGCCACGTCCATCACGAAGGATGCCCAAGGCCGTTTCCAGGGTCAGCGGCGCCTTGTAGGGGCGCTCCGACATCAACGCGTCGAAGACATCGACAATGGCAAAAATCCGCGCGTTCTGCGGAATTTCCTCGCCGCGCAACCCCTGCGGATAACCGCTTCCCTCGAACTTTTCATGGTGGTTGCCGATGACCTCCCCGGCGGCGGCGAGCCAGTGCGAGCCGGCGATGATGTCGAGTCCCAGCTCGACATGCTGCTGTTCCGAAGCGCCCGCTCGAGAG
>CALJZP010000325.1 GCA_937983545.1 uncultured Azonexus sp.
ACTCGCCGGCATCGCCGGAGAAAGCCCGAATGCCGCAGCAGCCCGACTCAACGGAGCCGATTTCGCCCTGATTGTTCCCGGCATACAGGATGCCTCGCCATTCGCCGAAAAACTGCTGCGCCTGCTCAATGATCTGGCGGCTGCCGGACTGATCGACAGCGAACGCATCGGCCATATCGCCAGCGGCAGCTACCTGCACGACCAATCGGCCGGCAACCTCCTATCCCGCGTCGATGCCGCCCTCGCCGCTGCCGAAAGCCAGAGCGGGCTCGCCTGGCAGCAGGCAGACAGCCAAAGCGACCAACAAGCCACCTCGAATGCCGACTGGAAGAAGCTGCTCGATGGCGCCATCCAGTCCCAGCGCCTGCGCCTGATCGAATTCCCGGTCGCCGGCAGCGGCGGCCATTTGCTGCATCTCGAATGCCCGCTGCGCCTGAAGGCCAGCGACGATGGCGAATGGCTGACCGCCGGCAGTTTCATGCCCATGGCCTCGCGTCTGGCGATGACCACCGAGCTCGACCTCGCCGCCGCCCGCCTCGCCCTCGAACGTATTGCCGCCGGCGCGCCGGCCGTAGCCGTCAATCTCTCCGGGGAATCGATCATCGACACCACATTCCGCGCCCGCCTGCTGGCCCTGATCGGTAGCCGCAAGGACTTGGCGCCCCGCCTGTGGCTGGAAGTCTCCGAAATCGGCGCCTTCCAGCACTTCGCTGCCTTCCAGGCCTTCTGCGACGCACTGCGCCCGCTGGGCTGCCGCCTCGGCATCGAGCATTTCGGCCGCCAATTCAGTGAAATCGGCCGCCTGCACGGCATGGGCCTCGATTACCTCAAGGTCGACGGCAGTTTCATTCGCGCCATCGACAGCCAGAGCGGCAACCAGGCATTCCTCAAAGGCCTGTGCAGCATCGCCCACAACATCGGTCTGACAGTCATTGCCGAAGGCGTTCAGACCGCCGCAGAACTCGCCACCCTGCCCGAACTCGGCTTCGATGGCGCCACCGGTCCGGCCATCCCGAGGAATTGAATGACGGGTACCGAAATCGAACTCTAGTTGCAACTGAACCCGAAAGCAGCCGGCAAACTCGCCCGGCACCCGCTGCTCGCCAATATCGCGTCGCACAAGCAGCAATTGCTCAACACCTATTTCGATACGCCGGAACTGAACTGCACCAACGCCGCATCGCTGTCCGCTTCCGCAAAAAAGGCTGACAATGGCTGAGCACCGTCAAATCAGCCGAGCCGACCAGCGGCGGCCTAGCCATGCGCAGCGAGTGGAAAACCCAGGCAACACCCGGCACCTTCGATTTCAGCCATCTCGACAATGCCGAATTCCGCTGCTTCCTCGAGGCCCGTATCAACAAGCTGGAGCCGGTCTTCACCACCGACTTCAAGCGCCCGAGCTGGCAGGTGCCGTTCGGCGAATCGCCGAACGAACCACTCATCTACCGCGCCACATCGAAAGTTGCGGCCGCCGCACGCCGATCTGCGAAATCGAGCTGGAACCACTCTCCGGCAAGGTCGAGGACATCTTCTGGCTCACCCGCCAGCTACAGGGCGACATCCACCACCACCCGGCCATAGCAGCAAGGCCAAGCGGCCATACCCTTTTCCTGGACACCCCGCTAAAACCCGTGAAGGCGTGGCCTGCAGCAATCAATGCCGACATTGCGCCGGCCGAAGCCTTCCGCTGCATCGCCCTCAACAGCCTCGAACACTTCCAGCGCAACGACCAAGGCTTGCTCACGAGCAAAGACCCAGAATTCGTGCACCAAGCCTGCGTCACCCTCCGCCGCCTGCGCTCGGTCATCAAGCTCTTCGCCCCGGTACCGCCTCCCGAATTTGTAGCCGCTTACGGCCAGACATGGCAAACACTCGGTAGCGCCCTGGTGAAGCGCGCAACTAGGGTGTATTTTTCGAAGAAACACTCCCGCCGTTCATGACAGCCTTTCCTAATAACAAAGAAGGTAAGCGCCTACATAAAATTGCCATACATAAAAGTAGTACTCGCAAAGCCGTTTCCAAGCTGCTCGCGCTCAAAGAAATATCCCTGTCCACTCCCTTAGTTTACAGCAGCTGTATATACTGTAGGTGAGGCGCGAGCGCTGCCTTTAGCCGAGTTTACCAATCAGCAAATCGCGCCATATAGCATAAAACATGCCAACTTTCTCACAGACACGCCACACTGAAACCAAACGAGCGGCAAAAATGTGAATGGCATTTAAAAAAACTTCGTTATTCACTGGAGTTTTTTTCCCACTGGTCAAGCAAAAGAAATCTTACCAATATCTATATGCTCTTGCCCGAATGCAGGATGTGCTTGAACGGATCAATGACCACAGCAATGCCCCCTTACTTGTTACCAGCAAGACCGACAACCGCCCTTCAAATATTCTCAGTTGGATAGCCGGTCGCCATGAACTTCTCATTTCCATGTACAAGAAAGCCTGCCAATCTGGTCGTTGCAAAAATTACCTAAGGCTCTCCATGCTAGGTAGCTGCCTTCCACTATTTAACGAAGGAAACCACTTCTGGGCCTCTGCCCATCCATCCAATGCCTCCTGGTAGCGTTCGGGAGGATGCAAGGCACGAAGTCGCGTCAACTCCAGCCCTGCCTCCTGTGTTCGCCCATTAAGGCCCAATGCCAAGGCATATCGGAAAAGTACAGGAGGATATCCATAGCGACTGGCAACGAAACGCATCGCATCCAACTCCTCGGATGTCATGTCGGCTTTCGCCTCTGTTCTCGCAAAGCGCAGAAAAGCACCTTGCTGGGTCAGCAACATCACATCCGGCGCTTTATGCCCAGGAGCAGGGCGGGCATAACCAGCTGCTTCGTAACGCAACCTGCGATGATCTTCTTCAATTTGAAGATACTCGTATCCAACGTACAACAAGATACTCCCCGACATCAAGGCCAGGCATATGCCAAATTCCCGCGGCCTTATACTGAGCTGCAACCTGCTTGGTGAATACGATTCAAGAATACCGACGCAAATACCAAACGGAACAAGGAAAAAAGCATAGGACAGCGGAAACTCCAGAAGGGCATGCATCAACAGCACCAGTATCACCCCCCCCGCAAACAGCGCCTCCCCTGAACGCAAATTCGCGTATTGTCGGAAGCACCACCAGAATGCAAATACGACAAATGCTCCGCCAATGACGCCACCATTCCAAATAATCAAGTCAAGCACAATATTGTGAGCATATTCAGTCAACGGCGCGTATGGAAACGATGCAGCCACAGCATGCTGAGCAACGCTTACCTGCCCCCAACCCCATCCGAAAAGAGGTTTCTCCTGTACTGCTGACAGTAACAAACGCCATATGCCTAAACGAGCATCTGAAGAAATCTGGGAGATTCGCTCCAATGATCCCGTGGTGTTAACCTGTATCAAATCTGACAAGGATGGCCAGAACAGCCACATCCCAAATAACATTATCGCAAACGGCGGGAGGAGTACCCTCCTGTCAGTTCTCGGCAATATCGTCTTCCCCCGAAGCCACAGAAACGACAAAAAGACCGCGCCGACTAGTAGCCCCATCCGGGAACGGGTTGCCGCCACTCCAGCA
>CALJZP010000326.1 GCA_937983545.1 uncultured Azonexus sp.
GTCGGCGTCCGGAACGCTCGTCAACGACGGGGCCACGGCCGAGCTCGCGGTGCTCCCGGGCACCGACTACCGGCTCGTGGAAGACCTGACGGCCGAGTCCACCTTCGCGCTCGAGTCGATCGAGTGCGATCGCCCCGTGCCGGCGACGGATTTATTGAGGCAAGGGCCGCTGTCGGGATGCCAGGAATGACGCTAGCGCATGGCCCGCAAACGGGCAACGCGCTCGGCGGTGTCGGGATGCGATGAGAGAACATCCCAGCGGGATGCCTTGCTGCCCTTTTCCTCATGGGCTTTCTCCATGCGTTCCAGCATCGCGGCCAGCGGCCCGGTGCCCAGGCCCGCGTTCTGCAGGCTGCGGGCGGCGTAGGCATCGGCTTCCAGTTCGAACTCGCGCGAGTAGCGCGATTCGAGGGCCAGGGCGCTGAAACTGGCGGCCATCGACGACACATCGCCGAAATAGATGCCGACCACGAAGGAAACCACCGAGGACTGGATCAACTGCCGCAGCCCGTGCCGATAGGCGACGTGCCCCAATTCGTGGGCGATGACGCCCGTCACTTCGTCGTCGTTGGCAGCCAGTTCGACCAGTTGATCCAGAACCACGATATCGCCGCTCGGCAGTGCAAAGGCATTGGGCCCCAGCGTCGAGGAACGGAAATGCAGACGATGGGGCGGCAGGTCGCGCCCCTGTCGCAAGACCCGGTCGGCGTATTCGGTCAGTTCTGCCCGTCGCGCCTCGCTCAGGCGCGATGGCGTCAATAATTTGCTGTCGAGAAAGCTCAAGGTCTGCTGCGACAAGGCCTGGAGAACGGGTTCGGGAATCTTCGGCGCCATCAGCTTGCCGAAGGCCGGCAGACCCCAGACATAGATTGCCGCGATCAACGATATTGCCCCCAGCAACGAACCGAGTGCCCACGACCAGCGCCTTTGCAGGTGCACCACCGTCGAGTCCCTGAAGCCAGCCGCCGTGAGCCAGAGATTGAAGGCATCGTGGTCGGCCACCTCGAAGTGGCCGCCATCGTCGAAGCGAATGACCCGCGGCGAGCGGCCCAGGGGTTCGGAAATATCGACGGCGCCACGCCGGGCGCGCCGCTCGCCAAAAGCACCGCGCCCGACGATTTCATCGCCGATGGCGAACAATTCGGCCGGCTGCCGGACTGGCGTCCGTCCATCGTAGTAGAAGGCGGCAATACCTTTCAAAGGCCGATATCCAGATCGAACATTTCGGCGGCTTCGTCGCCGAGTGCCGTCACGGCCCCGGCTTCGCCGGCGACGAAATCGTCGAGGCTGCCGTCGACCGCCAGGGTGAGATGCTCGGCCCGGTAGCGAGCCACCCTGACCCTCGCCCAGGGAATGAACAAGCCCAGGGTACACAGGATGCCGAGCCAGTTCACCACGGTCAGGCCGATGAAGCCGCCGACCGGCAGGCGGCTGGCAAAGCGGTGAGGCCCAAGGGTGGTGGCGCTCCAGACTGCATTGTTGCTGCGGGCCGCCACATACGGAACCAGCACCACCTGCGGCAGGATCAGTAACAAGGGGATGAGCAGCAAGATGAACCCGGCGGCGGCCAGCCCCGCTGCTCCCCCGCCCGCGCCCATGGCGGTGACCAGGATGATGGCTGCGAACAGCGCCAGGATGACGAAGCCGGGGAACAGGAAAATCCGGTAGATGGCCCCGGTCGTCACCGAGCAATCGAATGCCGTGGTGCCGAAACGGGTGTTGTCGAGAATGAACTTACGTAACTGCCGATAAAAAACCGGGAAAGCCAGCCACAGGGTCACCATGGCCAGCAGGCCGTAGCCGACGAACACTTTGAAGGCCTGGCCGTAGGTACCGTGAAAACTGAAGCGCAGCCCCCGGTAGCTGGTGTTGTAGGCCCGGAAACGAAAAGCCTTGACAGCCAGCCACGGCACCAGCGGCACCAGGCAAAGAAAAGCGATACCGTAAGCCAGCGGGCCGAGATGCTGCGCGGACGAAAGGCCGCCGACCAGCAACAGGGCGACGAGTCGCCCCTTGAGGATAGCCATGGGCTTGCCGTGGTAGTCGAAACCCGAGCCATCGAGCATCAGGTTGCGATGGAAATACTGCTCCCGGCGCACCTTGGCCCAGGCCGAATACATACCGAGGGTCACGATGGTCAGGAAGATGTTGACGATCCAGATGCGGAAATACTCGCTGCCCTCGCCAACAAACTCGAACCGCTCCTCGCGTCCTTCGGCAGCGGGCTGTGCCGCCACGGCGGGCTCGGCGGGTGCGGTCGATAGCGGCGGAGCGGCATCGAGCCCGGCATCGTAGGCAACCCGTGCCTCCGGGTCGCTCAGAGTCTTGAAGGCCTCCCGCAATGCATCCAGGGATTCCGCCGGGGGTGGTTCGCGCCGGGCCAGCATGTCGCGAAACTCTGCCAGTTGCCTGGCGTAGGCCGCCTTGATTTCGTCCAGTGTCGCCGTCTGGCCGATACCGAGCAGTTCGTAGTAATTTGCCGCGAGCGCCTGCATGCTTCCCCCTGTCATGATGATCAGTCGTGCTTTTCGCGACATTCTATACATTTGCCACGACAATTGATGACAAATGATTCGTCGCCAACCGATCAATCACCGCACAGGGTGAGGCTTTCGGTCAGAGCGCCGACAATCGGAGGGTCACGCCGCCTTGACCGACTTGCGAAGAAGGATCGGAGCCACCTGAACGCCCAGGATGCAGACGAAAATGATGCCGCCGCCGGTAAGCTGCAGCGGGGTAAGGCGTTCGCCCAGATAAAGAGCTCCCGCCAGCGCAGCGAACAGGATTTCCGAACTGAGCAGAATGGCCGCATCCGTCGCCGGTGTATGGCGCTGCGCGATCACCTGCACCGTGAAAGCGACACCGACCGACAGCAGCCCGCCGTAGAGTATGGCCGGCATGGCCTCGACCAGACCGGCCAGTTCGATGTCTTCGATGGCCAGCGCAACCAGCATCGACAGCACGCCGCTGACCACAAACTGGGTCACTGCCACCATGATCGGCGCCCCCCGGTGCGCGGCGACCCGACCAACCCAGAAAACGTGGGCAGCCCAGAACAGCGTACTGGCGATGACCCAGCAATCGCCGACGGTCAGGGCGTCGAACCGCCCGCCCGACAGCATGAAGGTCCCGATAAAGCTGCCGATGGTCGCCGGCCAGACGGCGGGATGCGGCGCATGACGATCGATCAGCCAGGCGAGAATGGGCACCATGGGAACGTAGAGCGCAGTCAGGAAACCGGCGTTGGATACCGTGGTTCCCATGATCCCGATCTGCTGGAAAACCGCTCCCAGGAACAGCAGTACGCCCAGGCCGCACCAGGCGAACCAGTCGGCGCGCTCGAGCCGGACGCCGCGCGCCTGCAGGCGGCCATACTCGCGAATGGCCAGGGGGAGCACGAACAGGGCGCCGAGCAGGAAGCGCACGCCGGTATAGGTCAAGGGGCCGACGTGCGCCATCCCCAATTGCTGAGCGACAAAGGTGGTCCCCCAGATCAGGGCGACAAGGAGCATCAGGGCATTGGCGACGGAACGGCTCATGTGTTTCAGGGAATCATCGGTTGAGGCGGCAGGGAAAAAGCGACCCGGACGCCGGAAATCAGCATTTGGACTGCAATCGTGGTCAGGATCAGGCCCATCAGGCGCTCCATGGCGGCCAGGCCCGCTTTTCCGAAGAGCCGGGCGAGACGTCCGGCCGAAAGCAGAATGAGGGTATTGATGATAACAGCGATGACAATCGCCAGGACCAGCGACGTCGGGTGATCGGTCTGGCGCGCGTTGAGCAGCACGGTCGCCAGCGCCGACGGGCCGGCGATCATGGGAATGGCGAGCGGCACGATCAGCGGGTCGCCATCCATGTCTGCCGCCTCGTCGCTGGAACCGACGGGAAAGACCATGCGCAAGGCGATCATGAACAGGATCAGGCCGCCGGAAATTTCCAGCGCCTGCTCGGAGAGGCGCATGGCGGCGAGCAGCCAGTCGCCGACGAAGACGAAAATCAGGAGTACGCCACCGGCAATCGCCGACTCG